>CBFIBY010000289.1:0-1242 GCA_965660955.1 Crocinitomicaceae bacterium | reverse complement strand
ATTAAATTCCTCGTCAACAGAATCAGTTTATTTTACGTTACTTTTCCTTAATGAAAAGTAACCAAAAATCAAGGCTTGTGATGGCAGTTAAAGCGCAGTATTCGCTTCGATTTCAATTTAATATACTGCGCTTTATTTTTAAAACTTCTAAAAACGGGATTTTATCGGTGATCTTCTTCGTTGCACTTCGAAGCTTCCTCCAAAATTCACCGTTTTCAGTTCGCTTTGAAAAGCCTACCATCAAATGCCAAATTTACTCTGTCTTAATTTTACACCAAAAGTTACCCTCAAAAACTAAAAACTCCTCCAAATCTCCATTTTTCGTGCATTGAATTGGCATTGGATTTCTTTTTATCGGACACTATTGTTTTCAGATAATTCATTAAATTTTAAAGGAGCTTTTCGTTGGTTTTCATTAAGATAATCTACCCCTGAACTCTTTTTCCCTTTTTTGCTTTTACTCAGTGCTCTGCTATCACTGTACGCTTTTTGCATTGCAGCGATTACTCCTCCTCCTAACATCTCATTTTTTATTTGGATATAATATACGAAGAATTTAAAACAAAACGGACTACCAATTACCACTTTGCCGACCGTAAATTACCATTCACCGATTTCGTGAAATAAACTGGAAAAAGAACACTTAAATTGGTCAAAAAAAGAATTATGAAAATCCTTCTCGCCCTTCTTGCTTTGTTTTTAATGCTTCAATCTTGTCATATTTTCGTTTCTCCCGAGGAACCTGATGCACGTGAAACAAAGGAACAATTAAAAGAAATTAATGAATCAGGAGATTATACGAAAATCCGTACTTCCGGTGCGGCAGATATTTCCTTACGTCAAGGGGAAAAGCGAAAAATCGTGTTGCGTGGAAATAAATCACATTTCAAATACTTGATCTTTAAAACGAAAGGAAATACCTTGGTTTGTGACACGCACGACGATCTGCCAATGCGTTTCGACGTGGAAATTCAAATCACCATGCCAACGATAACCGATATTGATTTGAGCGGAGCTGGTGAAATAGAAATGGGACATTTCTCAAAACTAGCTGATTTGGATTTGGACCTTTCAGGAGCAGGTACTTTTGAAACGTCTGGAAAACCGACTTCAGTTGCTCATTTGGATATTTCCATTTCGGGTGCTGGAAGCGTGGATGCCGAAGACTTAATTGGAGATTATGTTGAAGTCTCTGTATCTGGAGCTGGAAGCGCCGAAGTTCATGCCGTAAAATCATTGGAT
>CBFIBY010000288.1:0-1390 GCA_965660955.1 Crocinitomicaceae bacterium | reverse complement strand
CAAAATCAATAATGGCGTTGTATGCCGTAGTGAAGAGATAACTTTTGACTTTCTCAAAACTTACTTCTTCATGTTTCACCCAAACTTTCGCGAATGTTTCTTGCACGATATCTTTTGCCGACATCTCATTTTTAAGATGTTTCAGAGCAAATCGGAATATATTATCCGAAAATTCGTCTACCGCGCTATTGAATTCTTTCGCTGTCATTTTTCATAGGTGCCATACGTAAGACTGACAACTTCCAATAAAGTTACAGGAAAGTTTTAAAAAATGTAAAATAGAAGAATCATACGTCCAAATTCCTCTGACTTTAGAGAGTTTGGACAAAACTAAGATACAGAGGTTTTCAATTTCAACTATTATAAACTAGAATGAACGATTCGAATGAGAACTTGTACGGGTATATGATTCCATTTATGGAATACGCGTACTCATTTCATCTAAACACTATATGCCCAAAGTCAAAAAAATAGAACTCAGCTTTGTTTGTGACGAAGATTGGAACAAAATGACACCTGTTCAATTCGGTAGACATTGTGCTGCCTGTCAGAAAACGGTTATCAATTTCTCAGGAATGTCGGATGCACAAATCATCGCTTTTTATGCCCAAAAAGGAAATGAAAAAACTTGTGGACAATTTCGCACAGGGCAATTAGAACATATCAATAAAGGATTAGCGCTGCCTGAAAGGAAAGTCAAAACCTCATTTTTTCGTCCAATATTAGCCTCTGTAATTCTTTCGACAGCAGTAGCTTGTGCTAAGGACAAAAGAACATTGGGTGCGCCACAGGTGCATGTGGACAATCGTGAAAATGATACTATCCCAAAAGATACAACCGCTAGTCAACTTCAATCGGATACCTCAACTTCAATTAAAAAAGAAAAATTCGAACCGAGGAAAATCACTTATGTTCAAAGTATGAAGACAACCGATACGCTCATTGTAGAAGAAGCTCAGGTTTTTGAAAAGGTTATCATTTCCAAACAACTTGATTATCCAAATGAAAAAGATGTTCAACTCCGTGGAGTTCCTCAAATCAGCTACGACGAGAGGGAGTATTATGAACAGATGGAACAGGAAGAAAAAGGTAAAGTTGAAATTAAGCCCGTTAAAAAGAAAGACACTTTTTTGAATCGGATTTTCAACCGATTGAAATCAATTAAATAGATAGGCAAACAGGCCAAAAACTAGAAAAACGCTAATCATAAAAACGATGATTCTTTTGCGCGTTTCTACTTTCTTCTTCTGTTGAAGTTTAAGGCGAAATTCTTCAAGTTCACTTTCAGATAATTATTGTCGGATTAAATTCCTCGTCAACAGAATCAGTTTATTTTACGTTACTTTTCCTTAATGAAAAGTAACCAAAAATCAAGGCTTGTGATGGCAGT
>CBFIBY010000287.1:0-1506 GCA_965660955.1 Crocinitomicaceae bacterium | reverse complement strand
GATTTCAGCACAATTCAGACGCCTTACAAAGTTGAGTATTCCTCTTTGTCTCAAAATCTATTCGTTTTTGATGCAAATGGATATGTGAACGAAGGCTTCGTATTGCAGTATTCTTCGAATGGCAGTTTTATTCGAAAAATAAAGGCGGGCTTAGTACCTGCGCAAGTTCTACTTTTCTAGCTTACAAAATTAAAAGTTGTAGTGCACTTGGGACGATTTCAAAAGTGACATCTCCTTGCGAAAAATATTCGCCATCCATTTCTGTGTACAATCCTTTTCCATCCATTGATATTGATACATTCATCCCTTGCAGATATTGTACTTCGGGATGCTGAACGAATTCACCTCGCTTTAGTTTTCCAAGGTTTCTAATATAGTCGAAGAAAGAAACGTTTCCCAAATAGGCGATATTTAGCTTTCCATCATCAATTTTTGCTTCCGGTTGAATTATAAGACCATGACCAAATGTATGCCCGTTGCAAACGACCGCCATGAGCATTTTTCCATGAATGACATCGTCGCCGGATTGAAAATGGGTGACTTGCTTTTGAAACGATAGGAAGGAACTAAGAATAGAAATTGCGTAGGCGAATTTACCTTTCAAACCATAGGAACAACGGATGTTTTGCAACTTTTGAACTACATGACCGTCAAAACCAATTCCAACAATATTTAAGGCGTACTTAATTTCTGATTTATGCTGAAGTCGAATGATATCGATTGACTTGCTATTTTTTCTCAGAAGGCTCTCTGTGAACTTTTGAGGACTAAAATCCCCAATATTCTTTTGAAAGTCATTTCCAGATCCATTTGGGATGATGCCAAATATCACTTCGCTCCTCCGCTGGCTGAGCATGATACCATTCACAACTTCATTGCATGTTCCATCTCCACCAACAGCAATAATGAAGTCAAATCCGTTTTCCGATGCTTTTAATGCCAGTTCCGTTGCGTGCTTTGGTTCGTTGGTTATAAAATCTGTACAGGTATAATTAGCCAGTTTTTTTAACGAGTCAATCGTTTCTAACGAACTAGCTTTCAGCTTACGACTCTTATTTATGATGAATGTAATTTTCTGAGGCATTGTTCGATGAAAATAAGCCTTATTTTTGTAAGAAACTCAATTATAGATGTCCATGGAGGATATAAAATCCAAGCTTTCGTTTCTTGGCAAGGACTTAGTCGAAGAAATGTTGGCACATTCAACAGTGGTTGAAGTAGCTAAAAACACAGAGTTACTGCGTGAAGATCAGTATGTTAAAGTATTGCCAATCGTATTAGACGGATTATTAAAAGTGTAGTCGGCGCATGATGATAAAGAGTTGCTTCTGTATTATATTCAACCGATTGAAAGCTGTATTATGTCTTTCACCTCTATTTTCAACCATCAACCGAGTAAAATTTATGCTGTAACAGAAGCAGATTCTAAATTAATGCTGATCCCAGCTGAGAAAATTGAAGGATGGGTTAAGAAACATCCTTCGTTTAATGCTTTGATATACAGTC
>CBFIBY010000286.1:0-1545 GCA_965660955.1 Crocinitomicaceae bacterium | reverse complement strand
CGTTTGCGGGAAAGATTGCGGTTCATAACTTTTTTTTTATTTTGTCAAACATGAAAAGAATCACAATCAAGGATTTGGCAGATGTATTAAACCTTTCTACATCAACAGTTTCGAGGGCTTTGTCAGATCATCCAGACATAAGTGAAGCGACAAAAGAAAAGGTGAAAGCGGCCGCGGAACAGTTCCATTACACAACAAATCTTCACGCTAGATTTTTCCGAAGTCGCCATTCTGGGCTGATAGCATTGATTTTACCAGAACTCAATATGTTTTTTACCCCTAACCTGATTAAGGGTATTAACAAAACAATAGATCAATCCAAATATTCCCTGATTACATTTCTCACAAACGATAAATTGGATAGGGAAAAAGAAATGATACAACAGTGTTTGCATTGGGCGGTTGAAGGTGTTTTGATATCCGTGTCGGGAGAGACAGAAGATTTGCAACATCTCGCAGCTTTTAATCAAGCTAACATTAAATGCATTCTTCTCGATAAAACGATCAGTAATCCTAAGTTCTCTTCTGTTACAATTGATAGTGCTTCCGCTAGCTACAAAGCTGTGGTGTATTTAATAGAAAAAGGACATCGAAACATATTAGGCGTTTTTGGAAATCCGAAATTCAGTATATCTCGTAATCGAATCAACGGATATATCCAAGCGCATAAAGACCATAATCTGCCGGTTATTGAAGAAAATATCATCTCTGTTAATTCAAGTGAGGATCTCAATTTTATTTTACTTCCTATACTTCAACATAACAAATCCATTTCGGCAATTTTCACGATGTCTGATGAATTACTAGCTAAAAGTCTCCTCCATATTAATAGAGCTAACATTTCAATTCCCAATGAAATTTCTGTAATTTCTATTAGTGATGGCGATTTCCCTTATCTGACATTCCCTAATGTCAGTCATGTGAAAGACTCTGGTATGAAAATGGGTAAAATGGCGGCGAAAAGTTTATTAGATACTTTATCTGGGAACGAAGAGGCGGAGGCTAAAAGTATGCTTGTCGAAACTAAACTGGTTGATTTGAATTCTGTTAAGAATTTGGATAAATTACCATAATGGTCAAAAGTCAAAAGTCAAAAGTCAACAGTCAGCAGTCTATTAACTCGGATAGCACAAACAATACTTCTCCACAGGATTTGCGAGCGCAGAAATATTCAAATTATCCGAAGCTTGCGAAAGATCCATTATTTCTCCAGATTTCATCAAAAGATTAATATTTTGTTTGCCTTGATTGTAAGCTGAATTGGTCAGTTTCTCTGAATAAACGTAGAATTTTGTATCCTCAAAAGGGATTTCCCAGCGCTCCGCCAAATCTTCTCTTTCTTTTTGAATTCTTTCTTCTGAAAATGGCTCTTTAGAAATTTCAATCTTCAACAAATCTCGGTTCACCAATCTTCTAGACAAATCAGCAAGAATAATGTCGGAAGAGGACTGCCCAACTTTCATGGGGCCTAGAATGTCATAATCATCCAAGTCGGCGAATTGATAGAGAACCTCTGATTTGTCCGTGAAATCTTTGGAACGAATG
>CBFIBY010000285.1:0-1692 GCA_965660955.1 Crocinitomicaceae bacterium | reverse complement strand
CCGTCTTCAAAAAAAGTTTAGTAAAGATAGATTCTAGCTTTTTCTGGTTAGCCTCAAGGCGCAAAGAAGTTTTTAAAATTCTCTTTTTTTCTTCCTCTATTTCTTTTTTTGTTTGTTTTATCTCATTATTGTTTTTCTTTTTTTCTTTTGTCTTTATGTTCAATTTCTTAACAAGATCGGCGTGCGTCTCTCCATAGCGCTTTTTATCACGATCAAGCTTTTTACATTTTTTTAAAAGTTTGTCTATTTGTTTCAAAGTCTTGATTTTAACGTTACGCCAAGCCTCTTTCTGTTTACAAGATAGTTCTGCTTTGTCTCTTGATGCATTAGATTGTTCGGATTTAGACCGTTGAAATACTTTCACTCTAAGTACATGACAAAAAGCTATAATCGACTAAAATTCAATAAAATAAGGGGAAATAAATTTGGATAAAAGACTGGCATTCAGTATATTAAAGGAAAAATTACTACATCATGCCTTTAAAAAAGAACACCAGTCCGAACAACGAAGATACATCATTATTGACGATGTTCACAGCTCATTTTGGAGACTTTCTGAACCTAGCTAGGATCCGTTTCATTTGTCACTTTATCGGGTCGCTGTGCAAGGTAAAAACCGTGAACTATTCGAAGCTTTCCGCTGGATTCAACACCAGTGCCAGTGCAGCGAGCAATTTCAGGCGTATCCAGCGCTTTATGGCCGGTGCCGGATTGCCCATGGAGTGGGTGTCCAAGTTCATTTTTGCGCTGCTGCCCCAGCAGGGGCCCCTTATCTTGATTATGGACAGGACCAATTGGAAGCTAGGCAAGAGCAACATCAACATATTGATGTTGGGGGTCGCTTACAAGAATGTGGCTTTCCCCTTAATGTTCCGAATGCTGGACAAGAAAGGGAACTCCAATACGTCTGAACGTATCGCACTGGTCAGCGATTTCATAACCTGGTTCGGTCGGGAGCGCATCGACTGCCTGTTGGCCGATCGGGAGTTCGTGGGAGAGGAATGGCTGGGCTTTCTCAACCGTGAGAACATCAGGTACCATATCAGGATAAGGAACAATTTTAAGGTGTTTTCCCCAAGAAAACAAAAAAAGGTGACGGCATGGCACCTATTCAACAACCTAAGGGTAGGTGAGATGAAACATTATGAACGGATTGTTAGGATAAACCAACAATTGTGTTATCTCTCTGGGACAAAGACGATCAAGGATGGAAAAATACAGTACTTGATCCTAGTCTCCTTCAATAGACCGAACCAAGCTCTGGAATATTATGGAATGCGATGGCAGGTGGAGACACTATTTCGAGGGTTGAAATCAAGTGGCTTTAATATCGAGGACACTCACGTGATTGCCATGCAGAGACTCGAGAAATTGATGCTCTTGGTTATGATGGCTTTTGTCTGGTGCTACAGGATTGGCGACTTTATTGACTCCAATATCCAGCCCATAAAGATTAAAAAACATGGAAGAAGGGCGGTCAGTGTTTGTAAGTATGGACTAGATTATCTCTCAAGGGTGATGTTGACAGGGTATAATGAACTAAATATTAACGTATTGCAATTTTTGTCATGTACTTAGAAGAAAAATTAAAAAATTCGGCTCGTGCTTCATCCGAAAATAATTTCATAATTTGCACGCTATGAGCCATATACAAAACCGTTGTACTTAATTATAATTCACTCAGACAAAAAG
>CBFIBY010000284.1:0-1696 GCA_965660955.1 Crocinitomicaceae bacterium | reverse complement strand
CAAATTGATTGGACTTTTGCGCAAGCACTTTTGCTGCTCGCCCGGTTGGGGCAAGTAGTTTGACCCGCGGCGTTACCTCATTCATTGTTTTCACGTAAGCGCCCAACATAGACGTCTTTCCCGTTCCGGCATAACCTTTCAAAACAAACAATGGTTTTCCTTCTCGTTGAAAAGAAAAGTCAGTCAATGCGTTCAGTAATTGACTTTGATCAGCTGTCATATCCAGCTGAAAATGTCTTAAAAAAAGTGTTTTAAATGTTTGCTTATCCAAGGGGTAATTTCTTCTTTTCAAAGGTAATGGATTTCGCGTGGGTATTAACTATTGATTAAAAGGTTTAAAAAAACTATTCAATGACCTTTCGTAGAATCTAAAAAATTGTAGTTTTGTCTAGAATTCGAAATAAGTAAAAAATGACGAACAAGTTTTCCCTTCTGATCAAAAAGTACTCGGTACCCGCTTTGTTTATGCTCTTTGCTTTGGGCATGTTATACGTTGTGATGACTTCTCCTCAAAACAAAACTTTTGTTACGGCAACAGTAATGATGTTTGTAGCAGGTGTTTTAACACTTTTGTATAGTTCTGGTGCAATTTCATCCAAAATCCTAACAGTTCTGGGTATCCTTGCGTTAGCTGGTGCAATTGGAACATTGTTCTATTCAACGAAATCGGTTGTTGATACGAATAAACATATGCGAAACTTTACGCTTATTTCTGAGAAAGCAGCGTTAAACCTTGGCGATGTGCGCACAGCTCAAAAGGCATACATGGAGCAACATGGTCATTATACAGATAATTGGGACTCACTAATTTACTTTATCGAAAATGGAAAAGTTCCTTATGTAAATAAAGTGGGAACGCCTCCAAACCGAAAAATAACCCCAGAAGAAAGAGGATTCCTTTATGGAGATAATCGTCCAATCGATTTTAACATGACGGAAGAAGAGGCACTTCGCTTAAGTTTGCGGCCAAATCCACCGACTGACTTGGTCAATTTCAAGCGTGACACGGTTATGGTAAGCTTTTTGGAAACGAAGTTTAAGAACAAATCTTACACCGCTACTCGAATGAAAAAAGGTTTCGGTAAATTTTCAGTGGATTCATTAATGTACGTTCCAGGTACGAAAACGAGATGGCAAGTAAAAACACTTGATTCTTTAAAAATTGGCGAAGAAGTGTATCCTGCCGTTAAAGTTTGGGGTATGCTGCCTTTGGCTGAAGTAGAAGGAAAAGATCCAAAAGAAATTGGCTTCGGATCACTTACGATGAATGATCTGGCAGGAACCTGGGAACAATAATTGAATGTCTAGAAAGCAACTTGTCGTAGATATAAATCGCTACGCCGTTCGCTTTATCCGAATGGTGGACAGTACACCAGAGCAGCAGTTTACCTTTCAATTTTCAGATAAAACAGATTTTGGTTACAAAGACCAGTTGGATGCGTTTTTGACAAAAACGGATTTTCGAACATTGGATTGGGATGAATATTCGCTTTCCTGGTTCTCGGAAAAAACATCTGTTCTGCCCTCAAGTATATTTTCTGAAACAACACCTTTGGCCGTTTTCAATCTAGCTTTTGGAACAGATACCCCAGAAAAAGATATAGATTTCAATCGATTACCTGAGTTTTCAGGTGTAAATGTATATGAAATTCCAGTTTGGGTGAAATCATTCTTTGTGACTCGTTTTCCGCGCATG
>CBFIBY010000283.1:0-1700 GCA_965660955.1 Crocinitomicaceae bacterium | reverse complement strand
ATGAACAAAACACGGCCCGCCCAACGACGGCTGTTGCCAATACCCCATCCTTAGCAACTCATCAAAAATCACCTCGCATTCAGAAACGAATGCTGACACAATTTGAGGATTTAAAAACTGAAATGAAAGGTTTGGTTTGTTTGGATTTGAAACACGACCCACAAATGAAACGTGTGATGGAGGATCTGTTCACGTTGGTGTATTCCTTCGACGAAAACGCTACTCCCAAGGAAGCCAAGATGGCGTATCATGAAATCAACCATCGATTTTTACCCAAACTTTCTGTATTGAATTTGTATGAAAACGGTCGACTAGATAGTACGATTCAAAAAATGGAAGGTGTCCGAGACCTGCTTCAAGTATCCATCAATCGACCACTTTCTGAAGCCCTTTTAGACAAAACATTGTCTCGACAAGTGCGAAATATATTTTCCAAGAATAAAGACTTTGTGGAATTGTATCTAGAATTTTTTAGCCGTTTGGATGAATTGGACAAAACAGAAACGTACTACTACCTTCTGAAAAACTTATTGATGTGTGGAGATCAGATCAAAGAGCCTGGTTCGGCGAAGGCATTGAATGTTCTCCTCCACGCTATAGACAAATACACGCATTTTGAAACAGAAAGTGATCGCGTTAGTGTGGATGTGGAAAGTATCATCACAACCTTATTCGACTTTTATGGCAATCGCGAAAAAAATCCTTTTCATTTCTATTTATCACTCGGCGCCAACAATAGCCTCAAGATTCAGCCTCCAAATTCAACAGAAGCTGTGCGAAATGATCAGTCCAACTTCACATACGTTTCCGAAAAAATTGGCTTACGGGTTAATCTGATCAACCTGCAATTGCGTAATTCCTATACACAAGGCGAAAAAAAGCCACATTCACTTTTGTTGCGCAACACAGTTTTTACGAATGCATCCAAAAATTATCAAGCTGACCCCTTAATCAGCAATGTGCACATGCTGTTTTATGGATCGGGATTAGTCTATCGACTTTCAAAATTAAATTCCTCGCAAAACATACATACGAGTTTTTTAGGAACAGGATTGGGCATTACATTCTTCAATAACCTTTCTTTCAATACAACAGTTATGTTTCCCATTGCCCAAAACGTACAATTTAACTTGGATGATCCTTACCTCAACTTAGGTTTTGACGTCTACTTTTCAGAATATTTAACGGCAATGAACAAGAAACGACAAAAGAATAAGCTCATGAAGATGGAAATGGAGAAATATAGGATTGATCATGGGAGCTAGTGCACGGAATACTTACCTATTGAAATCGCTCCCCAAGTTTTATATGTAGAACCCATTCATTTTCCAAGAAAAGAATAAAAAATATTATTCTTACATTAGAAAAAATTCTACTTATGAAGTCATTTTTTCTCTCTTGTATTTTTCTTTTATCGCTTCCGCTTTTAAACACTGTGAAATCTCAGGAAGCTTCCCCAACTCTATCTTTCGGATTGGATCAGGTCCTTTTTGGAAAAGGAACAATTGATGTTGAGTTACTCGCTTCGATGATAGCTGAGAAACAAGACGAATTGAAAAAACGGATAGTAGAACAAGAGATTTTAGAACCCATGTTTAAGAATTCTGCTTTCGTCACGAAAAACTACATTTTCTCGGCTATTAAGAATTTAATGAATGAGAAGGACAAGAACGTATTGAAGAAAGAACTTATGGAGCATA
>CBFIBY010000282.1:0-1723 GCA_965660955.1 Crocinitomicaceae bacterium | reverse complement strand
ATGTCCTTACTGCGAAATGGCAAGTAAAAGACTTATGGTGTTGTCCAAGAATTATCCCAATTTTCCTCCAGTAAAACTATACTTTTTTGGTTCACAAGAAGGAGTAGATTGGTTTTTGGAGGATACAAGAACAGAGTTTGATTTTGAAATAATGGAAACCGAACAATTCTTAAGAATAACAAGCGGTTCTTTTCCCAAATTCATTCATATCAAGAATGGAACTCCTAATTTGCTCTACTCAGGAAGAACATTCAACTATCTTTCGCCTGATGTATTATCGGCAGAATAAGTGAACACAACAATTCTATTTCCCCCATTCATTTCTGATTATTTTTTCTCTATTGTAAAATGAGAATAGTATCTTTATGCAAATTTTTATTGCCTTGGAAAACCCTAAAAAATATACCGTAACAGCAGCTCTACCTTATGCAAATGGACCTCTTCATCTTGGACATTTGGCAGGAGCTTATTTACCAGCCGACATTTACGTTCGTTATTTGCGACTAAATAAGCAAGATGTAGCTTTTGTTTGTGGCTCCGATGAGCACGGAGCGGCCCTTACCAGTAGAGCCAAAAAAGAAGGCGTTTCTCCTCAAGAAATTGTAGATAGGTACCACAATTTGAACAAAAAAGCTTTTCAGGATATTGGGATCGATTTCTCGATTTACGACAGAACTTCTGCGCCAGAGCACCATCAGATGGCACAAGATTTCTTTTTGGATTTGAACGGGAAAGATACGTTTACGAAAGAAACGAACGAACAATATTATGACGAGGAAAACAATCAGTTTTTGGCTGATAGATACATTACGGGGGAATGTCCAAAATGTAATAATCCAAGTGCTTACGGAGATCAATGTGAAAAGTGTGGAAGTGATTTGAGTCCTTTGGATTTAATAAATCCAGTTTCGGCAATCAGTGGAAATAAACCTGTGTTGAAAGAAACTTCGCATTGGTTTTTACCGATGGAAAGACATGAGGAGTGGCTCACTTCTTGGATACAGGAGGGTAAAATTCATGGAAGACAACTACACAACCCAAAAGAGTGGAAAAACCAAGTAACTGGGCAAGTGATGAGCTGGATTAATGCAGGGCTAAAGCCAAGAGCAATGACTCGAGATCTGGATTGGGGAGTAAAAGTACCACTCGAAAATGCAGAAGGGAAAGTATTGTACGTTTGGTTAGATGCACCAATTGGTTACATCTCTGCAACAAAAAAATGGGCCAAAGCTGAGGGAAAAAACTGGGAAGATTATTGGAAAATAAACAAAAAAACAGGTGAGGCTGAAACCAAACTGATTCATTTTATTGGGAAAGATAACATTGTGTTTCATGCTATTATATTCCCAATTTTATTAAAACAACAAGGGGAATATGTGCTGCCCGACAATGTACCTGCCAATGAGTTTTTGAACCTGGAAGGAGACAAACTTTCCACGTCAAGAAACTGGGCAGTTTGGTTGCATGAGTATATTGAGGAATTTCCAGAAAAAACAGATGAGTTGAGGTATGTGCTTACTTCCATTCTTCCAGAAAATAAGGATTCTGAATTTACCTGGAAAGATTTTCAAGATAGGGTGAACAACGAGCTCGTGGCTATTTTTGGAAATTTTGTGAACCGAGTGGTGGTACTCACGAATAAATATTACGAAGGAATAGTGCCAGAGTCAGCTGAGGTTATAGAATCTGACAAAGATATTATCGAAGAAGTAAAGAAAACAGC
>CBFIBY010000281.1:0-1740 GCA_965660955.1 Crocinitomicaceae bacterium | reverse complement strand
AGGGGAATCTCAATTGAAAACATGGATTTTTAAAATTACCAAAACCACGTGTTTAGATGTGATCAAATCCAAAACCAGAAAGAAGCGTTCTGGAATAATGCTTTCTTTTCAGAAGGAGTCTGGAGAGACCATTGACATTAAAGATATGGAGTCACATCCTGGGATACAATTGGACAATAAAGAACTGGGCAAATATCTTTTTGCGGCAATCGACAAATTGAGTGAGCCGCAGAGAACAGCTTTTTATTTGTCGCAGATTGATGGATTGGGAAATATTGAAATTGCTGAGATTTTGGAGAAAAGTGTTGGGGCGGTTGAGTCTATTGTGCAAAGAGCCAAATCGAACTTAAGAAAAGAATTAGAAAATTTTTACGAGGAATACCGAAGGAATGAAGGGGTTTAATCGTCAAAAGAGTAAGACCAAAACAAAATGAATAAAGAGAATTGGACAAGAAAAGTGGAGCACAGCGCGAAAGGAATTTCGAAGTTGGAGCCTTCAGATGCCGTTTGGACGAAAATCCAATCTGCCATTGGTAAAACACGTGAAATTACCTTTACTGGTAAGCAAGTTTTTGCAATTGCCGCTTCTTTGTTGGTTTTGATTTCACTGAATGTTTCGCTTCTAGCTTCAAGTAATGTTCAAACGAAAGATAAAGAAGTTTCCATTCTCAAAGAACAAGTTGGCGGAACATCCGTTGATAACATTTACGGTGAACTATGAAACAGGTCAAAACATTAAAAATAGCGGTAATCGCGCTCGTCGTTTTAAATATTGCCTTCATGGCATTTCATTTTACACGAACTAAAAAAGGTCCACCACATGGGCATCCGAAAGCGATTAGTGAGATGATTTCTAAAAAATTGAACTTTTCAGAAGCACAGAAGGTAGACTATCAGGATTTAATTGAAATTCACCAGGAAAATACAAAGCGATTAATAAAGGAAAAGAACAACGCAAAACGCAAACTGTATCGTCTATTGGATGGAAAGAATGATCATGAAAATGGTCAAGCCGAACTCATTGCGTTATTGGGTGGAATTCAAGTTGAATTAGAGGCTCTGCACTACGAACATTTCAATCGAATCCGTCAGTTGTGTAAGGAAGATCAATTGGATGAATTTGAAGAATTGAAGAAGAAATTGGTGAATATTTTTTCGCCTGAGCCACCGACTAAACCAAGACGTTAATTAACTAAGCCTTGTCCACAACAATGTGATACGTAGGATCTTCCAGAACATTAACATCAATTACTTTTTCAGCATTCTTAAGCAAAGTTTGACAATCAGGACTCAAGTGTTTCAAATGAATTTTCTTACCGGCTTTTAAATAACGTTCCGTCAGTTTATTTAAAGCTTCAATTGCCGACATATCCGCAACTCTGCTTTCGGCAAAGTCGACAATTACCTCGTCTGGATCGGTTGAAAGATCAAATTTCTCTGCAAAGGCTGTCGTTGAACCAAAGAATAAAGGTCCATAAATTTCATAATGCTTGATTCCATCATCATCCGTGTACTTCCGAGCTCTAATTCGTTTTGCATTTTCCCAAGAGTAAGCAAGTGCTGAAAGGATAACGCCTGCGAGAACAGCGATAGCAAGATTGTGCGTGATAGCCGTGATTAAGGTTACTAGAATCATCACAAGTACATCCGATTTTGGCATTTTTTTGAATACTTTAAAGCTGGCCCATTCGAATGTGCCTATCGCTACCATAAACATCAATCCTACCAATGCAGCCATGG
>CBFIBY010000280.1:0-1781 GCA_965660955.1 Crocinitomicaceae bacterium | reverse complement strand
CATAGGCAAATTGCAAGTGAATTGGGCTCCGCTCGAGAAGTGATTAGTCGACTTATGAAGAAATTGGAAATGGAAGGGAAGATCGAACAGGGCATGCAAACGGTTAAATTAATCTAGTGGTGATAAAAGTCACTGCAAACCACTTTCCTTGAACGTACATTTGTAATATAAACTTGAAAAATTCAGTTTTACTTAACAACTTAAAACTTTTAAAATGAAAAAAAATATGGGATCTGCAGATCGAATTATCCGATTGATAATTGCTGCGCTGGTAGTTATTTTATTTTTAACGAATGTGATTTCTGGAACATTGGGAATAATCTTAATGATTTTAGCAGGCGTTTTTGTAGCTACAAGTTTCATTAGCTTCTGTCCACTTTATGCGATTTTTGGAGCGAGTACATGTAAAGTGAAAGAATAAACAGATAAATTTTAAAATCATGAAAAAAAATGGAAACATAGGAATTTTGATCGTCGTTCTGCTAGCGCTGACAGCACTTGGTTCTTGCAAAAAGAATAAAGTTGATGATAAAACGAAAAATGAAATTGAAAGTAATATACAGGATGGGACATGGAGGATTTCGTATTTTAACGATTCTGGAGATGATGAAACATCTAACTTCGTTGGATATAATTTCACCTTCGGTTCTGGGACAGTATCTGCAACCAATGGTTCAACAAACGTAACTGGAACTTGGAGTGTTACGGATAGTAACAGCAACGATGATAACCCAAGCGATATGCATTTCAATCTTTTGTTTAGCGGGAATGGAAATTTTGAAGACCTAAACGATGATTGGGAAATTATTTCGCAAACTTCCACTTCAATTGAATTGAAGGATGTAAGTGGAGGAAATGGTGGAACAGACTATTTAACCTTCGTAAAAAATTAAGGGTATAAACACAGGTCCGACTTGCACTCAGGTCGGACTTTCTTTTTTCATAGAACTTTGACAGAATTAAATCCACAATATTGGTCGGACCGCTACGAAGCAGAGCAAACAGGTTGGGATCTAGGCGAAATTTCACCTCCTTTGAAAGCTTATTTTGATCAATTGGAGAACAAGGACATTAAAATCTTAATTCCAGGGTGTGGAAGAGCGTACGAGGGAATTTATTTGTGGGAAAATGGATTTAAGAATATTCATTTAGCCGATTACTCTCAATTGGCGTTGGATGAAGTCAAAAAGAACTGTTCGAGTTTTCCTGCCGACCAATTGCATTGCGTTGACTTTTTTGAACTGGAAGGTCAATTTGATTTGATAGTTGAACAAACGATGTTTTGTGCCATTGATCCAAGCTTCAGAGAAAAGTACATTCATAAAATCCCTGAATTGTTGGCGCCGAATGGTAAGCATATTGGTGTTTTGTTTAACCGAGACTTTGAAGGCGGACCACCTTTTGGCGGAAGTACGAAAGAATATGCGACGCTATTCTCCAAGAATCTAGAACTCATTTTGATGGAGGATTGTCATAATTCTGTGGAACCTAGATTAGGAAGTGAAGTGTTTTTCATAGCACAGAAAAAAAAGTGACATTGAAATAGGGGTGTTTTGATTTTGAGTTGTCTTTTATTCAAACGACATTAAAAATTGAATTATGAAAAGATTAGTCTTATTGACCTTGTTGCTCGGAATGATCAGTTAAGCTGATTTAAATTCCATTGAAGCACATGGTGCATCTAAAGTTGAAGCTATCGCTTCATTCGTTACCAATTCTATTGATTATCTTGATTTGTGAGGTTGCTTCGCAAGTGAAGAAGATCGAAGTAAAATCTATTT
>CBFIBY010000279.1:0-1805 GCA_965660955.1 Crocinitomicaceae bacterium | reverse complement strand
TTTTTCTTCGCATTCTTTGAAGCTTCTTCAGCAGTTGGGCCAGCGTCTTGTTTTGTTATCATAATGTGGGCCGCCTGAATTGTTCCTCTTGCTGGACGTTTATCAACAACTTTGATGATATGATAACCAAATTTCGTTCGAATAGGCATAGAAACTTCTCCAACTGGCGTATTGTATGCTGCATCTTCGAAAGGAGTGACCATTTGAAATGCTGTGAAGTAACCTAGGTCACCTCCATTTGTAGCAGCTGAAGGATCTTCTGAACCTTTTTTATCTTTCGCTACTGTTTCGAAATCTGCTCCACCAACTATTTGCTTGCGAAGCGCCATAATTCTAGCATAGACAGCAGCCGTATCTTTTGGTGCTGCATCAGGTGAAACTCTTAACAAAATGTGTGATGCTCTGATTTCACTTGAAATTCGCTCATAGGCTTCTTTTACCAGCGATTGACTCATTGCACTGTCTGTCAAATAAGGTGTAGCCAATTGTTTTCGGTAACCTTCGAGTTCTTTTTTCAATCGTGGAATTGTATCGTAACCTAATGCTTCCGCTTCGGCTACTTTCAATTTAAACTTTTTGAATAATTCCATGTATTCATCCAAACTTTCCTTATCATACTTGGGATCATTGTTGTTCTTCAAGTAGATTTGCAAAAATTCAGACTTCGTGACTTTGTCATCTCCGATTTCCAAAATTACGGGATCAGTTTGACCAAAAAGGTTGAATGTCATTGCAAAAGCAAGGATAAAGAGAATTCTGTTTTTCATTGTAAATGTGTTTTGTTTTTAGTTTGACAGTTCGATAACGAATTATTTTAGACTATAGTTTGGAGCTTCGCGGGTAATTGTCACATCATGCGGGTGCGATTCGCGAATTCCAGAAGAAGTAATGCGGACAAATTCAGCACCTTTTAGTTTATCAATCGTTGGTGCACCACAGTATCCCATACCAGCTCTCAGCCCACCCATGATTTGATACATGACTTCCATTAAGTTTCCTTTCTAGGGCACGCGACCCGAAATTCCTTCTGGAACTAATTTTTTGATATCGTCTTCCGCATCTTGGAAATAACGGTCTTTTGACCCTTTTTGCATGGCTTCAACTGAACCCATTCCTCGATACGCTTTGAATTTTCTTCCTTCGTAAATGATGGTTTCACCGGGCGATTCCACAACTCCTGCGAACATGGAACCAACCATAACCACATCAGCACCGGCTGCAATCGCTTTAACGATGTCTCCTGTGTAGCGAATTCCTCCATCGGCAATAACGGGAACGCCTGTTCCTTCCAATGCACGAGCGACGTCATTTACAGCGGTCAATTGAGGAACGCCAACTCCAGCGATAACCCGTGTTGTACAAATCGACCCTGGTCCAATTCCAACTTTCACGCAATCCGCTCCAGCGTCAGCTAAGTATTTTGCGGCTGAGGCTGTCGCCACATTTCCAACAATAACTTGTAATTCTGGATGTGCGGCTTTTACTTCTTTCAATTTATTGACAACTCCAACAGTATGACCGTGCGCTGTATCAATGACAATAGCGTCTGCTCCTGAGTCTACAAGTGCAGTGACACGTTCCATTGTATCAGGTGTAACACCAACTGCCGCAGCGACGCGCAAACGTCCGTAGCTATCTTTACAAGATAATGGGTGTTCTTTGACTTTAATGATATCTCTGTAGGTGATCAGTCCTTTTAATTTTCGGTTGGCATCAACTACAGGTAATTTTTCAATTTTGTTTTCTTGGAGAATGCCTTCAGCAACCGTTAAGTCAATTTCTTCATTCGCGGTAATGATGTTTTC
>CBFIBY010000278.1:0-1809 GCA_965660955.1 Crocinitomicaceae bacterium | reverse complement strand
TGATGCTGCTGAATGGATGGCAGCGCGTTTAAGAGACCCTGAAACAGGTGAACGTATATCAGAGGCAAAGATGAAGCTGATTGACAAAGCCGTTAAAAACATGCCGCAAGGGAAAGCACTTCCGTTAACATGGATTGAAGAAGGACCTGATAACATTGGAGGACGTACCCGAGCAATTGTGATTGACAAAACAAACAACAACCGAGTTTGGGCTGGAGGTGTCTCAGGCGGATTATTTGTTACAACGAACGGCGCAAACTTGTGGACGAAGGTTCAAGAATATCCAGGTTCAAAATTCATCAACTCAATGACGCAATTGATGAATGGAACATTAGTTGTTGGAACAGGTATCTCAACTTCTGCAGACGGTGTTTCCGGATTTAACGGAGATGGTGTTTGGTATAGCAGCGATTATGGCGTTACTTGGGATCAAGTTCCAGGGACATCATCTTTCAATAAAATTGCAGAGGTAGTTTGTGCTCCAAATAGTAACAAATTATGGATTGCAACATCATCAGGAGTTAGAACTTGGGAACCAGGTGCCACTTCACTTACGACAGTTTCTATTACAGGTGGAGGATGTACAACGATGAAAATATCGAAAGACGGAACTACAATTTTAGCGGCAATGGCAAATAATAAAACATACGTTTCTTTAGATGGTGGTAATACGTTCGCCGATGCTTCTGGATCAAGTGCTGGATTTAAAGTGCCACCAAGTGCTGGTCGCATTGAATATGCCATTTCGCACACACGCAATTCTCAAAACCAATATACTTTGTATGCTGTTCGAACGGGAGCAAATCTTCAAGGAATGCATGTCTCTCAAGATGGTGGAGCAACATGGTATGAATTTATTGGAGCAATTAACCCTCCATCTAATGTTGATATTTACAGAGGACAGGGAGGTTATAATACAACCGTTTCTGTTGATCCGACAAGTACAGAAACAATTTTTGTTGGAGGAATAGATATTTGGAAATGGACACAAGCAACGAACAATCCACCTGCAGGAGGAATTGAACCAGCATCATTATGGTCTGTCAATCCAACGAGTCCAATATATGTTCACGCCGATAATCACGAATTACAATGGGATGCAAACAATCGTTTGTATGTAGGTAACGATGGTGGAGTTGGTGTTTCAACAAACCTTGGAAATACATGGTATCCTGCCAATCGTGGCTATAACGTGACGCAATTCTACGGAATGTCATATGGACGTGATGGTGAAGTTGCTGGAGGTACGCAGGATAACGGTACTTTATACAACGATCATTCATTGTCAACACCTCAAGAATTCCGTGAAATCGGTGGAGGTGATGGATTCCAAAGTGCAATTTCGTACTATAACGGCAACATCATCTTTTCGACTTTGTACAATGGTTTAATTAATCGTTCGACGAACGGTGGAGCTTCAAGTTCAACTTTCGAACCAGATTATCCAGCGTCATATGGAGAAACTGGATTAGGTGGTGGATCTGGATTCCCTTTCTACAATTCAATTTATTTAGCTGAGTATTTCGATATGAATTCTGAAGATTCAGTATTGTTTACTGCAGATCAAAATTATGCCGCGGGAGCAACAATTCAAATTGAAAGTAAAGCAACAGGCAATTTTATAAACTATGTTACACCGACAGCATTGTGGTATGATGACGAGGTTAATGCAACGACGAGTTTAACTGAAACAAGAACGTCCATTACGGATTCTATATCGGGTCAGTTAGTTTTGCTTGACAATTATACCTATACAAACATCAATGGAAATACCCCTCCGTTGGTAGGTGACTCAGTAATCGTTAATTT
>CBFIBY010000277.1:0-1921 GCA_965660955.1 Crocinitomicaceae bacterium | reverse complement strand
AGTTTGAGCCCGCGAATGACGGAGGACCAGCAACTCTGACTTTCAGGTTGATATCGTTGGCATTATTGCAACCATTTACATCGGTAATATTCAAGTCTAAATCATATACACCAGGATTTGCATAGGTATGTGATCCATTGGCTTGATTGATTGTTGTTAAATCTCCAAATTCCCATTCGAAACTTGAAGTTGCATCCGATTGGGTATAATTTCCTGGTGAATTAGGGTAGCTTCCTGAACCAGAAACAGTTAAAGTTTGTCCTAGACATAAGTCAATAAAACCTCCAACTGCAGCCGGGGTTGTTGATGCTACCTGGGCAATAACAGTTTGACAAGGAAAGACACAAGAAATGTTTGCAGCAAAACCAGAGAAATTTGTTCCTGCATCCGATTGAAAAACCAATGTCAAACAACCTGTGGCATTTGAAGCTTGAACTGAAAACGGAGGCAAAACACCGCCGTATGTCCCAAGTATCGGCGCCGCAGTTGTTGTTCCGTCATAAATCGTTAGGTCATCAAAATTCAATTCTGTATTGAACGATGTGAAATCAAGCAGAATGGCAGCACCCGCTGTACTGGGGCAAATTGTTGTTGTGATTAATAAATTGTCTCCATAATTCCCTAGTCCTCCCGGATCCAATAAAGTTCCACTGCAATTGTTGATAGTGCCATTGACCATATTTATGTTTTGACCGTACGAAACAGTCAAACATAAAAACGCCGAAACGGCAAGCAGATTTTTTAACCTAATCATTCTTTTATATTCTTTCAAGTTGTTGTTGCGACGGTACACAAATGAAGTAATTTGTTGATGCCAGTTTGTAAACCTTTGGCTGAATTCCTGGAATCCATTCAAACGTCAACGGATTGTACGTCTCGTTTTGAAGTATATAAACAAATTCGTCTATTGGTAATGTTTGTCCCTTCATTCTCAAAGGGATTTCAGTTATCTCAATAACATTTTTTGTTTTAATGTTTCCGTTCAAAACGATAAAGCCAGTTTCTGCATATTTTTTCAAAAGGGCTAGCTTTCCGGGATTTGAAATTGCCAATTCTTCCGCGTAATTTTCTCCAAATGCTTCGTTCACCTGTACAGTGGAGGAATCATTTTGAGAAAATGCATTAAAACAGAAAAAGAAAAGGAAACTAAATAGGAGATATTTCATTTATGGGAACTATTTTTTGTTAAACAAATTTACTCGGTAAATGAATATGATTCAAATCAATAGACAAAACTTAATTAACAATTTATCCATTCAAAATCTTTAATAAGTTGAGATTGTGTGTTGTATTCAGGGCTTCCAGCCTTTATTTCATGACAATAACTCCAATTTGCAAGTGGGGGTAAGCTCATTAAAATTGATTCTGTGCGTCCTCCAGAGAATAACCCAAACTTGGTTCCTCTATCGTTGACTAGATTGAACTCAACATAGCGACCTCTGCGATGATTCCTCCAAACTATGTGATCATCATTGAAATCTTTCGCAATGTTTTTTTCGACTTGTTGCTTATACAGTTCGGGGAAAATCTCTCCAAGTTCAATACAAAAATCAAAAAGTTTCTTTTTAGAAATAGATTTTGACTCCTTTTGATGGTCAAAAAAGATACCGCCTACTCCTCTCGTTTCATTTCGGTGAGGAATAAAGAAATACTCATCGGCACCTTTTTTAAAGTCAGGATAAAAATGTTCTGCGTATTTATCACATACTTTTTTCAGTCCTAAATGAAATACACAGGCATCTTCGGTATTTATATAATGAGGTGTTAAATCTATCCCCCCACCAAACCAATATGTTCCATCATTTAATTCAAAATAACGAACGTTCATATGTATAATAGGTACAAAGGGATGGCTCGGATGCAAGACGATTGAAACGCCGCATGCAAAAAACTCTGAACCATCTAGGTTCAACTGTTTTTT
>CBFIBY010000276.1:0-1954 GCA_965660955.1 Crocinitomicaceae bacterium | reverse complement strand
GAAGCAACAGACAATACGATAGTATCACCAAATGTCATTGTACCGCATGCATTGGTTACTGTCAAAGTAACATAGTAAGGTCCCGAGTTCGAATAAACATGAATTGGGTTTTCCATTGTTGAAGTTTGTCCATCACCGAAGTCCCAAGCGTAAGTTGCTCCAGCACCAGCACCAGTTGACGTATTTGTGAAATCACCTGTCAAATAAACTGTGGATGTTGAGAAAGAAGAAACCGGAACGTCATTCATCGTTACCGTGATAGCTTCTGAACCTGATCCACAAGCATCTGTGATGTCCAATGTATATGTTCCCCCTGTTGTAACAACAAGTGAATCATTTGTTGAACCACCTGTCCATGAATACGTATCAGCCATTTGTGTACTGTACAAGATAACTGAATCTCCATTACAGAATTCGATATCTGTCGCCGATAAATAACCCGCGTAGTTAATCGCCGAAGCAGAAACTACAATCGCATCCGTTCCAGATCCACATGAACCTTGAACAGAAACTGTATAAGAACCAGGCGTACTAACCCAAATTGAAAATGTTGTATCACCTGTCGACCAAAGAATGGTATCCGATGGCGAACCAGCAAATAACTGAATACTATCACCTGTACAAACTGCTACATCACTTCCTAAGAAAGATCCAGATAAACCATTGAATTCATCTGCTCCCATATCTGGTGTTGCAGCGTCTCTTGGTTGACCATCAACATCCATTGTGATCATAGCCAAAGGTGTTCCTTGATTTCCTATAGAATCGTTACACACGTGTAAGTCAAATGAACTGTAGAAATTCGGGTTGTAATCGATTGAAGCCGCATCAAAAGCTGCAGCATTTTGCCAATCTGCTAAAGTTTGCTGATTTCCTCCGAAGTATCCGATGTTCCCTGCAGGAGAGTACAATACGTTGTAATCAGAGTTAGAAATTGTAAATGTGTTACCTGCATAAATAGCGTAACCAGCTGTGTAGTTAGCTAAAATGTTGTTTTTCACTTCAATTCCACCACCACCAGTTGCGAATAGCGCTCGTGAGTTAGTTCCTCCAGAAGCACAAAGCACAGAGTTATGGTAAACATCCACATAACCTGAACCTGTGAAGTACATTCCGTAAAGTGTACCTGTAGCTCCGGCCCATCCTGTTTGGAACATGTTGTTTGCAACTAAGGCATGATTAGCGTTGTTTCCACCACCATTTGACATATATAAGGCTTCGTCCCATCCAGAACCGCCTATTCCTTTAACTACATTTCCAGTAATTTGAGGAGCACCTACCGCATAGAACGAATAAATCGCAGTTCTGAAGTTGTATGAAGAAGTACCTTCGAAGACGTTGTCTTTCACAATTGCACCACTATTGTAGTACAACATTAAACCTCTGTAGTAATTATCTTTGAAAGAATTCCCTTCAAACACGTTATCTTTCTCAAAGGAAGTGGTTCCACCACCATACCAATAAGCTCCATAACTACCATTTTGGAAAGTATTGTTCAAGAAAAGGTTGTTTGAATCAATACCATTATTTGAGAATAACACTGCCGTATTAAACGATGTTGACGTTGTTGACGGAGCAATCAAATTACATCCTTTGAAACTGTTCATACTTGAACCACCCATTCTTACAACCACACCAAATGAGGTACCTGTGTTTTGGATTGTTAAATCTTCAAAGTGGTAGTTGTTTACCCCTTGCATATTAATTACTTGATTATCTGCCGCACCTGAACTTCCATATTCTAGGGTTACAAGTGACGAATCACCATTTTCTGAACGGAAAGTTACTGTATTTACTGGCGACATGCTCGCTAATGAAGGCAGATCGATAGCGCCTGTGTATACTCCATCACGGATATCAAAGATAACTGGACCACAAATTCCAAATGTCGAAAGATCTGCGATTGCCGCAGGCACATCCGTATAATCTGGAGTTGTTCCTCCTACAGTATAAA
>CBFIBY010000275.1:0-1964 GCA_965660955.1 Crocinitomicaceae bacterium | reverse complement strand
AATTTGGTAAATGTTTGTCGTTTATTTTTTATTTAGCGAAAAGTACGAAAAAGACTATGTTGGTGTAACAGGAGATTTAATAGATCGGTTCCACTCACATAATGAGCTTTCAACCAAGGGCTATACCATTAACTTTCGTCCTTGGAAAGTGGTTCACGTCGAATTTTTTGAAACCAAATCAGAAGCCTTGAAAGTGGAGAAATATTACAAATCAGGCAGAGGGTTGTATAAGAAAAAGCAAATTATCAATGACGGAAAATAATTTGTCGGGCTCATACCTTTCCAAGCTTGGAAAGGCGTCCGTTCGAGTCGGGCCCCCGCTACAAAGAAAGCCTTCTATCGTAAGATGGGAGGCTTTTTTTTTGTTCAAAATTCAGTGAAATCAAAATTCTGCTTTCACTTCAAACTCAATTTCATCTTGCGTCACTGGATGTTTGAACTTCAAATATTCGGCGTGTAAATAAAGTCGATCGGAAGGTTCGCCGTATAAATTATCTCCCAAGATGGGTATATTCAATCCGCGCGGATGAGAAGCATGCACACGCAATTGATGTGTTCTTCCTGTAATCGGATGAAAATGGATTCTCGTTGTATTGTTTTCTCTAGAAACGACATTGAATTCGGTTCTCGATTTCTTTCCGTATTCTTCACAAACCAATTGGTGCGGGCGATTGTCCAAATCCAAACGAATAGGCAAATCAACCACACCTTCATCTTCTTTTAAATTTCCGGCTAAAATGGCAACATAACGCTTTTTAATCGTCCGTTTGATGAATAAACTTTGAAGTTTCTTATGGACTTCTCTCGTTTTTGCCACAAGCAATAAACCTGAAGTTGCCATGTCGAGTCGGTGAACTAAAATCGGTTTTTCTTTGCCTTGATACATCTTTTCGACGCGTTCTTGAACGGAATCGGTCAATATTTTGCCCGGAACAGACAAAAATCCATGCGGTTTGTTGATGACCAAAATGGCATCGTCCTCAAATATGATTGCAATTTCTTTTTTATACGATGGATCTCTTAATATTGGATTTTCATCTACGGCAAGACCTTGAAGCATATGTCCCAAAATAGGTTCGCATTTGCTCTTACACGCCGGATAAAAATGTTTGTGTTTTCGAATTTCAGAGCTTGCTTCTTTGCCCCACCAAAATTCCGCCATGCAAATTGGTTCGAGGTTGTTTTGGTAGGCGTGCTGCAGCAATTTGGGCGCGGCACATTCGCCAGCTCCGGCAGGAGGGAATCCATGTTCCAAAAAAGAGAAAATTTCCATCAGCGATTTGATTTCACCTTTCGCATTCAGAAAGGTATAATGATTGAAAATTTTTCGTTGCAATGCTGCTGAACGATTCCCTCGCTTTTCTCGGAGTTCCTCTAGATTCGTTCTGTGTTTGAGGTATTGCTTCTCTGCTAGGTCGATTTTCTCCTTCCAATCGCGCACCTTGTCCTTTAGAAAGTACTGCTCTTTGATACTTTCCTTAGTGATGTTTTTTAGTTCAGATTCCAGTTCTTCGCCTGACAAATTCTCTGAGGCTTCTTTTCGGAGTAACTTTCTCTTTTTCCGATTTTCTCGAATTTCTGCTTGTATGGATTCTACATTTTCCTTCTTCTCAAATTCAAATCGTTCTAACTCATTTTTCGTAAGCTGAAGTGATGGATTTTTTTCAGCTTCGTCTACTAAGCCATTCAATTCGTTGACTTCTTGTTCTTCCGTTTTGTAAAATCCGTCTTGTTTGAGGATGTCAAATACGGGCGGGACGAAACCTGGCCAATGATTACTTTCCGCCAATTTTCCTGAAAAAGCAGACAAATATCCCAGTTCACCCGATGAATTTCTGACCACCAAAACACCAAACATCTTTCCGATTGCGCCTTCTGCCTTTTGTTTTTCTAAGCCGAAATTATGCACCCAATCGGTTTGGGTTTCGATATGCCTTTGCAGTTCATTCGCAGCTACAACAGAC
>CBFIBY010000274.1:0-1970 GCA_965660955.1 Crocinitomicaceae bacterium | reverse complement strand
TTACGATGTGGTTATCAACCCAGTGGTAGTTTCCACCTCGCGGTTTTCCCATCACCATACCATGATATTTGAAACCGTGTCTATTCAACCAATCTTCGGTTACTTTTCTATGTTCTTCAATTCGCGAAGTGAAAAAAGTAATGAAATGACCTTCATCGTACCACTTGTTTAATATTTCTAGTGCATCTGGATACAATTCAGCCGTTGCCATTCTTTCTGGCTCCTCATTCGGAATATCATCGCAAATCGTCCCGTCAATGTCAATAAGGTAATTTTTCATTCCTTCTGGAAGAATGGGTGATACTTTCTCACCATTGACGAATGTATCTTTTAAATTATTGCTCATCTTTCCAATTTAATCGATCCGACTGAGCAAATTGCCATGGGGCACCGTTATTTTCAATGTTCGTTAACATTCCCGCCAATTCTGTTGGAACTTTTGATTCCTCCATGACTAAATATCGACGTAAGTCAATAATTACTGACAATGGATCGATATTAACGGGACACTCTTGCACACAAGCATTACAGCTTGTGCATGCCCAAATTTCTTCTTCTGTGATATAATCTCCTAATAGACTTTTCCCATCTTCGAAATCTTTCCCGTTTTTTCGTTTTGCATCACCAATTTCTGTCAGTCGATCTCTCGTATCCATCATGATTTTTCGAGGCGATAACAATTTACCTGTTTGGTTTGCAGGACATGCCGAGGTACATCGTCCACATTCCGTACACGTGTATGCATCTAATAGATTCTTCCATGTCAAATCCGTAACATCTTTCGCTCCAAATCGTTGAGGTTCTGGAGCTCCTTCTGATGGTGCAGCATATGGATCCGCATTGGGGTCCATCATCAATTTAACTTCGTTCGTTACCGACTCCATGTTCGTTAAACGACCTTTAGCCTCTAAATTAGAATAATAGGTGTTAGGGAAAGCTAGTAGAATATGAAAGTGTTTTGAATACGGCAAGTAGTTCAGGAAAGCAAATACCATAAGGATGTGTCCCCACCAACCAACACGCTCAAGAACTTCAAGCGTGCCTTGTTCCATTCCACCAAACAGAATAGGCCCAAGCCATTCACTTATAGTAAACGACATAGAACCGTCGCCAAGATTTGCAGCATGAGATATCCCTTCCCGATATAGCACTTCATCTGCGCCATTCATTGTAAATATGCATGCTACCAAAATGATTTCCATGAATAAAATCAAATTCGCATCATTTTTCGGCCACCCCTTCATTTCGTCCATGGAGAGACGTTTCACTTTTATCACATTTCTACGAACCAAGAAAATTACAGTTGCAACTAAAGCAAGAACCGACAAAATCTCGATAAAACTGATCATGAAAGTATAGAAACCTCCGAGTGCTTCGCGGAATACCCGATGCTCTCCTGAAATACCATCGACGATGATTTCGATTAATTCAATTTGTGTAATAACGAATGCTGCATATATAAATAGGTGCAGCAAAGCAGGAATGGGACGTGTGAACATTTTTTTTTGTCCCAAAGCGACCAACATCATAGTCTTCCAACGTTCAGCTTTGTTGTCCGTACGATCAATGTCTCTGCCTAAAAAAATATTACTTCTAATCTTGGATACATTCCAAAAGAAAAACGCGAAACCTCCCAAACAAAGTACCGCAAAAACTATCTGTGAAATCATAAAAGAAACTTTAGTTCGGTATACTATCCAACAACTTTTTCAACTTCTTTTCCTCGTCGGACGTCAAAGGAACTCCCTTTGTTTTTCGTCCAATAGCGGAGAAATGAATGTAACGCTCTGGATGAATCGTTAAGTCATTAACCAAATTTTGCAAGGATTTGTTCGTTGCCACTAATTCATCGTATAACTTTTCGTCAGAGATAAGTTTACCTAATGTCCCTTCACCTGAATTAGCAGAAGCCAGCATGGTATTCACGCTAGAGAGTGTGCTCTTGGCTTCATTAATAACGGACTTAAAAT
>CBFIBY010000273.1:0-1984 GCA_965660955.1 Crocinitomicaceae bacterium | reverse complement strand
CTGCCACGAGCGTAGATAATTATAACGATGGCAAAATCAAAAAACACGAAGCAACTCTCACGGCAAGGGAACATATGTTTAGAGATTATTTGGATACAGTTGGTTTCAATGCAGAACCCGTTTTACTTACGCATAAGCCATCTGAGGAACTTGATGCACTGCTAAATGATGTTACGTCAAAAAGACCTGAATATGAGTTCTCTACAACCGATCACATAAAGCACGAACTTTGGGTTATGAATGCAACAAACAGAGACCGTGTAAGCGAGATTTATCAACAAATTGACGTAGCATATATTGCAGATGGACACCACAGATGTGCCTCATCAGCGGCATTAAACGAAAGACGAAAAAAACAAAACCAAACGATAGGAAATGATGGCTATTTCTTGAGTTATTTAATCGACGAAACCAAACTCAATGTAATCGAGTACAACCGATTAGTTAAAAATAAAACGGACTTAAGTGGTGAGGATATTTTATCAGAGTTAACTGAACACTTTGTAATTACCGCTCTTGGAAAAGCATCGAAGCCAACTGAAGAGCACCAGATTGTTATGATATTAAACGGATTATATTACAATTTGGCTTGTAAACCAGATATTATTAACAAAAATCATCCCGTCGAGTCCTTAGACGCAGCTATATTGACGAAATATGCCTTATCCCCTATCCTAGGTATTGAAGATTTAAAAACGAACAACAACGTTGGTTTTATTTCCGGGAAAGAGAGCTTGAAAAAGCTTGAAAAAAAGATGAAAAAAGGCGGATTCGACATGGCATTTCTTCTTTACCCTGTTAGCATGGATCAAATAAAAAAAGTTGCTGACAACGAGATGATTATGCCTCCAAAATCAACATGGGTGGAGCCAAAATTACGAAGTGGTTTAACAGTTTATTGTATTAACGAATGAAAACGGACAACTACATAGAATTAAAAAAAACGATTCCGGTTGATGTTACACTTGTTGCCGTATCCAAAACGAAACCTAACGAAGATATCATTTCCGTTTATGAATCTGGACAAAGACACTTTGGAGAGAACAAAGCCCAAGAACTGACTTCTAAATACGAGAATTTACCGAAGGACATTATTTGGCATTTCATAGGACACCTTCAGACTAACAAAGTTAAGTATATAGCTCCATTCGTAAATTACATTCATGCCGTAGACAGTCTGAAACTATTGAAAGAAATTAACAAACAAGCTGCCAAAAACAAGCGTGTTATAAATTGCTTGTTGCAGTTCCATATCGCACAGGAAGAATCGAAATTCGGACTCAACTTTGAACAGGCTCAAGAAATATTGGAAAGCAAGGATTTTGTAGAAATGAGAAACATCTCAGTATGCGGTGTTATGGGCATGGCAACTTTCACGGACGACAAGGAACAAGTTATAAGTGAGTTTCAAAATTTAGAAGGTTATTTTCAAGTAATAAAAAGCCATTTCTTCAAGTTCAACCCCAATTTCAAAGAAATATCAATGGGAATGAGTGGTGATTATCAGGAAGCGATTGAGCAAGGAAGCACAATGGTTAGAATTGGAAGCTCTATATTTGGAGCACGATGATTAAACTAATTTACATATTCTTCCTTTTTAGCGTCTCCTATTCTTTTTCTCAAAATACCTATCAGGATTCGATAGCAGGTCAAAGAGAAGAGCACACAGCTTCTCTTTTTGATCAAACCAGCAGTATATTAAATGAAGAAGACAAAGAACATATTTTAGAATTAGATTATTTTGAGATTGACACGAATTTTCGAGTTACCGCCAAATGGACAAAAAATAAGGGTAGAAAATTCAAAATGCCAACTTCGACTGAAAGGCTACCCGTTTACCGTAGATACGGGTATTTAACATTGACTATCAGCGATACGACGATTAAACTAACCGTTTATCAGAATATGGCGCTCAAAAAGAAGAAAGAATACAAGAATTACTTTTTCATACCTTTTAGAGACGGGACATCAGGAATAACTTCTT
>CBFIBY010000272.1:0-2008 GCA_965660955.1 Crocinitomicaceae bacterium | reverse complement strand
TAGACCAACCAATAGCTTTATTTTTCGGTACCGAAATGGAGGGTATTTCAGACGAAATAATCCGAAATGCCGATTATTTTGTCAAAATTCCGATGTTTGGCTTCACGGAAAGTTTTAACATCTCTGTTTCAGCAGCAATAATACTTAATTGCCTAAGAAATAGGTTAACAAAATCCCAAATTCCATTTCTTTTCAATGATAATGAACAAGTTGAACAGAAAATAAAATGGTGCACCAACATATTACGAAATGGACCAAAAGTTGAAAAGGAAATAAGAAAGAGGATACTTGAAAAGAATGAAATAGAGTAGTATATTTGTGAAATAAATTGACTAAAAAATTGTAATATGGGAAGAGGGGATTTAAAAACTAAAAAAGGAAAAAGAACGAGAGGTTCTTATGGCAATTCGAGACCAAAGAAGAGTGGAACATCTCTTTCATTCACTTCTCCAAAACCAAAGAAAGAAGCTGACTCTAAACCTAAAAAGGCTTCGGCAGCTAAGCCAAAGAAGACAACAGCAAAAAAAGCAGCACCGAAAAAAGCTACAAAAAAGGCTGAACCTAAATAAACGTATTTACAAGCTATCTTTATGATAGCTTTTTTTATATCTAATAAAATTACAATGAAGTATAATTTTGGCGCAGGACCTTGCATTTTACCTCAATCTGTTTTGAAGGAAGCCTCAGGAGCGGTCCGAGACTTCAATGGACTATCAATTCTTGAAATATCACACCGACACAAAGATTTTGTTGATGTCATGGATGAAGCACAGCAATTAGTCAAAGATTCCCTGAATGTTCCGGAAGGGTATTCCGTTGCATTTCTGCAAGGTGGAGCATCACTTGGTTTTTCCATTTCCGCGCTAAACATGATGCGTTCTGGAAAAGCTGGTTACGTCAATACAGGAACTTGGGCATCAGGAGCTATCCGTGAAGCAAAAAAAGCCGGAATGGAAGTGGATGTTTTAGCTTCCTCCGAAGACAGACAGTTCAATTATATTCCGAAAGATTTCAATATGCCTAATAACTTGGATTATATTCATTTGACTTCGAATAACACCATTTTTGGAACACAATATCAGAAAATAGAAAAAACTGGATTACCTTTGGTTTGTGATATGTCATCAGACATTTTTTCGAAAGAAGTTAATGTCTCAGATTTTGACCTAATTTACGCTGGTGCTCAAAAGAATTTAGGTCCAGCTGGCTCCACCTTATATATTGTAAAAGATAGCGCTTTAGGCCAATCGACTTCCAACCTTCTTCCCACTTATTTAGATTTAGGAGCGCATATAAAAAAAGGCTCGATGTTAAATACACCGCCCGTGTTCTCTGTATACGTGGCAATGCTTAATCTCAGAGAATTGATTGCAAATGGTGGGGTAAAAGCGATTGAAAAAATAAACAACGCTAAGGCTGAATTACTTTACAACACTATTGATGCAAGCCCCCTTTTCACTACATCTGTAGATGTTGAAGATAGATCGAAAATGAATGTTACTTTTAGTTTAAAAGATAATTCCTTAGAGGATGAGTTCAACGAATTATGGAACAAATCTGACATAGTTGGGCTTAAAGGGCACCGATCAGTAGGTGGATATAGAGCATCGATGTACAATGCCTTGCCACTAAGTAGCGTGAAAGTATTGACGGATCTAATGAACGAATTTACAAGAACGAAAGGATAATGAAAATACTAGCAAACGATGGAATATCACCATCCGGAATTAAAAAGCTGACTGAGGCTGGATATACAGTTGTTACATCAAAAGTCAATCAAGAAAATTTAATTGAGGTAGTCAATAAAGAAAACTACGAAGTAGTCCTTGTCAGAAGTGCGACAACGGTTCGAAAAGAAGTTATTGATTCTTGCCCTGAATTAAAATTAATCGGTCGTGGCGGTGTTGGTATGGATAATATCGATGTTGAATATGCTAGACTAAATGGCAGAACGGTAATCAATACTCCCGCTGCATCTTCTCAATCGGTTGCTGAATCAGTAATGGGT
>CBFIBY010000271.1:238-2070 GCA_965660955.1 Crocinitomicaceae bacterium | reverse complement strand
TTTCGGAGCGTTTGGGCTTGGTATTTATGAAAATAAATGGTCCAGCTATCGGTCATGATGTTACCTCTGTTGATCCTTTGTCGGCTACCAATTCAGCTGCGAGACAAGAACTTGAAAAGTTGAATTTGGCCTTTGAAATGGGAAACAATGTGATGTTGTATTTAGATGATATTCAGCATTGTAATACGGAGTTCTTGCAAAAGTTCATTTCACTTGCCGATGGACAACGAAAGATTGAAGGTGTTTACAACGGAAAAAGTAAAACCTATGATTTTCGCGACAAGAAATTTTGTGTCATCATGGCGGGAAATCCATACACCGAAAGTGGTGAGAAATTCCAAATACCGGACATGTTGGCCAATCGAGCGGACATTTACAATCTAGGAGATGTGATTGGCGGAAGTGCTGATCTCTTCGAATTGAGCTTAATAGAAAACGCACTGACCTCAAATGATGTTCTTCGACAATTGTCCAGTAAAAACAATGATGATGTCCACAAAGTAATCAATCACGTCGTACTAGGTGAACAAGACACGTTGAATCTGGAAGGAAGTCATACAAAGCAAGAGGTAGAAGATTATTTGTCCGTCATGAAGAAAATCATGCTTGTTCGCGATACTGTCCTCAAAGCAAATGCGGAATACATTCGTTCGGCTGCTATGGACGATGCGTATCGAACGGAACCACCTTTTAAATTGCAAGGTTCCTATCGTGATATGAATAAACTTGCCGCGAAGATTGTCCCAATCATGAACGACAAAGAATTGGATGATTTACTTTTGAATCATTATGAAAGTGAGGCGCAGACTTTAACGAGCTCAGCGGAGTCCAATTTGTTGAAATTTAAGGAAATGATCGGGAAACTAACCGACGAAGAAAAACAGCGATGGGAAGATATAAAGACGACGTTTGTCAAAAACAACAAGCTCCACGCATTTGGTAGCAACAATGAAATGGCTCAAGTTCTCAGCCAATTGATGCAATTTTCGGATAATTTGGAAGGGATTAAGGATGTCCTTTCGAAAGGGTTTGGTGGAAAAAAGTAAGGTAGTTTACACCGAAAAATAAAACTTCAACATTGTGATTATTCCGATGATTAGAATGAGAATCAATGAAAATTGTTTGAATCTAGCTTCAGAGACGTATTTCAATAAACGCTTGCCAACATACGTTCCTACGAAACCAATAATCAATAGAAAAGGCAGGTAAAACCATACTTCCTTCGTGATATACCCATTTCCAAAATAAACGACACTTCTTGTAAAATCAATCCCAAAGTCAATAGCTGCGGAAGTAGCAATGAAGACACTTTTCTCCATGTTAAAAGCTGCCATAGTCAATCCGCGAATTGCACCACCTGTTCCTAATAAACCAGCAGAAAGGCCCGAAAGTGCACCACCGAGAATAGAATTTTTTCGATTGGGAGAAACGACTAAACTTTTCCGAATCAGAAAGACCAAACTCAGAACGACTAAGAAAATCCCCAAGAATATCTCAAGGTAAAGTGTTGGAACAAAATTCGAAAGAATTCCACCAATGATGACAAAAATAACGGAGGGCAATCCGATATTCAACAAGAGCTTTTTATCCAGTCCTTTTTTAAAGAAGAAAATCTTGCTCAGGTTGCTGAAAACATGAAAAACCGCTGTGAGCCCGAGGACCGTATGAAAGTCGAAATAGAAATTCCCAATCGGGACGAAAAATACGGATGAACCAAATCCACCAACTGTTCCGATGATTTCGGCGAGAAAAGCTAGAATTAGAAACAAAAAGTTTGCACGCATCAATGGTGGGATGACTAGTTCACTTTAAAGTTACGGAATATTGAATTG
>CBFIBY010000271.1:0-228 GCA_965660955.1 Crocinitomicaceae bacterium | reverse complement strand
TTAAGATCAAGATCAATTTATACCGATTCTACGGAAGTCTTGTATTGCTTTAGATCCTCGATCAATAAATTCAATTTTTCAATGGTCACGTGCTCCATTACTACGATTTTAAACCAGCTTGGATTTCCGTGAATATCAGGAACCAAGCCAAAGCGCGTAGCAACTTTAGGATGGATAAATTCACTTTTCATAGTGATGATATTGGAGCCAGCATGACGGAAATAGTCA
>CBFIBY010000270.1:0-2128 GCA_965660955.1 Crocinitomicaceae bacterium | reverse complement strand
AAAACGCCATACAACATAGGGGAATTCGATTTCTGAATGTGCTTTTCAAGGTGAGCAATCATGCTATCCTCCTCACCTATTTCGCCATAATATCCGGCAACCAAGACGTTTACGTAATCCACTTCCTCAAACTTAAGTAACGCGGTATCCAAGTATCTCTCCAACCTTTGATAAAGCGAATCCTCTAAATCGAACGCGTCATCATACATCCCATCTTCATCCGAATAAAAGCAACGCGACATTGTTGTATAAAAAGAAGCTGCAAAAGGAATCGAATCATTTAAATTTTCTAGATAAAGTTCCAGTGCCTTTTCATCTGCTTTTTTGTACTCTTCCTTCTGAACTAAGCTTTCAATCTCTTGAAATGCATAAAACAACTGCAATTGTCGCTCGTACTCATTCTCTTGCGCATGAGCTGAAAATACAGTTGAAACAAGCAGTAAAAATGTGATAAAGTATGATTTCATTCGTAGAATTCGTCTTAAATTCTCAATCCGCCTTTTTTGAAATACAATGCATCCACAAACAATTGCACTTTTGCCGAAATACTATTCAATTGAGGTTGATCAAACAAGGTATCGAATGTACCAAAATAATTTCTGTCTAGACCATCGATACTGGAGAAAATATTGTTCTTGTAAAACACTAAAAACTCACAACCTGGAAAGAAGACCCATCGGTAGTTGACGTCAATGGTAAAGGCGTTGAAACTTCTATTGTGATAAGAATTTGCTTCCTCATTCAAAGGGAAATATTCATTTGGACGCAAGTCTCCATCTTCCATAAGGTCATTGAATGATTTGTATTTCAATCGTTGCCAATAATGACGAAAGCGTATATTGATTCCCATTCTCTTTGTAAAAATCACCTCGCCCCGAAGACTGTTCGTAACGATATCCCGATCTCTTGTTCCAATTAGAATATCCGTTTGACCTTCTCCTTCTTTTGCGTTGACATAACCATAATCGTTTCGGTAATAATCATAATTCATCGTAGCTACGATGAAAAAACGGGATGAAAACTGAAAACGAGGAGAAATATTCAAGTTGATGTAATCTTGATTTTCATTGTTCCACTTGCGGTAATTCGTTCGCACGTCGAGAGCAAAAGGTTTCGAATAATCGCTGGATATCCACCCACCAATTCTTGCGTTCTCCTTAAAATTCAATGGAATCCCGAAATCTCTCGATTCGAAATGATCGACTGACCCAACCGGATTAATATTGGTATTTACCCCACAGGTCATAAAGTTCTTGAAAGTAAAGTTGTAGTTTCCGTAAATATTGAATCTTCCGAATAATCGAGGAAAATAAAGTTCTTCATATTCAAAACTTAAATTTGCCCATCGTCTTAGAAAACGACCTTTTGGTTTGAAACCGTTCCACCCTAATTCTCCTCCAAAACCACGCGAATTGTTGTTGTATAAAAACCCTAAGTCATTTGGGTCATAAGTGTCTGATTCCTCATACATCCATGCACCATACGTCCATTTTCCTTGAATTTTACCGAGATAATGAAAGAAATTATGTCCAAATGTCGTGGCACCATCTTCCAAGATTGTCGATAATTTAAATTCTGTTTCAAAACTGAAATTTCTGTCTTTCGTGAATATGCGTGAACTCATCGCACTGACGTTTGCATCACGAGCACTTCCTTCACGACTCACATTTGTATTGATGAATGAAAGACGTCCGTTGTTTTTTAGATTCTGAGATAATACGCTCACATTATAGTTCGTCAATGGATTGGTACCTACTTCTCGCTCATTCCCTAAACTGTCCGATATAACAGCAACGGTTCGACCTTCAACGGCGTTAAAAAATCCAATTCCCAAACCATTTTTTGTTCGACCCGAAATTTTCGTTCCGTTATACAAAGGTGCTTGCGTTGGATCTTGTTTTACATACTCACCCTTCGAATCATCTAAAGAATTATGTGCCCTAAATCTATTCAATGGATTCCCTCCTACTCGACGCGAATAAAATATTCCACCAATGTCGAAGAGTTCGGTTCCTTCTTTGAAAAAGGATCTGTTCTCATCAAATTGCACCTCAAAAGGACCTAAGTTCAAAACTTGATTATCCGAAATCGTTTGTCCGAAATCGGGAACAAGTGCCATGTCTAATGT
>CBFIBY010000269.1:0-2145 GCA_965660955.1 Crocinitomicaceae bacterium | reverse complement strand
TGCATCGACTTGTATATCCGTTGAAGCGCCAAAGTGAACGAATATGCCCAAAGTTTTCTGCACATCGCCTCGTTTCTTGCTGCGCGTGTATAGTTTCCCATCGGAATAGGTTCCCGCGCCACCTTCGCCAAAACAGTAATTCGAATTGTTATCGACGTGGTGATTTTTGTTCAATTCTGCCAAATCTCTTCGTCTTGCTCGGACGTCTTTTCCGCGTTCCCAGACAATAGGTTTCCACCCCAACTCTATCGCGCGAAGTGCTGCGAAAAGTCCTGCTGGACCTGAGCCGATGATGTGAATTTCTTTAGAGGTATCAACGGCAATTGGGGTGTAGTGTTGGACAATTGGCCAATTGTCATATTTCGGAATGTATTCGAAAGTTCCATTGACTTTAATGTCACGTTTCCGTGCATCAATGGAACGTTTTTTCCAACGAAACTGAAAATCACCTTTCTGCTTATTTAGCCGCGCGGCGAGTGTATTTTCTATCCAGATGAGATCGGTCGCTTGTTCTGGCGACATTTGTATTTGAATACTTTCCATATTATCCTTCAAAAATAAAGGAAAGCAGCCAAACGCGATTATACAGAAAATCGATGGGCTTGGAAACGGTTGTATTATCTTGAATAAAAGAATTCATGACACCTTGTGAATATTTGAGCTCAATTCCGAACTTAAAGTATGCGGCAAAAAATTCAACGCCCAATCCAGCTTGCACTTGAAAATCATCTCGCCGTATTTTGATAAAAGGATTGTTCAAGTCCTGACTCGCCTTTTCTTGCGATTGAAGATCTAAGGTATATTGTCCACCCACCAACACATAGCTCGCGAAGTTATTATGACGCATCGTTCGGAACTGAAACATCAAGGGAAAATCCAAATCCGTGCTGCCGATACGTTGATCCACAATGGAATCCTTTGTTGGGTCCGCACTCATGTAGGTGTATTGAATCAATCGTTCCTGAAAGGAAAGTGAAGGCAAAAAGCGAAGTCGCATCGTTGGAGAACCTAAGCGCAATGTGGAAACAACACCCAATTGACCTCCGACTTGTGCTTTTGTAAACACCGATTTCACGCCAAATTGCGAAAAAGCATCAACATTTTGGTACAGACTGAAATCTGCTTGATTGACACCCAGCATAAAACCAAAGTGCGCTATGCGTTCATCAAAACGCGAATAATTTTTCGGTTTGGGAGCCTGTCCATGGGCAAAGGAGGCTATAAAAAACAGTATGACAAAATGCCATTTCAACATAACTACAGAACGATTCTCGCGTTTTAATATTGCAAATATCTATTTTCTTCCCATATAAATAGTCGCAATACCTCCTGAAACTGGTTGTGCCTCAACTTCTTTGTACCCTATTTTCGTTAAAATATCTGTAAAAGCAAGCCCTTCCGGGAAAGCTTCAACGGATTCAGGTAAATACGCATAAGCCTTTTCATCCTTGGAAATATTTTTCCCTAAAAAAGGAATAACGCGTTTTGAATAGAATCCAAAGGCTTGTTTTACTGGAAATTTCTTGGGTTTCGAAAATTCTAAAATAATTAGTTTTCCTCCCGGACGGACAACGCGTAGCATTTCACCCAATCCTTTTTCAAGATTCTCGAAATTTCGAACACCAAAACCTACCGTCAGTGCATCAAAATAATTGTCATCAAAAGGAAGGTTTTCACTGTCTCCAACCACCAAACGAATGATATCCGTCACGCCTTTTTTCTCAATTTTCTTTTGTCCGACCTTCAACATTCCTTCTGAAATATCAAGACCAACAATTTCTTTTGGTTTTAAAGGCAATGCAGCTAATGCAAAATCAGCGGTTCCTGTAGCGATGTCGAGAACACGCTGGGGATTTATTTCTTTTAGAAATCGGATAGACTTTTTTCGCCAAATTTTATCAATTCCCAAGGAGAGGAAATGATTCAAAAAGTCATATTTGCCTGAAATATTATCAAACATTTGCGTGACTTCCTCTTTTTTAGATTGGTCTTCTTTTCCGTATGGTTTTACTTCTTTCTTTTCCATTCACCTCTTATCCCAACATGGTATGCGCCGTTGGGTATTTATAATTTCTACTAATAACTCTTTTTCCAACCAAGTAGGCCAAAGTTAACGTTCCAACACGACCAATAAACATCGCGATA
>CBFIBY010000268.1:0-2277 GCA_965660955.1 Crocinitomicaceae bacterium | reverse complement strand
TAAATCGAAAAGATTCTCCACGTTATAGAAAGCTACCACTTGATCGTCAACAGACAACAATTCACCATCTTTTTTACTCATTTCTTCGTTTTGATTATTCGACATTTCGCATGCCGTTAGCAAGCTGAGGGCGAGATATAATATAGTTTTGTTCATCTTTTATTTTACACCCAAAACACCCAAAATACCTCTGGCGAGCACACCAAACAAACTATTGTCTTTCGTTTTTCGTGTAGCGGCTTTGTTCAAATCCTTCCAGATTTTATCGTTTTCTGCTTCTTTTTTCTTTTGGTCACGAATTTGTTGTTTCCGAAGACGTTCCAATTCCTTTTCTCGAGCGGCTAACCGTTTTTTCTCCGCTTTCTGAAGTTCTTCAATTTCTTTGTCTAATAAATCACTTTTCTTGGCTTGCTCTTCTAAATCAGCTGCTTTCTCAATTTTCTCGGATAGAATCTCAAAAGCACTTTCTCGGTCTATTTCTTCGTTATATTTCGTTGAAATTTGCGAATTACGCACCAAAGTTTCTACTTCTGACTTTTCAAGAACGTCCATTCTAGTCAAAGGTGCACGACAAATAGTTACCGCCAATGGAGTTGGAATTCCTTTCTCATTCAAGGCAGTAACTAGTGCTTCACCAATTCCCATTTGGGTAATTATTTCATCGGTATTGTAGAATTCGGTAATCGGATAATTCTGTGCTGCCTTTTTAATCGCTGTTCTATCTTTTTCTGTAAAAGCACGAAGGGCATGTTGCACTTTCAAACCTAATTGAGAAAGTATTGCATCTGGAACATCAATCGGATTTTGTGTGCAGAAATAAATTCCTACACCTTTCGAACGAATTAATTTGATTATTACTTCCAATTGATCCATCAAAGCATCCGAAGCCTCTTCAAAAACCAAGTGGGCTTCGTCAATGAAAATACACAACTTAGGCTTGTCAGAATCTCCTTGCTCAGGGAAAGTGTTGTAAATCTCCGCCATTAAACTCAACATGAACGTCGAAAATAATTTCGGTTTGCTTTGAATGTCCATTAAGCGAATAATAGAAATGATTCCATTTCCGTTTGCATCGTTTCTCAATAAATCTTTTGGGTCGAAAGAACGTTCACCAAAAAACTCATCCGCTCCCTGTTGTTCCAGTTCAATCACTTTTCGCATGATAGTTCCAACGGTGGAACCTGAAATCGTACCGTATTCTTTTTCAATTTCTTCTTTTCCTTCGTCTTGAAGATATTGTAGTGTTTTTCTTAAATCTTTTAAATCAATTAGCGGCAACTTTTTATTGTCGCAATACATGAAAATCAGTGAAATAACCGAAGACTGTGTATCGTTCAACCCCAATATTTTGGATAACAACACTGGACCAAATTCCGTAACGGTTGCTTTCAATCGTGTTCCATCACCTTTTTCCGTTAAACACATCAATTCAACAGGCATCGGCATGGGTTCGTATGGCAAATCCATCGCCTTGTGACGCTTGTCGATAAAGTCATTCAGGCTTCCTGGTGCCGCTAATCCAGACAAATCACCTTTGATATCCATCAATAAAGACGGGATGCCTTTCTGGGACAATTGTTCAGCGATTACTTGTAAAGTTTTGGTTTTACCTGTTCCCGTTGCGCCCGCAATCAATCCATGTCGATTCAACGATTTGAGTGGAACTTTTACATGAATTCCTGGAACTCCTTCTCCTTCAAATTTAGCACCACCGATTGTGATACTATCGCCTTTAAACGTATACCCAGCGGTTAACGTTTCTTTAAATGTATCTAATTTTTTTGCCATTGTATAAAGCTAAAAAAAAGGCGAAGAAAACAAGTCTCTTCGCCTATTTAATTCGATAAAATACTATCTATTCAAACGGAATGTGATTTTTACATTCACACGATATTCGTCTACTTTACCATCTTTTACCGTTGTACTGAATTCTTGAACGTAAACAGATGAAATGTCTTTTAGTGATTTGGAAGCTTCCATTACTGCATTGTTCGTTGCATCTTCCCAACTTGTTTTTGAGTTAGCTAGTACTTCAATTACTTTTAAAATAGCCATAATTTGATGTGTGTTTTATAATGAACTCCGAAGATAAGGGCATTTTTGCTTTTTATCAAGATGATTCCGCGTCTTAACCTAAATTTAGCATCTAATACGGATCACACAATCCATGTCGACCTTGATGGTCATTAGTTCTCCTTGAATTCTAAATAGGCATAAAGAATAGACACTTTGTCAACAGGTAATTAGTAATCTAAATAAGCTTTAAATCCTTACTTT
>CBFIBY010000267.1:0-2321 GCA_965660955.1 Crocinitomicaceae bacterium | reverse complement strand
TATTCAGAAGGAATTCGAGTTCAAATTTCTTTTTCTCGGACATTTAAATCATTAATTAGTTTTAACTTCGCAACCGCTTGCGGTTTGCAAGGTCAATTTTTCGAAATATACTTAATTCTTTTCAATGGCTTTAATCCACTCTTTAGAAAAAAATGGTAATCTTTTGTTTAAATACAGAGGTCAGATACCTGTTATCTTGTTTGTATTGGCAATACCTGTAGTTTACTTCACTGATTATCAATTTATTGAGTCTAATGATGCCTCCTTCTGGATATTGTTAATAATCTGTTCGTTAGTTTCTTTTATTGGTCAAGCAATCAGAGGAATAGCGATAGGAACAAGTAGTAAACACACCTCAGGTCGAAACACAAAAGAACAGGTTGCAGAGGCGTTAAATACGAAAGGAATTTATTCTATGGTCCGTCATCCGCTATATTTGGGGAATTATTTTATGTGGATTGGTATTGTGATGTATACGTTTAATATTTGGTACGTCGTTTTGGTATCGTTGGCTTTTTGGTTGTACTACGAGCGTATTATGTTTGCTGAAGAACGTTTTTTAGAAAGAAAATTCGGCAAAGAATATGTCGATTGGTCGATGACAGTTCCGCCATTTTGGCCGAGTAGCAAAAACTATGAAAAAACGCCCATCTCTTTTTCTATGAAAACACTCTTGAGAAGAGAGTATTCTGGAGTCACAGCGACAATAATTGGCTTTTTGTTTGTTGATTTGCTGCGTAATTTCTTTTCGACGGGAAGTTTGGAGTGGAATATGAACTACACGATTGTACTTTCAGTAGCTTTGTCAATCACGCTGATTTTAAGAACTTTAAAACACAATACAAAGGTTCTTTACGAAGAAGACCGTTCTTAAATTTCGATTAGAATTAAAAATCATTTCAAGGAGACACTCAAAATTCAAAAAACCATTATATTTGCACCCCGAAACGCAGTTAGTTTCGATTATTTGGCGAGGTAGCTCAGTTGGTTAGAGCGCCGGATTCATAACCCGGAGGTCAGGAGTTCAAATCTCCTTCTCGCTACAAAAGTCCAGATTTCCTCTGGACTTTTTTTCATTTGTAGAGCTCCGGATTCATACCCTTCCACGCCTGGAAGGGCAAGAGTTCATCCCGATAGCTATCGGGGCTCCTTCTCGCTACAAAAAAGAGTTTAGAGCTCATTCCGATAGTTGTCGTACCGCTAATTATCCGAATTCTTTCTACAAAAGTCCAATTCACAGTAACTTCTTATTTCAGTTTAATATCTATTGTTACGATTAAGTAAGATAATTTCATCCTTTTGAACTAAAATATCTCCCACAAAATTATTATTTGAATAAGGGAATGTCTTCGTCCATAATGGATTGCCCAATGAATCTATTTTCGATACATGCGATTCTCTATTTCTAATATTTTCTGAGAATATAAATTCTTCGTTAGAATTCAAATAGGTTGCCATTGACAACTGTGCTATTTTGCGATTGATCGCGAATGACCTTATCAAAAATCGTTTGCCCTTGAGAATGCTGGAACGATAGAATTCCAATTAGAATAAGTAGTCCTTTTTCATAGTTTAAAGATTCCTATTCCAAAGTAAACGTAAAAAGGATGAAGTGGGTCGAGAATATCTATTTTATCAATTTGGCGTCAACAAAGAAGACAGAATTGAGGTCTACCTCATGATCGGGTGATAAAATTTCATCCGTCACAGTTTCTACGCGAATACTAAAGTTGTCTTTTTTAATGTATTCTTGAAGGTCAACACAAACGACATCCAACTGAATAGTTTTTGAATCAGTGTTGGTCATGTTTTCTTTGTTCGCAATTTTAATTTCGGATAAGCCCTCCGCATTTAAAAAGATTCGAACAGTTTTTAAGAAATTGAAAGTTCCATTGGAAGGAGAAGTGATGGTTAGTGACAACTCTTGCAGTAGGATTTCTTCGATGTTCTCTTTTCGTGTATCATTTACCTCAAATTGTGTCTCTGAATTGGAAGGAATGTCTGGTGTGATAATGTTTGTTGGTAAATTTATACCAGTTGAACTTGAAATAGTAAATGAGGTGTCGTATGAAATGTCGAACTGTGTTAACTTATTACAAGACGAAAGACTTACCAAGAGTACTGCTAAAACAGGAACTAAATTTTTCATATATCTATTTACGTAAAGAACAGAATAATGGTTTGTTAGGAAACTTTATTTAATTCCATTTGAACGAATTGTGCAAGAGATTTAACCGTCCCAGAACTAAAGTCGAACTTCAAATCAGCCGTTTTATAAATACTTGGAATCCCTTCAGTGTACCCGAGTGAAAGTGCTGACT
>CBFIBY010000266.1:0-2342 GCA_965660955.1 Crocinitomicaceae bacterium | reverse complement strand
GTTTTGATTTCTTTGATGATTTCTTTCCAAAAGTCAGGACGTTTTACCACCGCTTTTCGGTATTCTGTTCCAACACAAAACAAATCCACGGAGAAAGAATCGGCAATGTGCGCACAGGCAAGAATGTAGTCACGATATGTTCGCTCCCAGGTCAACCAATCTTCTTCTTTTTTCAAATCAAAATCGCCTGGCCAACCTTGTCCAACCACCCAAACATGTGGTTTTAGCATGACTTTTAAGTTTGATTCTTGTGCCATTTGGATAAGTTCTTTTGTTCCATTGAGACTTTCACCCCACCAACGACTTTCATAATGAAACTGCACTTTAGCATCATCTCTTTCAGAATAACCGTAGGGAATCATGGCCACCCAGCCAGCATTTATTTGTTTTAACTCGGCTACTTTACTTTTACCGATTTTATTTCCAGGCATCTCCAAACTGACACCCGTTATTTTACTCGCTTTTGATTTTCCTATTAAGCTGGATTCAATGATTTCGGAATTATCAGTTTGAGACTTTCCCGAAGAACAGCTGTACATAGCGAATAAGAACATGATAGACCAATACTTCATGTTTTAAAGGTAAGGGAATTCTTGATTAATAGTAAAAACTTCGTCCTATAATATTTCGTTATTCAGCGATCAATACGTAACGATTTTTTTTGTTATTCGCTGATTACTTCGTAGTAAGGTGAGCAGGTAATTACCCTTTGCATATTGGGAAAGGTCCAAGAAAATAAGTTGGGCAATATTATGGTTGCTAACGATAAACTCTTCCAGTATTTTCCCATCCAGACTGCTGAACTGCACAAAAACATCAGCTTCAGTTCCTGAGGTATATTTAATTTTCAAATCGTCGGAAGTAGGATTCGGGAAAATAATGACGTCAGCCGAATTGTCATAGTCCAAATTGCATGAAACTTTTGCTGTATTGTCTTCAATATATTCATTCAAGTGATCGGCCATTAAACAGGGGCGTTTTATTAAGAAGGATCGTAATTCGGTTAAATCTGATTGCCACGATTCCATGGAGTTCGGATAGTGCCATCGATCGACTTGCAAGTTCAAAACGGGAGCTAGAATTGCTTCGATTTCTGTAAGTTTTGAAAGCGTATTTTCTTCTGAAAAAGTAGTCTTGAGCAAAATATCAAATCGTTTAACGAAGTCACTTTTAAAATTGGAATTCGTGAACAATTGCCTAAAAAGGAGCGTAGATTTACTTGGGTTTGGCCAAATCACACCTGGGTCGTTGCGCGTGACATGTTTCATCATGTTGTATTCAGGTGGTGGAAAACAGGCATCCATATCAAACATGAGATGTTTCCATTTATCCGGTTGATTTTGAGCTTTCCAAATCTTATTGTTGTTGACCGGCCAATCGTAGTTGCCAAAAAAGATTTCAGCGATGTAATAATCGATGAAGTTTTGAATATCAAGTTGACTTTCTACGTAGGCGAAATTTGATTCTACGGTCATGTCGTTGTTCGCTATAAATTGCTTTAAGTTTTCAAATTCTATTGATGATCCGTCATCTACTGTTAGACTCGAAGGGTTCAAAGCGTCAATAGCCAAATCTTCATCTCCAAAAATGAGTCCCAGATTAGAAGACGAGTTTCGTTCACGAATGGCTTGCAAGCCCCAGTATTCTCCATTCAGGTAAACCTCAACAAATTCATAGTCGAGCGTCTTTAAGTTCATTTCTGCACATATAGTATGCACCAAAATGTCTTTCAGCATGGATTCTGTTCCCCAATCTCCGAAGGTGGTTTTTAGGACGATTGATTTTTCAAGATAGGACTTTTTAAGAGGGAAGAATTGATGCCTCAAAAGGTTGTCACTCAAATTGCTTTTTGCACTAATTGCCAAAGACTTTTGACCTGCTTGTCGTGTTTTTCCGCCTGATATTTTTATTTCTACTTGCTGATTGAGTTGAGATTCTCCGGAATTAGTTATGTAGTTTAAATGAGCAGCTTTGTTCCAATTTATTCCTTTTTGAAAAAAGTTTCCAGTCCATTCTGGGTCTCCACTTTGAAAATGAATTCCGGGCACATAAATGCCTGTAGCGTTGTCAAACAAATCCGACGAATCTGTGACAATGCTTAACACATTCAACCCCTCCATTTGATTTTCGGGAATGAAAGTTTTGGCGTAAACTGGGCTGGTTTGGACGCCATTTTTAAAACTTGCAAATTTCAAAACGTGACATTTTTTCACCGGTGCATTGGGTTGTTCCCATGCTTTGTAGCTAATCAGATCTTGCGTTGTGGAAGTCGGGATGGAACTCAAGTCATTCCCAGTGGCAATATCGTATGCAACCCATATCGAATCGTCATACAGCATTGA
>CBFIBY010000265.1:0-2392 GCA_965660955.1 Crocinitomicaceae bacterium | reverse complement strand
CTTATTCTCTAGTTTTAAGGAAACTTGTTTCCATGAAATTCTATATTTTCAATGCCTTTCTTTTCATTTCAACTTTGTTGGTCGCCCAACCTAAAATTGAAATGGAACTGGCCGAATACGATTACGGACAAATCATTCAAGGTTCAAACGGAACTCGCGAGTTTACATTCACCAACCCAGGTGATGACACCCTGATTATTACTTCCGTCAGAACGGGCGACGGTGGTTCCATGGCGTATCAGAAAAACAGAAAACCCGTTTTACCTGGAGAGAGTGGGACAATTATTTTCAAATACAACACCAAACGAATTGGTCCTTTTCGAAAAACAATAACAATTCGCTCAAATGCTAAGCGCTCTGGGTATTTTGTTGGTGTCCGTATAAACGGAGAAGTCATCTTCCCTCCTACAACTGTATCAATCAAGGAGGCAACGCTAGATGTTGGTTCCATTGCGTATGGAGAATTGGGAACCGTCACTTTTTCCATTCAAAATTCGGGTGACAAAAATTTACACATTCATGCTTTGTTCAGCAATTACAGTTACGTCGATGGTGATATCTTCTCCGACAGAATCTTTGCCGAAAATGAAACGGCCATTGCAAAAGACCGCTACAATCGAGAATTTGAGCCTGGAGAAAAAATATTGGCCCGAATCACCCTAAGAAATATGTACGGAAATACGGGGTATTTCGAAAGACGATTGCCCTATACGTACAACTCTCATGATACGCTTTGGGTCACCATAACGGGTACATTCACAGGAAATCCACATTCAAACATTGTCTACGAAAAACATGATGCTTTGTACTATGACGATGGTAAATTGTACAAAAAGATCACCTATGGCTCTCAAGAAGCAATCGTCCGTATCGACTACTTTGAGAAATCACATTGCGTGAAATCCGAACGCTTTGATGCTCGAACGGGAAAGATAAATCAAGTTCGATACTATTCAAACGGAGTTGAGACTTCCAAACAATTCTTTAAGCTTGACGAATAGGCAAACCGAATGAACCAATTACATAAGAAATTGTACAGACTTGCGAACCAAATGTATACAGTCATGTCCTTTCTTTTTGCAACGCTTTTGCTGCTATTCAGCTGTGAACAAACCTCATCCATAAATGATGAAAGAATATCTACTCAACTTGAAACCGAACAAGCGTTTGATATAGCAGAGCATCAGAAAAACTATACCCAACTAAAAAAACGAATTGAGGATTATAAAGGGATGCTTAAGAATAGTCGTATGACGGAAGATTTGAAACTGAAACGTGCTCAAAACTATATTTCAAATACACTAATCGACTCAATTATACCGTATTGGATTGGGACCAAATGGGATTTCAATGGAATTTCACCTGAACCGAGAAAAGGAGAAATTGCATGTGGATATTTTGTTTCAACAACCTTAAGAGATGTTGGTGTAAATTTGAATCGATACAAAGTTGCTCAGAAAGCTGCTTCCGAAATCGTTAAAGAATTGTGCGCACCAACCTCTATCAAAAATCTTAGTTCATTGGACAAATTGAATGACTATTTATCAGAAGTTAAAGACGGTGAATTATTAATTGTCGGGTTAGACTTTCACGTGGGATTTATTTTCAAGAATGAAGGGAAATCGTTTTTCGCCCATTCGAATTACATCAATCGCGAAGGGGTGATTGTAGAAGAATTGAATGCCTCTCAAGCCATACAAGCCTCCAATGCATATTATGTTGGGAATGTTACAAAAAATATTTCATTGACAAAAAAATGGCTAGCAATTCAATAAAGTTCAATCAACTTTCGTAAATCGTAGCATCTTATCTGCTGTGTTCATAATGTAAGTTCCAGCGGATAGTTCGGATAAATCCAGTTCTAGAGAATTACTATCGAAGTTCAATATAAAAACGTTTTCACTTATATCTTTCCCCAGAACATCAAAAATCTTAAACCCGTCAGTTAGAAAATCTACTCCTGTGAAACGAACAGCTTTAGTACTTGGATTGGGGAAAACTGCAAGTGAATTGAGGACGTTAAAAATAGACTTTGGATTTGTATACGTTGTTTTTCCATTTAAATCCACTTGTACTAGACGGTAATAGGAGATTCCAGAAAGCGGCGTATTATCATCATACAAATAGGTCACTGGGATTTGGCTATTGCCTGCACCTTTTTGAACCGATATTGAATTCCAATCCAAACCATTTTTCGATCGTTGAATTTCAAAGTAATCATTGTTTATTTCAAAGCTTGTTTTCCAGTGCACTTGGACTTTTCGTTCCTGTATAAGTTCGACCTCAAAGTACAGCAATTGAACTGGGAGAGGAACAGCTGTACCCGTTATGATTCCTGAATTATTGGTGCCTGTGGGAGATCCGGCAATACTTGTACATGGGCTCGAATTGT
>CBFIBY010000264.1:0-2422 GCA_965660955.1 Crocinitomicaceae bacterium | reverse complement strand
AGCGTGGATGCCGAAGACTTAATTGGAGATTATGTTGAAGTCTCCGTATCTGGAGCTGGAAGCGCCGAAGTTCATGCCGTAAAATCATTGGATGCTGATGTCAGCGGTGTTGGTTCGATTGTTTACAGTGGCGATCCGAAAGTGCGCAAAAATGTTTCAGGCATTGGATCCATCTCAAAAGATTAAGCATAAAAAATCCCGAGATCAACCTAAGCTGATATCGGGACTCTTCTGGGTTTTATTTTCCTCTTATACTCTTAAAGGTAATAGCTGAATTCAACACGACGGTTGTACTCGTATGCCTCTTTGGTATCTTTGTCTATCATTGGGATGTCTGGTCCGTGACCTTCATCTTTGATACGACTCATATCAACTCCTTTGTCGCTTAAGTATTTCTTCACTGAAGCTGCTCTTTCTTTCGACAATTTCACATTTGAATCGTAGTTTCCTGTTTTGTCTGTGTGACCGTGAACGGCAATTTTAACGTCAGGATTGTTTTTCAAAATCGTTGCTAATTTATCCAAGTTCGGATACGCTTCGCCTTTGATTTTTGCACTTCCTGTTTCAAAATACAAGTTCTCAATTTGGAACAATTGGTTCAAGTAATCTTTCGGATTCGAAATTTCCGACCAGTGCTTCATTTTGTCTGGCATAGCATTCGTTTTAACTCCGTTCCAAGCTCCCGTTTTCCAATCTACAATCAAAGGAACTACAGCAGTAACAGGCAAAGAAACAAGGTCCATTAGCAACCATTTGTTCAATACTCCTTTTTTCATCGTGAAATCTTCTGTCACGTAGGATTGATTTACATACTTCACGTTGTAATCTTGAGTCGCGTCAACTTCCATTGAAACGGGTGATTGACCAATGTACTCTCCATTCACGAAAACCAATGTTTTCTCGGGTTTAGGATCAAAAGTTACCGTTTGAGCGGTATCTTTACGAAGTAATGTCGCACAGCTATTCAATAGCAAGGCACTAGAAATAAGTGCTAAAAAAAGGTATTGTTTCTTCATAATCAAATGTTTTGGTGGTGGAAAATTAACACATTTTTGGGTTCAATTTGCACCGCGAATTATCATGTTTTGAACAATGTTACGTTTGTAGTATAAAGAAGTTACAAGATTGAAAGAAAGTTTTCGAGAAATTACAGTCGTACCTTTGATCTACCGAATAGAGAATATTTCTTTTCCCTGAAGATTGAAATAACCCATTTGTCCGTTCAAAACAACTTGAATAATATCTTTTGAAATAATGTTGATTTTCTCGTAAATACAAGGAATTATTTCTCGACCGCTGGCATCCATAAGTCCAAATTTAGGTGCGCTTTTGCACCGATACATATTGGCAGAAACCGGTTTTATTTCGCCGAAACTCGGGTAACTCATTAATCGGCCTGATTTGTTCATTAAAGTCCACCTTCCATCCACATTCACTGTGGAAAACCCATTTTCGAATGAACTCACGGAATTGAAATACTTGATGATTTTTGAGTCGAAATTTTCATCCAGAAACTCGTATTTCTTTCCCGTATTGAGTAAATAAAAACCGTCCGAAAACAAATGTGCATGTGTATTCTTAATCTCTAATTTGTTATCAAATCGCACGATAAATGTCTGCTTATCACCCCATTTTTTGATTGTTTGATTTCTGAGGTACCTGGACTTTCTTGTGCTTTCAGTATACATCGGCTTCGACAGGTCTTTCCAGTAGTAAAGCGTTGTATCATCTTCTCGTTTCCAAATTAAAGTGCCATCAATCATTTGGGAAATCTTGTCCTTTCTTCCAACTTCATGAACTATTTCGTCTTGAAAAAGGAAGCCATCGCCTATGAAATAATCGTAATTGTAACTCTCTATTTTTCGATCACTGGGTACCTTCGTTTTCTTGACCAACTCATTGTTTGCGTCGTAAATTTTTACTTTTTTCTTTTTAATTACCGCATATTGATCCGTGAAGGTATTTGGCATCACCCTTTCGTTTTTCTTGTACTTTCTGCAGAGTTTGAAGTCTTTATCGAATAATTCGCTCTTGGTTTTTGAGTGAACCAAATAGAAATGTCGAAACTTTAATAACTCTTGACGATCAAATTCAACCAAGGTATCGCCAAAGGAAGAAATTAGACCTTGCTTTCCTCTGTTTTCAACCCAAATAAATTCATCCGATAAAACATCCACAGGTTTATGAATTGTGCTAATCAATTCAACACCATTTGCGTCAAGAATGTGGTATTCTCCTTTTGAACGATATCTCCAGTATTTTCCGTTAATCAACTTTGCATTTCGATAGGCATTCGAAACCAAATGACCTTTAAAATAAACGGCCCTCATCACATTCGTTTCCAAAATAACCAAATCATTTATGCGTTCTTTTACCCGGTAATTTCCAGCAGCGATTTCTTGCAAATTACTATCCAAAAACA
>CBFIBY010000263.1:0-2443 GCA_965660955.1 Crocinitomicaceae bacterium | reverse complement strand
GTCCGTTACCCGTTTGCGTTTTTAATATTTTCCCCATAAAATCCACTACGTTTACCGAAAGAATTTCTTGATCAGCATCAATTTTAACGTGACTATTTGTGGGGTTGGGGTATAGTTTTAGTTGTGCGAAAGCCGCTTCATCCAATCCTACCACGTTGCTGTTTTCGTATACGGTTATTCTGCCAACGTCGAAGCCCGGTCCATTGAAGCCAGGCTCACCACAAACAACGCGAGAACCAATTGCATTTATTCGCACTGCACTGCCAAAACTATTGGTTGCGTTTGAAGGTCCAGGTGAAAGAATTGTATTTCCCAAAGGATTCCATGAACTACCGTTCCATTGAAACATTTTTACCGCACCATTCACATTGTTCTGCCAAGGTTCACCGACAGCCACAATTTTGCCGTCATCGCTTAAATCCAATGATTGTCCTGCATTGCTTGAGTTATTAGGGGTAATATCTGCTCCGCGTTGGATCCAATTGTTCCCATTCCAATCGAAAACCCGAGTAGCCCCATTAAACGATCCATTTGCTCCAGGAATTCCTATGGCAACCGAATTGCCATCACGGGTCATCTTCACTGCATATCCGAAATAGGCGCCAACCCCTGTACCTTTTAATGTATCTCCCATCTGCACCCAATCGGAACCGTCAAATTCGAGCATGCGAACTAGACCAGCACCATTAGCCAATCCATTGTGAGCGTAAGCACCAATAGCCACACGATTGCCTGCATCATTGATACTAACGGCCGCGCCGAAGTTTTGTACTCCACCTGTGCTATCACCATCTAGGTCTTGTCCTACTTGCACCCAATCGTTGCCATCCCAAGTGAATACTCGTGCGTGTCCTTGGTACTGTAAAACACCAGCTTCTTTGCTGTTTGATTTTGCCCCAATGACTATGTGATTACCATCAGAACTTAACTCCATCGCAGTTCCAAAAACATCTCCCTCCAAGGCGGGAAAAATACTTCCTTCGCCATCAATTCGTCCTCCTCTTTGCAACCAATCTGTTCCGTTCCAATCAAAGACCCGAACAATCCCACATTTGTATCCAAGAGCATTGTATCCCCATGGACTGCTGATGGCAACTGTAAGTCCATCGGCGCTTAAACTAACAGCAGAACCGGTCCCTTCCAAAGTAGAATCTGTTCCCACAAAAGTGTTTCCGCGTTGCACCCAATTGTTGCCGTCCCAATCCATAACTTTGGCAAAGCCAGAGAAAGGAAAAACATCACTATTAAAAGCAGTTCCATAGGCTATGGTGTTACCTGCAGAATCAATATCAATGGAATGCGTTGATCCGAGTTTATCGTTAAATTCAGTTCCGATTATACCCGTTCCCAATTGATTCCACTGTGCTGATGATAATAAGGGGAGCGAAAAGAATACTGCAAAAATAATACGTTTCATGATTTTGTTTTAGTTGATTAATTTGTTGTTGGACGCTTCAGTTTTCTGCGTCGTGTCATGAGACAAAACTCGTTCTTTTCCACAAAAAATACTTCACGCCTAGTTGTGAAAGTTACTATTTCACGGTAATTCGTGAGAAATTCTTCAACTCGCGTTCGACAGCTTAATAGCGTTCGTGATCAGGGATATTTTTTTGTATTTCGAATCTTTTATTTCAAAATAATCATACATTCTTCGCAATGAGGAACCAATTCCATCGACACTTTTGAACGCTTTGTTTGCGATTTCCTTGTTCGAAATCATAGGGTCTTCCAACAGCAGATTGAGCACTGTCCAATCCGTTTCATTTAATTTGCGTTGCAGGTAATCTTCGATGGTGTCTCTTTTCAATTCGAATTGTTTTGAATTGACTACTAATGAAGATTTGGTTTCTTTTTTCAGTCGTTCAATTTCTTCCAGAAGTTGTCTTTGTTGCTCTTGATTCGCTTTCTTATTCTTTCTGAATAGATAGAACACAAGACTTAAAACCACGAGAACACCCAAAACGATAAAAAACACAATTTTCGATTGCGATGCTTTCAGCAAAGCTTTTTCTTTTTTGTTCTGTTCCTTTGTTTCTGCAATTAATCCCTGGAATTCCTTCTGCACAATGGTCCGAATAAGTTTAGTGTTACTTCTTTCCACTTTCAAACTATCATTAAATCGTACCGATTTTTCATACATCGCAAGTGAAATATCCGACTGTCCTTTGTTTTTGTAGCATTTGTACAACAAATCATATACACTTGCTTTGACCTCGTTGCTAGTGTTTTCATCGATTCCCGCTTTTACTTTTTCACCTATTTGGATTGCCTCCTCTAGATTTTCATCGATTAGTAAGTTGGCGTACAAAACTCTAGCTGGGTCAACATTGCGATTCGGCTGATTTCTATCAAAATAGGAAATAAACGCTTGAACTTCTTTTTTGGCTGATTCCGTTTTACCCATTTTCTGATAAATGAGTGCATACAACAGCTTTATTTCAAA
>CBFIBY010000262.1:0-2445 GCA_965660955.1 Crocinitomicaceae bacterium | reverse complement strand
ATGATATTCCTGATCTAGAATTATTGAAAATGATTGCTCTCCCCTGCTGTCCGCAAGATTCAGCCGTTGAAATAAAGTCCATGGCGAGATACGTTTCTCCAATTTTCGGTGGCGAAGGATGTGTGCGAGATGTTATCGAGCAAGTGCTTCGTGTTCAAGGCAAATGGATGCTTCCCGAAGCACATGAGTGGTAGATTACTTGACAGAAATTTTACCCAGCGTTTTCACCTCACCGCTTTCAGTTATAAATCTAAGAATGTACATTCCTGTATTCACATCTGTTACATCCACAGTTGAAGGATTTGCTTCGGCAGAAACTGTTTTAACGATTTTTCCAGTAAAATCAACTAAGACAACCTCTCCTTTCTGATTGTCGTTCAACAATTCTATTTTCAACTCAGTCACGGCCGGATTTGGATAAATCGACGTGCTAATTTGGTTCAATTGATTCTCAAAAACATGTAGTATGTTCGTCGTGCTTGGGTAGGGAAATGTAACGGGATACATTTGATCCTTTCCAATTTTCAAAACGAAAACATTCGGAACTTGAAGTACAATGTTGTTATTTGTACCTACAGCCACTGCTCCACTGTCTGAAGTTGGCACCATTTGCCCGATGATATCATCGTAACTTCCATCAATATCTACTCCAGAATTTTGAAAAGTAACAATCTGGTTATAATCCCCAATGTATAAATCTTGACCAGGTCCAGAGGTGAATTGATCATCATTTGCCAGAACGCAATAATAGTCATTCGGTTCGCCATACGCCGTTATAAAATCAAATGATCTTGCACCAACAAAGGGAATGTAATCGTCATAAAACTGAAGCCCTTGATCATCTCCAAAAACAATCAATAGATATTCATCAGGTAAACCGTCTGTCTCAGAAATTCTATTTCCAACCGCAACAACAAATTCATCATCTAAGGCCATGCTTTTTACCTCATAGCTTCCGTCAAGGCCATATTCATTTTCCCAAATTAATGTTCCATCCAAATAGTAGCATGCCAAATATGCTTTGTAATGGGAAGAATCAGCATTCCAAACTTTACCTCCAACGACAAATGAAGTATCGTAAAAATTTTGAACATCATTGAATATGTCTTCATCAAGAACACCAGAGCTTTTGGTCCACAAGGTGTCACCAAATTTATCCAGTCGAATTATATATCCATCCTTTTCACCATCCAGTGGATTGAAGGTTTCACCGACAAGCACATAACTTGAATCCGCTAGTTTTATGGCATCTGTTAAAATGTCCCATGAATCGGTGCCATAATGCTTTTCCCAGATTAATTCCCCATCCAAATCCGTATGCAGGAAATAAAAGTCGAAATCGCCGGTTGTAGTTGTATTTGTGTGACCAGCAAGATAAAAACCTTCATTTGGGGTATGGAAAATTCTTTTTGCCGATTCTGTTTCAAGTCCTCCGTAATCTTTGGACCACAAATGATTACCTAATGAATCTAGTTTCATTATGTAAGCCTGTGGAGCTCCTTCTGTGAAACTTGTTGAACTTCCGCAAACCATGTACGACGAATCAGGCAGCTGAACAATACCTTCGCCATAATCGTGTCCAACCCCACTTATTTTTTTGTAGAAGCTGATTTGAGCATGCGTTCCCATGAACAACAAGAGTCCAAATATGAACAATATATATTTTACCATCTTAATGCTAATCTTAGATGAATACTTTCGCCAATTCCTTTATCCCAAAGCGCCCCAATCAAATTTTCAGAGCCAACACCAATATTGAAGTTCTTGACCGTGTAATTTGCGTAAAACCCTACTCTAAACTTTGAAAAACCTCCGTAAATAGCCTGTAATCCGACTTTCATCCATGGGTAGAATTTGTACTCGGCACCGCCATAAATTAAAGGGTTGTAGGCTAGCGTCGTATATAATCGGACGCCAAAAAAGGATTGCAATCTTTCTTGTGCCTGGTAATCGACGATTTTGCCAATTTGAACGAAACCAGGCAATAAAGTGGTCAAACTTGTCTCGTTTTCTCTTACTCCCAAACTGTCTAATACCTCTTCATTGGAACCAATAGAAATAGCATCATCGCCATAAATTTGATTGAATTCCAATCCGTCATAAGAATAAGTTGAATCAACCGCATATTCGGTAACACTATTAATATGCATCAATCCAAAGTTTTTGAACTGAGCTTGAAAGTAGGCCGTTCTGTCTTTAATCCATTGTGTTTCAAATCGATAATCTAGATCAAAGCCTACACCCCAACCTTTATTGAACTGAGCTCCATCTGCATATCGAAATCTCGCATCCAAAGTCAATTCCATATCCATTCCTGAGGAATCAGCGATCAACTGGCCGTCACGAACGTAAGCTTCTCCAAAATCAGAGATATTGTAAAAATTCACCCCAAAATTCGATTTCATTTTTTTACTAATCAGACCAAATCCAATTTTTTGAAAAACA
>CBFIBY010000261.1:0-2477 GCA_965660955.1 Crocinitomicaceae bacterium | reverse complement strand
ATTCGTGTCAAGTTGTCTCCTTTACGGACTTTATAATAATTTTTAGTTGATGCTACTGGCTTTGCAGCCGTTGACGTTCCTGCAGAAACTCCTCCTACATTCGTAGGTTTTGCACCCGGACGAAAAATTTCTTTGTGCAGCATTAAATTCTCATCCTTACAGATTTTCTTGTCAAAATCAATAATCTCCTCTGGATTCATTGGGGCATCATAAAATCGAACCTCAAAATGAAGATGTGACCCTCGAGAATGTCCTGTATTTCCGCCCAGTCCTAATAAATCTCCAGCTTTCACTTCCTGATTAGGCGAAACTAAAATTTTGCTTAAATGTGCGTAAAAAGTTTCTAAACCGTTGTTGTGCCGAACAATAACCAAATTACCAAAACCACCCGCATTCCATTTTGCGTAGCGCACTTTTCCATCCCAAGCAGAAGAAACTGTATCTCCTGTTTCTAAATCAATATCAATTCCGTTGTGGTAACGTCCTCTTCTATATCCGTAACGGGATGTGATAACACCATCGAACGGCATAACAAAATCATCGCTTTGCTCATCCTGAACACACAACCAAATCGTATCATTTAATTTTGAAAGATCATTCTGACGGTCAGAAGTATAACATACATCTGGATTCCAAGTTTGAACGTAATTCAAAGATGAATCGGAAGTAATAAGATGATTCAAGTGGTGATTCAAAACACCATCAAATTCTAAGTCTTCTTGGTACTGCCATGTTCTATCTGAAAACATAATAACAGTTCCTTTTGTTGTATAAATTGTGTCGACAGGTTCTTGACCGAAAACAGAAGTTACTATAAACAAGAAAGTTAGTTGGAGAAATAAGAAAATCTTCATCATTTAATCGATTGAGGTTGTAATAAGCGCTACAAAGGTAAGTAATTGATACTTATTTCAATACACGTCGGAAACGAAGATGTTAAATAATAAATGTTCATTGGGGCCAACCAAATCGAGGTATCCCTTGCTACCATAGGCTTCTTGGGGTGGAACAACCACAAACATTCGATCGGCTCTTTTTGCGTTATTTAACGATTTTTTAAGACCTGGCACGGTGCCTGCATCCTTCATTTTCATTGTAAAAGGCTTGTTTTGTCGATAAGAACTATAGTAATTCGAGGAACTTTCAGAACTTGTCATGGTATAAAACTCAATTGTATTTTCAGTGTTGAACTTGATTTTATTCTTCTTGTTTTCCTTGAAAACATATATTTTATTTCCGTCAATTTCCCGTGTTGGTTTGCGCATTTCTAGTACATCAATATACACGATCATGTTTGCGTTTGCCGGAATAACTGGAGGCGCTCCTTTTTCTCCTCTTGCTAGTTTACTCGGTATATAAATTTCGACTTCATCACCAACTTTCATTTGTTTGAGCGCCATGTCCCAACCCTTGGTTTGCATACCAAAACCTACTGGAAATGGTACAGATGGCTCATTTAACTTGTAATTCCCTTCTACAAGCGTTCCGTTTTCTAAAAAGACTTTGTATTTGATATTGACACAATCTCCTGTTTTTAGAAGATCTCCGCTCCCCTTTTTCAACCAATGAATCTTTAAACCATTATCGGTGACAAGAGAATCAAGCTTGGTTTTATCTTCAAGCGGTTTAGCGGATTCTTCATCCATCAATTTTGTGTCCTTCTTTTCTATTTTCTCTTTTTTTTCTGATTGGTCATCCTTACAAGAGAACAATAAAAATAGGACTGCTAAAACGAAAATTAAATACTTCATCTCACTATTTTATATAACTGTAAATCAATAACAAGAGCTGTAAGCGGTGGGATTTTATTGTAGTCACCGGTTAAGCCATGAGCCAAATGACTCGGTATAATCAGCTTTGCTCTATCGCCTTCTTGCATGAGTTTAATGGCTTCTTGGACACCTGTTTCAACATGGCTTTGGTCAATTTTAAACTCTTCGACTTCATCTTCGTCTGTTGCATAGCATAGCGTACCATCCAAAAGCTTTATTTCAAATTGAACTTGAACCAATCGTCGTGATTTTGCCTCTTCCCCCTCGCCTTTTTCATATTTGTAAAAATATAATCCAGACCCTGTTTCTGTCATTTCCCAACTTGGGTGACGCTCTAAGTATAATTGGATATCAATTTTCTCACGAGTTGCCAGTTCTTTATTTAATTCTGTTGATTTGTCCTTTGACCACTCTACTTCTACCTCTTCAACAACCTCATTATCAGAGCATGAGATAAATAAGAATGAGAATAACAAGAAAAAGATTATTGATTTCAAACTATGTATTTTGGTATTGTGTTTTTAATTTTTTCAATTGTTTCTTGAACAGAAAGCGAACTGATTCCGCCTGAAGCGTAGGCATGTCCTCCTCCATCGAAGTGATCACCGGCATAAACATTTACCACTTGATCTTCTTTCGCTCGGAATGACATTTTCACTTTTCCATCCTTTTCAGACAAGAAAACGGCTAATTTCACTCCGGTTA
>CBFIBY010000260.1:0-2477 GCA_965660955.1 Crocinitomicaceae bacterium | reverse complement strand
TACCATATCCTGGAGGCGAAACGAGCAAGAGCATGCCCATTCTATCCGTTCGTTTGGAATCACCTATTGTTCCTAATTGTTTGGCTAAATTATCTCCGAAAAGTGGTAAATAAACTTGGTCAATCAATTTATTTCGAACGAAGGAAGACAATACCTTTGGTTTAAATTCCTCCAGTTTCATGGGTTCCTTTTTGGAATTCAAGGCTTCTTTCTTCTTCGTTTTGAAGAGAGAGAATTCTTTGACAATTCCTTCAGAATAAGCAAATAAACGATCAACAAATTCATGATAATCAAATGAATAAGCATTCCCAACAATTCGCGGATGACTTCCTTTTAAGGTTTCGATAGTCGTAACTGCTGCGATATGATTGATTTTCTTGGCAATTTCTTTTTCAGAAAGCAGCAAAACAACCGTTTCATCCAAATAAAACAAACTCGCCTTTTGATTGAGAAGAAAAGCCTTTGCCCATTGCATCGCAAGATCCGCTTTGTCTTTCAAATTCTCGAGCGTTTTCAAACTCTTTTCAAATTCAAGCAAGCTATTTTTATCTTTCAGAAAGGCCAAAAATTCCTGTTTGTGATTCATGGCATTTGCGGAAACGATAAAGGCATTATTGAAACACAATTCTTCAAAAAGGTAATCCGCAATATCGCTTGATTTCAGACCTTCAATCTGCCATTCATCAAGGAAAGTGTTAATCTTTGATTCAAGACTTTGTAAGAGCTTTTGGTAGCTCTCGCCTTTCGGAAAAATGTCCAATACTTTCCCCGAAGCTTTCATCTTTTGATTGAAATACTTCTGATCTTCTTTTGGAATTTCTTGCCAGAAGAATTGAGCAGCACTTCGAATTGCAGGTGAATAGCGAAGTAAACCTAAATTCGATTCTGTTTTAACTAACAACGATAAAATGCTCGCAGCGTCTTCGTCATGCACGCCTTTCGTATACCCTTCGGCGTAATTGGCACTACTTTTCTCTTTGACCAATTTGAGCAAATCCTTCTCCGACAAACTCAGTAAGTGTTCGATAGACTCTTCACGATAAATTTTATACGCCAAATATTCAGCACGATAAACATCTTCATTTTCCGAAACCAAATCTTGATCCCAAATGTGTTCGGCAGATTTCATGGTTTCGTCTACCACTTTTTCGTAGAAATCTGTTCCCGAAAGATGATAGTAAAGCTCTTTGTCCTTCACAACGATGTTTAGGTCCAAAGGCTGACGATTCACGCCAAACTTGTGTTTCCCAAGACGAATTACATTCTCTCCATCTTCGTATAAATCGTTTTTATCTTTTAGTTTACGAACCGTTTCTTCCTTGATCGTTTTCAGGTTCGATTCAAGCGATTCAGCTTTACCGTTCTCCTGAAGTTCTTTCAGTTGTTCAATGATATCACGTGTCTTCGTGACCATCAAATCCGATGCGAAGTATCCGTTGATAGAAGCATTATCAGCTAGCGTTTCCGCTTTTTTGGAGATACTCTTTAGAATTCTATCCGCCGCATTTTGAAGAGCGAGTGCTTTTTTATTTTTTGCTTCAACAAGACCACTTTTTCGTGTTTCGAATGCGCTATAAACTTCTTCTCGTTTTTCGTTTATTTGAAGGATGTATTCGTCAAAATCAGCGAATTTACCTTCCAGTTCTTCTAATTGAACCGATAACTTGGTTAAGAATTCATCACATTTCTCAGCTGTATCGGCAATATCAATGAAGTTGATAATACTCTGATCGAAGAGTTGCAATTGCGCTACAAAATCTGCTTGAGATTCCGCCTGATTCAACGACTTCGCCTTGCGTTTGAGGGCAGCTTTCAATTGATTAATCTCGGCAAAAAGCAATGAAATATTCTCAATTATTTTGGTAGAATGTGAGGTATCTTCAATTTGGAGATTATTCACAATTTCTATCAGCATCTCAAGGTCGTTTGCCGTTTGGTTGATGTCCGTTTCAAGTTCTTTCGCTGCAACAACTTTCTCAATTCCTTCGAGTGTCTTTTTCTTTTCTTCTAACGCTTTGTGATAGGGTGCGAGCGCTTTTTCATCCAATAAAAACTCTATGCAACGACGAGATATTCGTTCCGTCTGCTCGGTAATTTCATCGGAAATGGCTTGTATCCGTTCAGCATCCGTGTACCGAATTTCATTCAAGCTGATATTAGCCCCTTGTGCTCCTCTCAAGCCATTCAAAACCAAGACAAAATCATCTATGCTCTTGAATGAAGTATGTTTGATTTTATCGAAAAGTTCATCGGTTGTTTTTTGAACTTCTTTGGTCGCTTGTTTGGCGTTCTTTTTAAGTTGAACAACTTTTTCAAATTCGCCAATTGCCGAATTAGCCGTGGACTTCAAATCGTTTAACGGAACATCTAGATTCTTTGTGTCCGGCTCTTTGATCCAATAATAGGAATCCAGAATATCTCCCGATTGTTTGGCGATATCGTCGTAAAGGCCAGCGTAGCTATCCTCCTTGTTGAGC
>CBFIBY010000259.1:0-2541 GCA_965660955.1 Crocinitomicaceae bacterium | reverse complement strand
TCTTTTCATTTCACTTAGCACGAGTAAAAAACCACCAGAGCGACGGATATGACTGGGTTTTGCGGATTAACTCTAACAATTGGCTATGCGGAACGTTCCGCATATTCCCTTAGTATACAAACCACTAATCTAATGGATTTTTTACTGTTCGGAAAAGAAAAAATTGAAATATTCCACCAAGGGAACTCTAAATCTTAATCGGCGTTTTGTTTTCCAAATGAATATCCGAAAGCATGTCCTCGGTAAATTTAATGTGACCTTTTGTGGTGATGACTCGAAAACTACCGGATTTGATTTTGCTCAGAGATTCCATGAACAACCATTTTGATTTCAATAAATGTGGTTTTTCTGATTTTAAACTGACATCGAAAAAGTGACTTTTACCGTTTTTTTCCGCTACGATATCAGGGGTTACTTTCTTGTCAGTTCCTTTACGGATGTAGCCTTTGGGTGATTCATATCCTTCAATATCAGCTTGTATGTTTTCAAAGCCTTTTGCTTTTATATGTTCAACTGATTTTTCAATAAATTCTCTGTTTTCCGACTTTTCTGTTTTGACCATAACTCAAAATATACGTGAAATTATTGAGAAACACAAGTTTAGTTTCATGAGGAATCAAGCCCTCATGCTCAAACCGTTTTTAATTCACACGAATTTTCTTGTTCCAGGTTTTATTATTAGAGCTGATTTGAATAAGATATTCACCTTTTTGAAGTTGATTTTCAACTATCAAGATATTACCTTTTTGACTGAAGTTAGCCGAAATAATTTTTCCCTTTATATCTATAATTTTAACTTCAATGTTTCCCGATTCGTCTGGCAGAATTATCGTGAATTTTCCGTGAGAAGGATTTGGGAAAATGGAAAACTGAAATCCCTCCGGATGTCCTGTACCAGCAACCCCATTTAAACCTTCCAAACGGTATAGACGAACGGCAATTGCCTGAAACGTTTCCGCAGTCAAGTAATATTTGTTGTCGTCATAGGTCACGATGGCTTCCAATTGTATGAGACCTGTATTGGGTAAATTGTAGCGTAAGAAACTGTTTTGGCCAAATGGCATCGCCATGGGATCATTCATTTCCACCACGAAAGGATATTGTGTGTAGCCGCAAAGTATAAGCCGATTGGAAGGAATGTGATAATCAGCCCCTGTAATCAAACCTTGAACATTGATGCTGTCTGATTTGCTTGCAACATAGGTTCCTGGAAGTTTGGATAAAGGATAAACATAGGTCTTGGCATTCACCCAATTTTTGGAGAATAAATACAAGCTATCTCCAATAGAAGCAAGGGCTTCGCAGTCCCAATTTGTAGCTTGGGGATTGTAGGTGAAATCAGTTTGGTCAGCGTAGGAGAATTGAATGGTATCGCAATAAACAGTATCGTTGGGTGTATTCAAATAATCGTCTATCAGCACACGGAAAATTCTCAGATTCGTTCGATTGCCGCCATTGTTGCCAAAATCACCGATAAAAATGTGCGTGGAATCGTGGGTAATGTCTTCCCAATCACTATTGGAAGCATTCGCTACAATTACTTTACGGGAATAATCGCCAGTTATACTGTCAATTTCATAAAGTGCTGCTTCGCCTTGGGAGTCATTGTGTGTTATGATCTTTCCATTGAGAAAAATCAAACCAGAACTTTCACCTAAACTAGAGGAGAGCGGTACAATTTGATTGAATTGTTGGGAAAACACCGCTTGTTGCAAAAACAATCCAAAAAGTAGTAAGGTCAAACGAATCATTTGTCTCATTCAGTCAAAGATATTGAATTCCGAAGGAATGAACTATTCGTCGCCCCACTGTGATATTTCATCCATCGACCAAAGATCTGGAAAGAACTTGCGCTGTTGAAATTTCGGATGTAAATATTTCTTCCATTCCGAACCTCCAGTCGCTGCTTTGTTTTCACCTTTTTTATCGAGATACGTTCTAGCTGTATTCAAATGCACCATTGGCCATTCTACGTTGTACAGGTTGTCAAATTCGCGCATGATGTCCACCAACGCTTTCGAAGGATTTGCAATGGAATTCACTTTTTCCTCGATGGTATTTCCTTTCATCTTGGTAGCAAGCGCTTTGAATTGATCCAAGTACTTTTCTTCAAATTGACGAAGTGTAAGCGATTTCTTTCCCGTTTTACGGTTTATGCCGGCGTCTTTCCAATAAATATGTTCGAAATATTCGTCCAAACTCGGATTGTCAACCAAGCGTTTTTTTCCTTCTTCATTGATGAGGTTGGGTAAACGTGTACAGTAAATTTCGATGAAACGGAACTGAGCACTTTGGAATCCACTTGCAGGTGCCAAAGTCGCGCGGAAGGTATTGTAATCATCGTAATCCATTCCATCGCTCATCACACCAAACGATGTGATTAACATGGAAGTATATCGGTTTAATCGTTTGATTTTCCCTATTAAAAATTCCTCGGAAATGTTTTCCTCTTCCACGATTTGTTTGATTTCGTGAATCATTAGTTTTAGTACAAGCTCGGTCACTTGATGATACATGATAAAGATTTCTTCATCTTTGAAA
>CBFIBY010000258.1:341-2577 GCA_965660955.1 Crocinitomicaceae bacterium | reverse complement strand
GATACAAAAAGCGTTAAACGAAGCTGAAAACAGCAAGTTGGTAACGCTTGGAATTCAACCTTCTCGACCTGACACGGGATATGGTTATATTGAAGTCGATTCAAATGCTAAACTTCAGCCAGGAGAATCCACAAATGTACTTCAGTTTCGAGAAAAACCTGATTTGGCAACTGCAGAATCCTTTTTAGCAAGCGGAAATTTCTTCTGGAATTCTGGAATATTTATCTGGAAAACGGAAACGATTTTAAATTCGTTGCACGATTTTCAACCTGGTTTGTACGATCTATTCACCAAAGAAATGACGAAATACAATACTGCGGATGAACAGGAAATGGTGAATCAATGCTTTTCTGATTGTGAAGATATCTCAATCGATTTTGCCGTAATGGAGCATGCGAAAAACGTAGAGGTTGTTGTTGCCACTTTTGATTGGTCGGATTTAGGGACTTGGGGTTCGCTTTACACCCATATGGACCAAGACGAAAACGGAAACGCGGTCGTCGGAGATAATGTGACCATGCTTGATTCGAAGAATTGTATTGTGAATGTTCCCAATGATAAATTGGTCATGGTACAAGGACTAGAGAATCAAATTATTATTGAGGCAGATGGAAATTTGATGATCCTATCGCAAAAAGATGAACAGGATTTAAAGAAATTCCTACCAAAAGTGCAAGCGAAGAGCCCACGATTTTTCGATTAATGTGAAGCCAATTATTTTTCGTAGGTTTATTCTATATTATTAGACCTATGAGAAACTACATCATTCTGGTTTTGGCCCTTGCTTTTGCAAGTTGTACCATCCAAAAAAGACATTTTAGAAAAGGGTATACCATTGATTGGAACAAAAACAAACGTTCTACTTCCAAAGTGGAAGTAGCCCAAAAGGAGTTTCTTACTGATGTTGAAGTCACCCAAGAAGAAAGTATAGCTGAGGTGAAAGACTCTGTTCAAGAGGAAGAAATTATACATGTTGCACTAAAGGATAAATCGGAAAAGAAGGCATCTGCCCAGAAGATTGTCAGGCAAATTGTTCAGGATCATAAATCGAAAATTAGACAATTTGTACCCCTTATGAAGACCGATGAATCAGAAGATGAGTTGATTTTTAGACATAAATCAGCTTCAATGAAGCTGATCATTTTTTCAGTTATACTTGCGGGTTTAGGTTTTATATTCCTTTTAACGTCGATAACACCACCAATGGTGCTGATTATCATGCTGTTTAGCCTCGCAGGATTGTTACTGCTCTTTGGTATTTTGAAATACATTACATTTTATCGTCAAACGACACCTGGTTACACCAAATCAGAAAAAGAGCTAGAATCTGACAAAGCCTATCAAAAGAAAAAGGGAGTTGGTTCGTCCATTTCAACTGATGAACCAACTAATGTGAAACCTCAGCGCAGTGGACAAATAGGATCTGAAGGTGGGACAATTATTGGTTTTGCGTTAATTGGACTTGGTTTGTTATTATTAATCTCGGCACTTGTTTTGGTTATTTCGACAGCTTTTATAGGGTTGTTCTATGGCATTATGATAGGTGGGTTAGGGATGATACTATTTATTATTGGCATGTTCATAGCGATTGGAGCGAATCAAGGTTCATAAGAAGTTTATGTAGAGTGCGGAATGTATAGATACATCATGAAAGTTGTTTTGTTCTTTTTAGTCTTTATTCTTGGTAGCTGCACCATTCAAAAAAGACATTTTCGAAAAGGGTGGACGGTTGACTTTCATAGAATTAAACCTGCAACGACGACAATTTTCGAAAAGGATAGTTCAGTTCCAGTTGTATCGTCAACAATCCCGATTCGATCTCCTAATACTGAGCCCCTGCTTTTTGAATCTCGATGCATAGAACTCGAAAAGAGTCAGGTCGTTATTACTGGAAAGAAAGTCCGAAGTGCAAAAAAAATAGTCAATGTAAAACCTAAAACTCAAAAATCAACCAGGAAAAAATTAGAAGAAACGAAATCAGGTGCTTTTAAAAAGATTCTTTTAGCTTTACTACTCATAGCAATTGGAACGATAATCTTCGTGTTTTATGCCAATACAGCCTTAGTTTTGGGTATTATGTTTATTGTTTTAGGTGGAATATTCATTGGATTGGCCGCGCAACAGCATACTCTTTTCATAAAAAAAAGTAAACCAGATTATGAACCATCTGAAAAAGAGCTGAAAAAAGAAAAAGAATATGCGCGGAAAGCGGAGAATAGGAGACTAAAAAACTTGG
>CBFIBY010000258.1:0-331 GCA_965660955.1 Crocinitomicaceae bacterium | reverse complement strand
GTTTTTCAGTGCGGTTTTGTGTGTTTTTTTGGTGGACTTCGGGTTGCTGTTTGCTATTCCGTTATTACTCGTTGCTGTCGCCTTCGCAATAATTGCAGCAATTGTGAGCTCAAATTATTATGACAAACTGAAAGAATACACTCACAAAGAAAAAACCTCCTCGAAATAATTCGAAGAGGTTCTCTGTGTGAAAATTGAGGATTAATTAATTCCCCGATCTCAATTGCGCTGACTCATAGTTGCGCAAAAGCTCAAAGTATCCTTTAGATTCTATGGCAACAACTCCGCCCATGGTATCACCGAATTGTGCTGGTAATCCACCAGAATAAAC
>CBFIBY010000257.1:0-2585 GCA_965660955.1 Crocinitomicaceae bacterium | reverse complement strand
TTGTTTGGCATATGTAGGGTCCACTTGCTCCATCACTTTTTCATCGTTACCGATGTATTCTCCTCTTTCACCTTGAGCACCAGGAGCTATAATGGACAACAACTCTCTTTTGCCGTAATTGTACTCTAAAATGTAATCTTTTTCAAGACCTTTCTTGGCCTTTACCTTCTCCGCACCTTCAGGTTTAATGGTCAATTCAGTTTTACCACGAGTGGTGTAATCACTGTATTCCAATGTGGTCAGAAAATTACCAATGGAAGGCAAAGGTGCAACAATTGCAGCGATAGCTAATACACCAATAGTCTTGCCCAAATTCGAATATTGTTTTGAAATGATTAATCGCGCTATTTCAGCCAATGCAACAGCTCCAATCAATAATGCCAAATAATACGTCATTTGAAAGTGATTGCTAGATAGCTGCAATGAAAAGAAAAGCATGAAGACAGCACCTCCTAATATTTGTTTACCCCTAAAAGCGAGAATCACTCCACCAAGTGCGGGTGCCATATAGCTAATGGCATTTACTTTAGTTACGTGTCCAGCACCTAAATATAAAATGTTAATCGTTGAAAAACCAAAGGCAATTCCTCCAATAATACTTAACCAAGGTTTTACTCCCAAACATAAACTTAGAATGTAAAACCCAAGCATAGCCATGAAAAGTGTTCCAACTGGACCTGTTTGCCCAAGTTTAATGACTTTTCCTACATGATTAATCCAGTTCGAGCTATATTTTACGGCAATTTGATAAGCCGGCATTCCTCCAAAGGCAGCATTAGTCCAAAGCGCCTCCTCATCATTCTCTAAGCCATAATCGTAGATCTCCTTTGCCATTCCATAATAATTTCTCATATCACTTTGGTCCAATTTGTAATCATTGAAAGTTGGAGAAAAGTAAATGCTCGAAAGCACTAGGAATGATACAATTGCGATTAAATGCGGATAGGTTTTCTTCAGAAATTTTTTCATGTTACGGATTGATATGATAGTTCAATTCAAATTTTAATCAAAAATGCGGAAAAAATAGGAGACTCTTTAATCAAACAAGGAGTATTTGAAGCCAATAAGAATAAATACCCTAGGTTTCTTCAAAATCGACATCCTCAGTTTCACCTTCGGTCTTGCCATTTTTTGCGTCAGAAATAGATATTTGTCCTTCGGTTCTTCGGGCATTTTCCTGGGCCTTTTTCACCTCTTTTTGATTTATTTCAAGGTTTCGAATCCGTTCTTGCTCTCTTTTTGCAGCAAAAAATCTCCCGAGAAATCGCAGTACAGCAATTACCCCAATAATTATAAAAACCGTTCGTAACAACCCTGTAAAACTCGCCTCAAGCATAAATTGCTTATTTGGAAAGGTGCATATTTCGTTCGCTATAAATTTTCGTAAAGAATGGATCTCTCAAGTTTTTAATGAAGCGAATCGCCTCACCTGTCGATTTCATTTCTGGTCCGAGTTCTTTCTTAACATCCGGGAATTTCTCATAAGAGAAAACTGGAATCTTAATCGCATATCCTTCCTTCTTCGGGTTGAAGTTGAAATCCTTGATCTTTTTCTCACCCAACATCACTTTCGTTGCGTAATTTACATAGGGTTCATCGTATGCCTTGGCGATAAATGGAACTGTTCTGGAGGCACGTGGATTGGCCTCAATGACGTATACTTTATCGTCTTTGATAGCAAATTGAATATTCATCAAACCAACAGTTTTTAATTCAACAGCAATCTTGCGTGTGATATCGTCAATTTGCTGCATGACAAAATCACCCAAGTTATATGGCGGCAGCAGGGCATACGAATCACCCGAGTGAATTCCAGCCGGTTCAATATGTTGCATGACACCAATAATGTAAACGTCTTCTCCATCACAAATGGCATCCGCTTCTGCTTCTATTGCACCTCCTAAAAAGTGATCCAATAAAATTTGGTTATTGCCCATTTCGTTAATAATGTCCACAACATGGTGCTCCAACTCTTCTTTGTTGATGACAATTTTCATTTTTTGTCCACCAAGAACGTAGGACGGTCGCACCAACAAAGGAAAACCTAGTTCATCGGATAACTCCAGTGCCTGTTCAGCACTTTCAACAACTCCGTATTTTGGAAATGGAATGTTGTTTTTCTCCAATACTTTTGAGAATCGTCCTCTATCTTCGGCTAAATCCAAAGCATCGAATGACGTCCCCATTATTTTGATTCCATATCGCTCGAGCTTCTCAGCTAGTTTTAAGGCTGTTTGACCGCCCAACTGAACAATAACGCCTTCCGGCTTTTCGTGCTTGATGATGTCGTAGATATGTTCCCAGAATACCGGTTCGAAATATAATTTATCCGCCGTATCGAAATCGGTAGAAACTGTTTCTGGATTACAGTTGATCATGATTGTCTCGTAACCACATTCCTTTGCAGCAAGTACTCCATGAACGCAAGAATAATCAAATTCTATTCCTTGGCCGATTCGGTTTGGACCCGAACCTAAAACGACTATTTTTTTCTTGTCTGAAACAATACTTTCATTCTCTTCTTCAAACGTAGAATAGTAATAAGGTGTTTTCGCCTCAAACTCAGCCGCACAGGTGTCAACTAA
>CBFIBY010000256.1:0-2593 GCA_965660955.1 Crocinitomicaceae bacterium | reverse complement strand
TCTAACTAAAACGCCAGAACTGCCCGGATTTTTTACTTCAATGTAAAATCCATCCTTAAGCTTTGCTGGTTTTGTTGCTGGTCTACCCATATTCTTTATTGTATCTAAAATTAGTATTAAAATTCGCCGTCAATATAACACAATCGAACGGGATTTTGTTCATTTTTAGACTTTATTGTGAGAATTACTCACTTTTAGTTAGTGAATAGAAAATGTTAATTTTTAGCCGTTTCGGTGCTCAAATAAGTCGTTTTTGTTTCCAGAATTCGCATTTCTACCAAATTACAGCAAACAAACAAAGCCAACCAATGATCCACTCTTCTCATCGACAAATTTGATTTCCGGTACAATTTGCTTAGTGTATACTCTTCGTCCTCTTTAAACAAGCGAAGCAATTCTAATTCTTCCTCACCAAATGATTCAGGCCGAGCTGTTTTGCGCTCTTGTAATTGCCAAACACGGTAGAGAATTTTATTGACCAAAACCGTGTGATCGTCTTTTCTGAAATAAGATTTCATTCTTCCATCTTCGTCGGGCGCTTTGTAGGGACGCTTGGCATTTCCTTCCACATTCACCTCCAAGACCAAACGAAACCCTTCTTTGTGTACTTTCGATTCGAATTGAATGGCTGGTTTCACGTAAAGTTGCGCAGCACCTTCAATCATGTGGAATTCTTCCTCGGGATTACAGCCCGAAATCTTCCCATTGTCCTTAACACCAATCAATAAACGTCCACCGTCTGTATTTCCAAAAGCTGCTAACGTTCGGGCAATTTTCTTCTGATCATCAATCTCGAATTTAAAATCCTGCGTTTGATGCTCACCCTCCGAAATAAGTTGTGTTAAAACAGACATGAATTCAATTTTCGGTTATTTCGAAAGTACAGGTTTGATAGGCAATCCCATAGTACAAGAAGGGTTCTGCAAGTTCAATATCTGCGACAAAGTAGGTACGATATCAATGATTTCTATTTTATCGTATACTTCCTTTTTTGGAATATTTTTTCCGTACCAAAGCAGTGGAACGTGTGTGTCGTAATTATACGCAGAACCGTGACTTGTCCCTCTTCGAGCCGTTTCTGAATCTACAGATTTGGCCAAATATCCAGATTCCAAAACGAAAATTACATTTCCACTTCGTGTTGGTTCATAACCATTTCGAATCATTTCGGTTAATCCATCTGCACCATTTGAACGTTTCATTTCCGCAGAAGTATATACATATTTAACGCCTTCCCACTTGCGAACTTTCTCCGCGACAAAATTCTCGACTTCAGTTTGATCAACCCCCAAGAATTCCATTTGTTCTTCATCTAAATAGATTTGGTCATTTTCCTCGGTCAAAATAAAATTCGCTCCAAATTTAGCCTGAAGCGAAACGCCCAATTCAAGAATAGCTTGATTTAGAAAGGCATACCCTCCCGGAAGTTTATTGTCCATCAACCATTGTGGAACGGGAACAACGGCATGATCCGCCGTCAAGAAAATCACGAAATCATTTCCAACTTGACTTTTCAAAGCCTTCATCAATCGTTCGATTTCCAAATCCAAACGTAAATACATGTCCTCCATTTCCACAGAATACGGCCCGAAAGCGTGCCCTGCAATATCTGGTGTGGAATAACTAATCGCTAAAAAATCTGTTGAACCATCCTTTCCGAGATTCTCATTCTTCATGCTTGAAATAGCAAAATCTGTTAAAAAAGTATTGGCCCAAGGAGAAGTAGTAAAGTATCCAAACGGACTTAATGTATCCGTAATCTTTGCGAAATCGTATGGAAAGGTTGGTGTAGTCTTGCTTGGGAAAATTTGCTCGTAAGGCGAATTATCCGGTCCACTTGCCGTATAGGTTTCGATCGGATACAGCGTTTGCCAGGTATTTTTCATCACCTTAGCGGGATAACCCAAAGCATTGAAATCTTGAACATATTGCGGTAACTCTTTCATGAAAAACTCGCTTGAAATCATTTTTCCCGTCATGTAATCATACCAATATGATCCGTTGCTCATGTGTCCACCAGGTAAAATTGCTCCACGATCCTTGAGTGAAATGGATATCACTTTTGAATCGGTATACGTCGCGCGAAGTTGATCGGTAATGGTCATACACTTCAAATAATGCGGCGAACGTATTCCATAATTTGATTCAGTCCCAACGGAGAAATAATTCGAATCCGTCACACAATTTACCGAAGCTTGCTCAGTTTTATCGTACCAAGAATTCCCGACGATTCCGTTTTCGCTTGGTGTTGAACCAGTATAAATCGAAGCATGTCCAGGTCCCGTGTAGGTTGGAACATAGTTGAATTGCGTATTTCTACAATTCGTCCCTTTGTTCATCAATTTCAAAAATCCACCTTTCGAAAATCGAGAGCCGTATCGATATAAATAATCCACCATCATTTGATCGACAACTACGCCAACGACTAATTTTGGACTTGAATTTTTCTGAGAAAATGCTGAAAAAGCAAATAGAAAAAAGATTAGAAATAGGGCTGATTTTAACATGGGGTAAAGTTACGAGTTTTTTAGTTTCGAGTTACGAGATATGAGTTGCAAGTTGCAACTCGAAACTAGGAACTCGTAACTAAGAA
>CBFIBY010000255.1:0-2624 GCA_965660955.1 Crocinitomicaceae bacterium | reverse complement strand
AAAAATCCCGCTTCGAACAAGTCAAAAGCGGGATCAATACTATTTTATGATCGCGAAAATAGCTTCTTTTAGTTAGCTGGACCAGTTGTATTAACTGGAGTTCCATTTGCTGGAGGGGCACTAACTGTACCTTTAATACGGATCACTTTATTTGGTTGGTTAACCGCGTTTGAAGTGATTGTTACACTTTTAGCGATAGCACCTTGACGTTTCGTGTCATATTTTACCTTAATCTCACCTGTTTCACCTGGCGCGATTGGCTCTTTTGGCCAAGAAGGAACTGTACATCCACATGAACCTTTTGCATTAGAGATAATCAAAGGAGCATCACCTGTGTTTGTAAATGTGAAAACACATGTACCATCACCACCGTATTTCACGGTACCGTAATCGTGTGTTTCTTTATCAAATTCAATTTTTGCACCTGAATCAACTTTTGCAGTTGATTGTGCGAAACTCATAGTACTTGCTGCTACAACAAGTAAAGAAAGAAGGAACTTTTTCATCGTATATAATTTTAAGTTTGTTAAATGATCTAAGCCAAAGATAATGCCATTTTCCACTCTTCAAATACCTTTAACAAAGTATTAACAAGAAATAAAAGCATGTCACCACCCTTCGTTTAAAGAGAACTTATGTACTCATCAAAAGTTAAGTCATTCTTTTTTAATCGCTTGAGTATACCCTCACGTTTGTCTTTGTCCAAAGAAGGGTATTCCTTTAAAAGCATGGAATAATACTTTCTCACCTTGCTGCTATCTCTTGGGGAAATGAAAATATCATAATTCGCCCCTTGATTTTCCAACACTAATGCTCTCCCTTTGTATTTAGGATATTTTTCGAGTAGTGTATCCGAATAAGCAGCAGAATATTCGTATGCTTCGAGCATTGAATAAATCATCTGCGTCTCGTTCAAACACTCGGCTGAATACTCGTCTTCAGGATAGGAATGATAAAAGGACAACAAGCGATTAATCAATTCAATTCGATACAGATTATCTATTTTCTTTTTCTCTTTCGACATCATCATTAGAGAATCCTTCATTGAATCAATGCTAGCCTTTAAATCCTCTTTGGAAACTATTTCCTTTGCTACTTCATCTTTCTTTTCCTCATTTTTACACGAGAACATAACACTTGCCGCAAAAACGAAAATGCTTATATAAAAACTTATTTTCATGTTATCTTTTTTTAACTGGAAATTTCATTCGATAATCTACTTCGACATCACCTTTCGAGATGTTTTGAAGCTTTTTTGTCAATAGTTTTCTTTTTAGCGTCGATAGGTGATCTGTAAACAAAACCCCATCTACATGATCATATTCGTGTTGAATAATACGCGCTTTGTATCCTTCGTATTCTTCTTCTTTCAGCTCCCAATTCTCATCGAAATAGCTGATTTTTACTTTTTCATTTCTAAAAACCTCCTCTCGAATCGTCGGAATAGAAAGGCAACCTTCTCGAAAACCCCATTCTTCACCGGATTCTTCCTCTATAATGGGATTAATAAAGACCTTTTTAAAATCTTCCATTCCAGCTGCCAACGGATCTTCTTCATCACCTTCTTCGGTTTCAGCGAAAGGTGAGCCATCTACAATAAACAATCGTATGGACTTACCAATTTGAGGTGCTGCAAGACCAACACCTTGTGCGTTATACATGGTCTCAAACATGTTAGAAATCAATTCTTTAAGCTCAGGATAGTCTTTTTCAATTTCCTCTCCTTCTCGCTTTAAAACTGGGTCGCCATAGGCCACTATTGGTAAAATCATGGCGCAAATTTAGTGTATTTACGAAGTTTGTGAAATCTTTTTCTGTTAGAATTACTTAAAACGCATCAGGTCTATTCGAAATCTGCTGTAAATACGATTGTAAAATTAGGGTAGCACTTACTGTATCTATTATACCTTTGTTCGCTTTTACTTTCTTAGATTGACCAGAAAATGATAAACTCTCACTCGCCATTTTGGAAGTGAAACGCTCGTCCAAAAGAATTACTTCTTTATCAGAAAACTCAGTTTGAAGCGCCTCTTTTAGTAATCGAACGTTTTCACTGATGTGCGTATCCTCGTTATTTAAACGTTTGGGTTGACCAAGAACAATTGTGTTCACCTTCTCTTTGGTGAACCATCTTTTTAAATAATCCATTAGATGGGCTGACGCAATTGTATCGTGCCCAAAAGAGAATATTCTGCTATCATCTGTTATAGCCAGCCCCGTTCTCTTTAGACCAAAATCTATTGCAATTATTTTTGACATTTGTGACAAATTTAGGATTAATACTGATGTTTCGAAAAGAAATGAAAACTCATATGGACAATCATTTTATTAAATCTTCAATTCAATAAATGTCAGCATCATCAAATTGTTAATTTTGTAATCTAAAACAAGAATACATGCGTTCAAAAATCGAAGAAGCTTGGGAAAATCGTTCCCTTTTAGAAAATCAAGAATACAGAAGTGCCATTGAAACGGTTATCGAAGACCTTGACAAGGGAATACTTCGTGTCGCAGAGCCCAATGAATTTGGCGAATGGACGGTAAACGAATGGATAAAAAAAGCGGTAGTCATGTATTTTCCGATTCGCAAAATGGAAACAATTGAAGTGGGTCCTTTTGAGTTT
>CBFIBY010000254.1:0-2630 GCA_965660955.1 Crocinitomicaceae bacterium | reverse complement strand
AACTCTGTTCGATCGGCTATTAATCTTCCACCAGTTGCGAAAAATAGTTTTTGGATGACCAGAAAGAAAATAATACCACCGCTTATAAGTAGCATCAATAACCCCAAAGCACCAAAGAAATGCATGGGTTTTTTGGAAAACTTCCCCATAAACGCTACGGAAAGCAAATCTAGTGGTCCGTTTAGAAATCGATTCAATCCAAATTTAGTGGTTCCATATTTTCGAGCCTGATGCTCTACTACTTTCTCGCCAATTTTTGTAAATCCAGCATATTTGGCTAACGGCGGTATATACCGATGCATATCACCATACAACTCAATACTTTTGACAACTTCTTTTTTATAGGCTTTTAGACCGCAATTAAAATCATGCAAATGAATCCCCGTGATTCTTCTTGCCGCCCAATTGTACAATTTCGTTGGAACTGTTTTGGTAATTGGATCGTACCGTTTTTTTTTCCATCCGGAAACGACATCCAATTCATCCTCCGTTATCATCCTATATAATTCAGGAATTTCTTCAGGGGAATCTTGTAAATCGGCATCCATCGTAATCACTACATCACCTTTTACCGCTTCAAAGCCTTTTTGAAGTGCGGCAGATTTACCATAATTTCTTTGGAATTTAATACCGTGAACGTTTTCATCTTTTGACTTTAGACTTTCAATCACATCCCACGATCCGTCTTTACTTCCATCATCAATGAACATCACCTCATAACTAAATGAATTCTCCTTCATCACACGAACAATCCATTCATGTAATTCAGGCAGAGACTCCGCTTCATTGAATAGAGGCACTACAACAGATATGTTAATCTTTTGATCCAAATCAGAAATTTTCGCTAAAATAAGGAACCTCTATGATTTTCTGTGCAAAAACAAGGAATAAGCGCTAACAATTAGTTTTTAATAAACTTCTTGCGCTGATCACCGTGCTGAACCACATACATCCCTGAATTTATATGGCTTAAATCAATTTCAACCGATTCATAACTAGTGACAATTCGCTCAATCAAGGCACCTTTTATATCATAAATAAGAATTGGCTCATTTGCCGAGAGCCCTTCAATTTGTAAGACATCATTCACTGGATTCGGAAACAAAACAAATTCCTCATAAGCAGTTTCTTCAAGCTCAACCAAAGATGAATTTGAAACACTAAAAAAGTCAAAACCAGCTTCCGTGATATTGACATTCGTATCCAAATCGGAAGTCCGAACAATCAAGGTCATATTGCTCGTAGGTGACAAATAGTCTTGTACGCGAATACTTTTAAAAACCCATTTATGAAAATTAGCTGAATCTTTACCTACTTTATCAATGACTTTTGTTGATGATCCATTGGATAAAATAAATCGCAAGGTGTCATCAACCAAATAAGGTCCAAAATTATTATAGAAATAACGCGAGTAATTCAAATATGGATCGGAATATCCCGTCAAGTCAAAGCTTGGTGAAATTAAAATCGCCGTTCCATCATCAACATCATCTAAATCTCCGTCTAGAGTGGCTAAATTACCTGTTACATAAGCATATCGACCGCAGTCATAATCCGCATCTTTATTGGGATTTGACGTCATATTTCCTCCAAAAGGAATACCTCTCTCCCACAAACCAGTTGACGCCGTTCCAGCTGAGTTCCACCCAAAATCAAAGGAGAAGTCATCGTAAATACCCTTATCAATTGATACTGTTATTGTACCCGTTGTGTTATCAATTAAAGTGTTCTCGCAATGCGTCGTATACCCCCACTTTCCAACTGTGATTAGATACACATCCTGATAATATAAAACGAAATCTTCTTCTCCCAGACCATTTGTTTGCCCTTCATGTTGAATATCCGGAACTTCCAATCTAACGTCCACATCGTTGATAGGCGCATTCGTATTCACATCAACCACTTTTATTGTAAATGAATAAGGAGGTAAAGGAACCAACTCCACATCTTGATTGATCAGTTGACCGTTTGTCAGATTGAAAGAAAGAGTTTTTGTCGCATAACCTGTTTTTTGGTATTTGACGGTTTTCACGCCCCCGTTTACAGTGCTGACAGCGTAGCTTCCGTCAAACTTCGATTGATCTGTTTGTATTTCATTCTGAATGGTCACGGTAACTCCTTGTAAGGGAAGATTTGTAACAGAATCAGTTACAATTCCTTCGACATAACACCCCTTGATATACGTTGCTCCCAGCACAAAAAGTCCTAATTCAATATCCGAAGCAATTATATTGCCTGATGGTAAATATGGATACGCACCCCAACAACCGTTGAACCCATTACCTGCCATTGGAGATGTATCAAATCGTCCAACTTCAACAAGATTATTCGGTCGAGACACATCGTGTATTGTCACACCATCACGATAATAACTTGTGATAATGAAATCTCCCAAAGTGTGCGCATTGTGCGGAATAACTCCACTTCCTGGCGAACTTTGAATTCGATCTGTTTCAACCATGTTGCTGGTATTCGTTACATTATAAGCTGCGATGAATGCACCTGAAATTTCATCCGTGGTAAAAACATGCGTTCCATCTGTCGACTCCCATATATTATGTGTAAACGAGTTAGGTGTTGTCTTCGTTCCCAAAAGAACAGGATTCGCTTTATTTGTTACATCAACTACC
>CBFIBY010000253.1:0-2658 GCA_965660955.1 Crocinitomicaceae bacterium | reverse complement strand
AAAAATCCACGTGAATTGGATTCTCTTGGTCAATATCATTTCGAAATGAAACAAGCCATTCCTTGTTACTTGATTGCTATTGCCGTTGGAGATTTGCGCTACAAGGATTTAAACGAGAATTGCGGTGTTTATGCTGAGCCTGAACTCATCAGCAAAGCAGCGCGCGAATTTGAAGACTTACCGAACATGAAATTGGCCGCTGAAAAACTTTTTGGCAAATACCAATGGGAACAATACGATGTGATTGTTTTGCCTTACTCTTTCCCTTTTGGAGGGATGGAAAATCCACGACTGACTTTCTTGAATCCAACTTTAATTGCGGGTGACAAAAGTTTAGTATCCGTAATTGCACATGAACTTGCACATTCTTGGTCGGGCAATTTGGTAACCAATTCGAGTTGGGATGACTTTTGGTTGAACGAAGGATTTACCGTGTATATCGAAAACCGTATCATGGAAGAATTGGAAGGAAAAGAAATCGCTGACATGCTTGCTTTGATTGGTTTTCAAGAACTTCAAGTGGAACTGGAAGAAATTGGTGAAGGAAAACATCCAGAAGACACGAAATTAAAGTTTGATTTGAAAGGTCGTGATCCGGATGATGGAATGACAACCATTGCTTACGACAAAGGTGCCTTCTTTCTTAAAACACTAGAAAAACGAGTTGGAAGAGCCAATTTTGATATATTCTTGAGACGTTATTTCAAGAAATTTGCCTTTAAAACAATTACAACAGAAGAGTTTGAAGAATTTTTAAATAAGCGCTTGCTGAACCCCATGCGTATTCGATTCAATACGAAAGAATGGTTGTACGAGGAAGGATTACCGAGCAACTGCATTCAACTCAAGTCTGAACGATTTGATAGAGTTCAGGAGTACGGTAATTTAGTTGTAGAAGGTGAAAACATTTTCCGTCCGATTTACCGCAACGGTAAGAAAATGCAAATCAAGTCGAGAGATCAATTGATTACACAAGAATGGCTGACTTTTATCCGCTTGCTTCCAGATACGCTAGAAGTTGATACCTATAAAAAGTTGGATGCTCAATTGAATTTTAAGTCGTGTGGGAATTCAGAGATTATGTTTGAATGGTATTTGAAAAATATTTCCGTGGGCAACAAAGCGATTTATCCCTCGATGAAACGTTTCTTATTGAAAGTGGGTCGAAGAAAATTTGTTGAACCTTTATTCGAAGAGATAGTTAAATCGGCGGATGGATTGGTTTGGGCGAAGGAAACTTTCAAAGAGGCGAAACCTAACTATCATTACATTACAAGAAGTACGGTGGAGGATATTATTCGGTCAGCGTCTACGACTGAGTAATACAAAATAATCTTTCGTTCTTGACAAATAGATATATTTATCGAAATCAATCTGTTCTTTTAGCGCAACTTCATCTTCTATTCGTCCAACAATAACAGACTCTTGGTGCAGAGTTAGTTCGTCGTCAAGATGAATGAATCGTATATCATCAGATTCTACACCTGAATTCAAATACCATGTGCTAGGTTCTAATCCGCTTAAAGGAATCACATTTTTACCAACCCAGTTCATCATCAAGTTCCAATCGTTCAATAGGAATATTGTAGCATCGTATGACACAAGTGATTTATTGGCATTCAATTGATCCGACAGAGCGGATACTTCATCTGTATAGTAGACGCCTTCGGACTTTACAAAACCTTGAGAGACATGGACTCTTTTCATTAAGAAAAAGCTAAAATTCAGAGCGACAAGAGTTAGGACAAGTGAGAGAAATAAACGCTTTCTTTGAATAAGTGTTTCAATCTCCTTTAACAGAAAAGGCACAAAAGCGAATGCCAGAGGCGCAAAATGCCGATAATCGTAGGAAACCGCACGATTCAATGCATATAGAACTACAAAGAATAGAAAAAAGAGACTTGCATAGACCGTCAATTTTTTACTCAACTCCGACCACTTGGAAATTCTATAGAAGAAGACGAAGGTCAAAATTGTCAATCCGAATAGAACCAGATAGCCTGCGTATGATATCCATGAATAATAAGGAATCATTTTTTGAACAAATGTGCCAATGGCAAATGGAATCCCAATAACACTTGAAAAGGGAGTAAATAAATCATTGAGAAAGTTATTTGGAATGGAATTGTACATTCCATTGTCTACTGCTGAGGTTGGTGTATCGCCAAATTGGAGGAATCCGAAATAACAAACTGTCAGAATGGCGAGACCTGTTCCAATGATTAAGGCAATTTCCTTTCTTTTAATTTCGTGTGTCCCAATCAATAGAACCCCCAAACCGATTCCCACATGTATCAAAAAGGTCGCTTTCAGTGCGAATAACAATTGAGCAACTATAAAATAGAGTATTGCTTTTTTCACAGTCAATGATCGAATCTTCAATACAAAGACCAAAAACCAAGGTAATAAAGCAACTTCAAACAACGAACCACCGAAATACATCAAGCTATTCCAGAAGAATAGATGATTCGTCACAATTATGAGTATCGACAAAAGACTAATTCGCGGAGAGAAATTAAAAAAACGGAAAAGTCTCAGATAGCCTATAATAGAAATCCCGAGAAACAAACAGATTAAAATAGACTGGGCTAGGTGCAAAGACATGCCCAAACCTGTCAACGCATACGGCAAAAGGTACTGTCCTGGCGTCCACCAAGC
>CBFIBY010000252.1:0-2693 GCA_965660955.1 Crocinitomicaceae bacterium | reverse complement strand
AAGCCATACAAAATGATGATCTTGAGGATTTCAATTGGAACAATAAAATTTTAGAATTTGAAGCGAAAGTAGCGCTGGAAAAAATGCATGCTCGTCGTCCTTTTGACGGTGATTCCATACTTATAAAAGCAGCGCTTGAAAGTTTAGAGTTTTACTATCGTGAAGCAACAATTGACGCTAAAGCAACGGAAGCGTACTATAAAAACAAGATAACCTACGCAAAGGCAAAAGATGAATTCGAAAAAATTCCTGAAGAAGATTTAGTTCAGGAGGATGTTGATCGAATCAACAAAATTGGTAGAGAGTACAACGCTGCCGTCAAGGAATTTCATGCAATGAACAAAGCACGCAATATTGAACGGGTGGATCACTTGAACAAATGGAACAGTAACGTAGAGCAATTTTTCAAAACGCATAGCTTATAAAGCATGTACAAATTATGCGTTCTGATTTTTCTGAATCCTTCTACAAGTCAACCCGTTGTAGCTGACGATAGGAACAATCCAATGTGAAAACTCTTTGTGAAAAGTAAATTTCCCGGCCCTTCCATTCCTTATCTTTACTCATTATGAATACAACCTATTTCCTTTGGAGTAGAAATCTCACTATTCTATTCGTTTTTTTTCAGTGTTTTGTGTCCGTAGGACAAGAAAATCAGCTAAAAATTTCACCCAAATGGAAGGTCGGTGAATCCAGAAAAGCACATGTTGACCAATCCATTCGCGTAATATTTGATGACAGTATTGTCAAAAACCAACAAAAAAGCTACGACGTAGTTATCAAAGTGAGCGCGGTAAAATCTAACTTTTATGTCATAAAATGGTCGTGCAAGAATGACAATGAAATACTTCAATACTATCACCACCGGTCAGCCCCAGATCCAAATGAAAACCGTATAATCGATGCATTAAAATCCGCTGAGAAAAAAGTTCTTTACATGAACTTAACTCTGCAAATGGATAAAAACACGGGTGAAATAAAAGAATGGTTAAATGGACGTGAATTATTGAAAAACGCCGAATTCCAAGAGAAACAAAATATTAAAAAATGGTGCGCCTCCAAGAATGTTCCTGATGAAGATCGCATTAACATGGAGCTAGATTTTTCAAAGAAACTCAACGCGGCATATGAAATTTGGCACGAAATGTTGCTGCAAAAAGCAAATTTTTTCTTCGAATCATACAAGCAAAATTTCCTCATGAATAAAACACTTAAGGAAGATGTGCTAACTACCGACATTCTTGATTTACTGGATGATAAAACTAAATTCCCAGGAAAAATGACCAAAGAAGCCACGGAAATAAACGACAGATTGATCTTGGACAAAAAAATAGAGTACGAAAAAGAATTTCTTACGCTTTACTTGCGAAAAATGGACGATTCGTTCAACAACCTTTCCAGCAAAGATGTGATGGTATTCGAAAAAGAACAATCCATTTTTGATTTAAAGTCGACTTGGCTAGTGAATTATTCGAAAAAACTCTATTTTGAGGTCAGAGGGATGAAAACAACGTCAACTTCAACCGTTACGTTTTTATAAAAAATACAATTCGGTATGTCACAGGGTGGTACAATGAAAAAATGGCAACATCGACTTCATGAAATAATCTATGAAGCGGATACTCCGGGTGGAAAGCTGTTTGACGTCATTCTACTTATCATTATTCTTGCAAGTATTATATTAGTAATGTTAGAGAGTGTCAATCCAATTGATGCTAAATATCACGACTTACTCAATATATCTGAATGGGTAATTACCATCCTGTTTACTATGGAGTATATCGCCCGTATCATTTGTGTCAAAAAACCCATTAAATATATTTTTAGTTTTTATGGAGTAATTGATTTTCTGTCAACTGTTCCGAAATATATCTCCCTCTTTTTTGCAGGTACCCATGCGCTGGCAGCGTTAAGAGCGCTTCGCCTTTTACGAGTTTTTCGAATTCTTAAACTCGCCCGCTACATCGGTGAGTCGCGAAACTTGACAAATGCCTTGATCGCAAGTCGTGCTAAGATTTTTGTTTTTCTGTTTGCGGTTATTATTGTTGCCATCATTCTGGGGACCGTAATGTACATGGTCGAAGGAGAAGAAAGTGGCTTTACGAGCATACCGCGCTCTGTATATTGGTGTATCGTAACCCTAACAACTGTAGGGTTCGGTGACATTGCTCCAGCTACACCATTGGGACAATTTATAGCTTCTTTTGTCATGATTCTAGGGTATGGGATAATCGCAGTGCCTACAGGAATTGTGTCTGCAGAATATACCAGGAGCGCTAATTCAAAAGATCAAGATGATGAGGACGACTTAGCTGTACAATCCTGTACAAATTGTTTAACAGAGATAAATAGGTCTGATGCTGAATTCTGCTACATCTGTGGCGAAAAATTGGACTAGTTTTTGTTCTAAATGTAATAAATTGAACTTATGTGGTTGAAAATCCTACCCCTTTTATTTTTAATGGCGTGCGCAAGTTCGCAGAATACAACAATGGAAAATAACAAAAATAATATCTCGAGATTACACGCCATTTGGGCATTGCAATCAATGGAGGGTGAGAAATTACCAAACGACCTATCGAAAATGCCCATGCTCGAAATATTCGTTGAAACGAAAAAAGCACTCGGCAACGATGGATGCAATAGCATTTCAGGATCTCTAAAATCGATAACTGAAGACGAATTGATTTTCG
>CBFIBY010000251.1:0-2732 GCA_965660955.1 Crocinitomicaceae bacterium | reverse complement strand
GGAAGCCTTCCCAAAACGCCAGCAAGCATTCGACAAAGGGATTTCGGATGCGTATATCACTGCCTACTACGGTGGGGAAAGAATAACCTTAGCTGAAGCTGAGAAATTGTTGCAAGATAATGGAGTAGAAGTAATAGAAAAAACAGCAATTGGAATCGTAAAAGATGTCGAGTCTAGATTGGAAGCCAAAGAAAAATTGGCGAATGATATTCAAGAGATTGTGCGAAACAACCGAGAGGTCAAAGGGATGAAAATTCAATTGATTTCAAAAGAAAAATTCAACGAATTCCCACGGGACGTATTAAATCGTTTTAATTCACATGCAAGCTTTTATTTCGATATCAATGACAAACGCATCAAATCGAATTTGTATGAAAAAGTAGACGATATTCCGCAAATTTACTTCTTGAGAAATGCATTGGATACTACTTTCATTTCGGATGCCGAACGTATTGATAATGTGAAGAAGAAGGACCTTCGAAATCTCAGTTTCGAGATATCTAGTACTCAATTAGGTGGAGATTTGACGGATTTATTGTTGCGCTTAAACTATAGAAAAGAGTTTGTAGAAGAAGGTTCAATCATCAAAGTAATTGTTCATGAGGTGCCTACTGATAAAGTACAAAACATTTCAGATAGATTACGTACGCTAAAAATTAGAGCCGAGGTAATTGACCCAGCGCGCTAAGAAAATAAATCGTCTAGATCAATATTTTTGGTGTATTCAATTAATATCTGTTTGTTCGTTTGAACTTCAATCCATTGCACTTGATTTAAACTGCGTAATACGAAAAGTTCTACGTAAAACCCATGAAGTGTAAACAGAGAAACTTGATAAGATGGAATTATTCTTGTGCCAACAAATTCGCCGTTCTTTTTTAATAGGTGAAGGCGTTTGGTAATGGATAACGAAGAAAATTCAGAACTTGTCATTAAAATTCGTGGATTTTGAACCAAATTAAAAGTAACTTGTACAGTCTTACAAATAAACAACAATGAAATTTTATTTGTTTTCTTTCCTTTTAACTTTTCCTTTCGCTTTAGCGTTTGGTCAAGTAAATGAGAATACCATAAACAACACCAATAACAAGGCTGTTCCTCTTGAGGAAAAGGTCGAAGTACTCAAGAAAAAAGAACTCAGAAAAGAGGCTGTCGAAGAACCCGTTGAATCTGAAGTCATGGAAGATGCTGCACCAGCACCGGCCCCACCTGCTGTCGCCGTTGAGATGGACATTTCTCTGCAAATTGATTCACAAAGAGCAAATTATTTAAGCAATTACTCAACTTTTAATCAGCAAACCAATCAGCGCAGTTTAACAGAAGAGCAGTTAGAAACTATGAATGATCTGTTGCGGGACTTAGCAACTACGAGTCCTGAATCATTTGAAAGTTATTTTTTCTATTATTTGAATGGTCAGAACGATCTGAATCGATCCAAGGCATTGTTAAAAGCCAATGAATTGAAGCCTTCGGATGATATGGTTCAAAAAGAAATGATGACCTATTATGTTTTGATGAACAAGAAAGATGAGACGCGAAAAGCACTTCTAAATCTTTCCCAAAATAAGGTGTATGATGAGTCGACGAATGCCTATGGTCAGGATTTGATCAATAGTGCACCACAAAATTCAACGCTAATTACACATGGCAAAGAAGATTCGTATGCGGCGCTATATGCTCAGAATGTTAAACGGGAAAGAGAAGACGTGGAAATTCTTTCTTTGGATTGGTTAACCTCTCCTCAATTTCGGGAGATACTGAAGTCGAAAGGTTGGATTTTACCCGCTAGTGACTTTATTGACACAAAGTATTTGGAGGAATTGTGCAATCTGAACAAAGGCAAAAGTATTGCTATATCGATGACTCTACCAAAGGAATATTTACTCCCAATTCTTAATAATTTGTACGTTTCTGGGTTGGTTTTTGAATATAGAGAGATTCCAACTGACATGTCCGTTCGTAATGAGGAATTATGGAACGAAGAATTGAACAAAGATCTAATTGAAACAAAAAATAACGATTTGGTAAATAATTATTTACCGATGCTTTATCAACTCAAAAGGGGCTATGAGGCAAAAGGAGATACAGAGGCCGTGAATAAACTGGATGTAATAATAACAGATATAACCACAAGATAGTGTAGAAGCTTGAGCATGCGCTTGCTAAAAACGACATACAAGGAACTCTCGGACGAGGAATTGGTTCTAGAAATGCAGAACGGAAAGGAACTGGCATTTCAGGAGCTGTATGAACGCTACGCGAAACATTTGTATCAGTACTTCTACCGAAGAATGTGGAAAGACAAAGAAAAGTCTGAGGATTTTGTGCATGATTTGTTTACGAAATTAATCAAGAACCCAAATGCCTTTGACACGAAAAGATCGTTTAAAACTTGGGTCTTTTCCGTTGCGAATAACATGACCATCAACGAATATAAAAAACAAGCGGTTCGCCAAAATGTAAGCGGTGGATTGGAAGAAGATTTAACCGTTGCGCATGATACAGCTCTGGATACTCAACTTCAAGATACGATGTTCAAGGAAGCGCTTGAAAAGGAATTGGAGCAATTGGATGATAAACACAGAGAAGTTTTCGAATTGCGTCATATACAAGGTTTTTCGATTAAAGAAATTGCTGAAACCTTAGAAATAAATGAAGGAACAGTCAAATCGCGGGTATTTTATGCCGTGAAACAATTGACAGGAAAATTAATGGAGTTCAAAGTTGGACTT
>CBFIBY010000250.1:0-2758 GCA_965660955.1 Crocinitomicaceae bacterium | reverse complement strand
CGGAGTGCAACGAAGAAGATCACCGATAAAATCCCGTTTTTAGGAGCTTTAAAAATAAAGCGCCAATAGATACAATTGAAATCGATGCATAAATTGCGCTTTAACTGCCATCACAAGCCTTGATTTTTGGTTACTTTTCATCAAGGAAAAGTAACGTAAAATAAATTGATTCTTTTGAAGAAGAATTTTAGCGGACAATAATGATACAAAACTAAAAACGAAAAGTAAATAGCATGGAAGCATCAATTCTCCCATCCATTTCAAGGTTGAACTACATCCCAACCTTTTTTGAGCTTGAACTTTTTCTTTTTTAAGACTATCAAACCCACAATGATTCCAACCGGCGTATAGAAAAGCAAAGGGTAGGTCATGAAATTTGTCCATTCGCCACCAGAACCAAAATACCAATAAGCGAACCCAACTGCTCCAGCGAAACTTACAGGCGCACTAATCAGTAATAGCTTACCGTTTTTCCTTTTTCTTGCAGAAGAAAATTTAATCGTTTCGATATCAAGCGTTTGAATTCCAACGCCATCAATATATATTCTACCTGCTGAAACGGAGTCCAAAACGCCTTTGTGTTTTTTTGCTTCCGTTTTGATGACCACTTTTTCCCCCAACGGAATAGAAAAAAATTGGTCTTTTTTTTCGAGTCGGATTCCTTCAAACGACTGCGAATTTTTTGTTGGATCAGTAGTTTGAGCGCGACTTACATTCCAAAACGCCGAGATGAAAAGAAAAAGGAGTATTCGGTTGACCATTGTATCAGGTTTTGGTAATTGTGTGTATTCTTGACCAATGTAGGTAATTTAAGTGGGGTTGGTGCCTATTTTTGCAGCTTTATTTGAGGATGGGATATTCGTGCTAACTGGGTGGGAAGTTGAAATTTGTTTAAATGATGTAAAGCACGAGCAAGATGCTCGCGCTAACTTGAGGAATAAGAACGTTAGTTTTTTCGAGCTTATCGTCACGTATGGAACTTCCGCGTCAACTAGATGTTTGTTGGCCAGGACGAGAAGGCTCTTTATGAATAGGGACATGTTGCTCGCGCTAACTATGGGTCGTTGTCGACTGCAATGGCATTACTTTCCGTTAAAGCGACACTGTAGACATTGGCCGCACTTCCGATGGCGGTGGTGTCTGTGCAAGTTTGTCCATAGAAAGGAGAAGTCGATAGCAAAGTGAAAAGCGAAGCGATGTATAAATTCTTCATAAGTTCTTGAATTTGTGATTCTAAGATAGGGAATAAAATCGAGAGACTTTAGGTGGAGCAATCAGCGCAGACTGAGCGGAGTCGAAGTCGCGCTCTAGTTCATTCAGCACACTGCACTACGCCTTCGACTCGAGGTGCAGTGGATATTTATCGGTCAAAAGGTCCTTTGGAGTCAATTTTCAAATTAAAGTAAGAAATTTGACGTTTCGAAAGTATTGATTCGTAATATTTCCGTGTATGAAAATTTTGCATTGCACTCAAATTTCCACCATTTTTATCCCAATACCACAATAATCTTGGGTTTTTGAGAAGATGCGATGCATAGTAACTTCTTATCCTATTTGTTAATTTGATTCGATGCAAATTACCGCTTGTTCTGGCTTGTTCGTAAGAAAAAACAACTTGTGCGAAGTGATTGAATATTCTATTTGCAATAGCCCTTTCTACCAAGACTTGTTTTGGGTCAGGATTAATATTTCTTGCTTTAATCATTTTGACCATTTCATTGTATCCCGCATGGTTTATGAAAAGATGAGACTGCAGTGGATGCTCAGCTTGAATTTTAGTCATGTTAGCAAGTTCTGAATACATGCCAGCGACCGTTTCTGAAGTCAAAATATCCGAATGTCTTTTTGGCTCTTTGTTAATACTAATTAATGAAAGAATAATAGCAATAAATGAAATGGCCAACGTTCCAAACTCAAGTGGATTCCTTTTAAGATGTTTTTTCATTTTAACTTAACTGTGTTATTGGTGAAATCGAATATGAACGGCGTTTCAAATCTACTTAAAAAATGATTTTTATGGCGAAAAATGCATTGGCTTTGATGTGTTCTTTTGTAATTTAGGTAGAATGCTGGCGATATCCGCACCAACTCAGTTAATCAAATTCCATTCAACCTCCGAATCTCCTCAGTTTCCAAAGCCAAAATCTCCGTAAATTGAATTTCCTTGATCGATTTGGCTTTCTTGCCCCGCTTCATTTCTTGCCGAATCTCTTTTAAATATTCCGGTTTGACAACTAGGCTTATTGCGAACAATACTTTTCCGCCAAATGTGACGGACTTATTCCCCATCATAAAACCTTGTAGTTTCAGTTCTTCTTTTGGAGTCGTTCCATAGTTTAGTAATACGTGAAGTGTATCGTGCACTTCGTATTTTGGTAGTAAGGACAAGTTCTGTGCATCCAAAAACTGCGCGACGTCCTTACCCAGCGTTCCTTCCGGAAGTTGGCGCATTTCATCTTGCGACAAAGGCCAAAAAGGCTTTCTCCTGAACCGATTCAAGAAAGGGACGGCTCGCTCGATTAGGAATTTTAGGAGTTGGTCACGCATGGGGAACAATTTTCACTTTGGGTAACGGAAAATTGGTTTATGTATTTGATAATTATTTATTTTTTGACTTAACGTTTGTCACGGAAATAGGGGTTAAAGGCACGAACAGGATGCTCGCGCTAACTAGGAAATTTTGGGAGAGGGGGTGGACGAATTTACGAAAATGATGTTGTAGTACTGGCAGCAGGTTGCTGGAACTTCCCAACTGATA
>CBFIBY010000249.1:0-2791 GCA_965660955.1 Crocinitomicaceae bacterium | reverse complement strand
CCCTCCATCTTTCAAAACATCAACCGCCTGTTTAATTAGACGGTCGTCGATGTTATTTTCGTTAATTTCTACTAACATATTACTAAGTTATAAATTTAGACGGCTAATTCATTTCAAATCGACACCAAATTGCCCGGTGGTCGCTCAACGATTCCTTTTGAAGATGGAAATTTCCTCCTGTCAGCTTATCACTGTAAAAAATATAGTCGATTCTTCCAGCGGGTATTTTCCCAGCATAGGTTGCACCAATACCACGTGAAAGTTCACGGAATGCGTCGAAATATTCTTTTTGAAACTGTTGATAGGCATAGGAAAGAGGCGTATCATTAAAATCGCCACAAACGATTACCGGGTAAGGAGACTCCTTAGCATGAGCAATCACCAATTCGGCTTGCTCTGCTCTTAAAGGGTAGGCCTTCCTTAACTTTGTTACGACATTATCTATGGCCGCTTTCTTGTCAATGGCAGGATTTCCAGCTTCATCAATATATGTAAATTCGTCAGACTTAATCTTAATAGACTGAAGGTGAACATTGTACACTCGAATTGTATCCAAACCCTTGACGATATCTGCAAAAATACAATAGTTATCACTCCCTGAACCGCTCGTCAATTGCAGAGGAACTTCACCTTTCGCAATCATTGGAAATTTGGAGAGAATTGCGATTCCAAAATTTCGTCGACCTTTTATTTTATGGCTGTATCTCTCATGATAATCGGCTGTTTCCAACAAATCAACTAATGTATCACGGGTTGGAAAAGTAGTTGACTTGTCTTGATGGTAAAATTCTTGAAAACAGGCTATATCCGGTTGATTATCATTAAGAAAAGAAAATATTTTTCGTCGATTAATATTGGATCGATCCACTGACCAGTTGTATAAATCAAACAATCGAACATTATAACTCATCACAGTAAACGACGAATTAGATTCTATCATCTTGACTTTGTTTCCAAAAGCAAATTGACGCAGATGCAGAGTACCACCGATCAGCAATACAAACAAAACAACAAAGCTCCATTTGGAACGAAACACAACGAACAGAACGAGTAAAACGATATTAATAAAGAAGAAAATCGGATACAAAAGACCGAAAAACGGTATAACCCATATTTTTTCAGGATGAACGAATGGACTCAAATAGCTAATGACTAGGCCGAGCATGGCGAAAAGGGACAAGAATTTTACAATTCTTGAAACTACATGAAACCATCTTTTATTTTTCATCGACTACTTTGTTTGAAAAGAAACTCCTTTTCTTTTTTGGTCAACGAATCATATCCCGAACGACTTATTTTGTCTAAAATAGCATCAATTTGCTCCTGGGTCATTTTTTTGTTTTCATTGTATTCTTCATCTTTAACTCTCGAAGCGGGTTTCTTACCATCAAGCTTACTTAATTTAGGACTTGTAAAACGGGAGGAAATGGATTGTACTTGTTTCTCTGTGATTCGAATGATTGTGGTTAGCAGATTATTTGAAGAATTGTAGTTACGAACGGATAGAAAACCAAATAATGCCCCGCCCAAATGAACGAAGTGTGCGATACCATCACCAGAACCAATATTCAACAAATCCTTTCCAACAAAAAGTATAGCTAAGACAAATAATGGCAAAGGTAAAATCCCGAATAAATGAACTTTTAATTGAGGTCTGTGCACCGCCAGGGCAATAAAAATGGCCATGATTGATCCCGATGCACCAACAACCAATGCTCCGCTGTCCGAAAATAATTCGGGGAAGAAACCTACAACCAACTGAATTATTCCACCAAGGATTCCACCAAAAATGTAGGTGTACAATAAGCGTTTTCCACTAAAAAACTGCAAGAACATTTGTCCTGAGAAATAGAGGAATATCATATTGAACAGCAAGTGCATAAACCCGAAGTGAGAAAAAATACTGGTAATCAATCCCCAAGGATTTCGAATGAATCCTCCAAAATTAGATTGCAAAGCAAAGATGCGATGGACGATGTCATTCATAAGATAGCTCTCGCCACCAATTAACATCAAAACCTTAATCACCACAAATACTGCTACATTCCACGTTATTAGTCGAATGTGCATCCCACCATTACGGTATTGGTTTTTGAATTGATCTAGAATGGTATTGTTTGCCATTAATAGAAGTTCTTTTTGTTCATTTTTCGTCGCACCAGAACAATAATTGCCCCAATAAGAGCGCCACCGATGTGAGCCCAATGATTCACAAAGTCTCCCCCCGTAGGGTTGAAAGCCTGATACGCCTCATATAAAACGTAAACGCCGATTAAATATTTCGCTTTGATTGGAACAGGAATAAACATCAAATACAATTCGGTGTTTGGAAAGAGGATGGCAAACGCCGCTAACAATCCAAAAATAGCTCCAGATGCTCCAACTCCAGAGGTAATCGACAAATTGAAATACTTTTGGGCTTCAGCGGGAATTCCTCCCCCATGAAACACTTGAAACTCTGCATTTCGCATTTGTTCCTCATCATAAATACGGAAGTTTTCAATAAGATGATCAAGTCCAGCCAAGTTAATGTTCATTGATTCAAGTGCTTCCTTCAGATTGTACAATTCAATTCCATGAACAATATTATCTAAGGCAAATGCCCCCAATCCACAAGCAAAATAGAAAATAAAATAGTGTTTCGCCCCCCACAAACGCTCCAATTGCGAACCAAACATTACCAACAGCAGCATATTGAATAAAATATGAAAAAAGGTAATATTGCTGTGCATGAACATGTGCGTCACGACTTGAAAGGGTTTAAACAAGGGCGTACCAACATAATGAGCAC
>CBFIBY010000248.1:0-2836 GCA_965660955.1 Crocinitomicaceae bacterium | reverse complement strand
CTGCCCGAAGTTGAAAAAATTCCATTTGTCCCTTTAAATTCTTTCGCATATTTAGTGGCGATTTCTCTGCGCTTTTTAATGTTGTGGTCAGCTCTTTTCAATTGAGAAATACCGAGGGCTGCTTGAAGATCACTCAACCTGTAATTGAAACCCAAATTTTGCATCTCCATATACCATTTTGGATAATCATCTTGACTTTGAGCATCTTCACCGTAAGCTATTGAATTTGGATTAACAAAATCTTCTTCAGTTCGTGTTATTCCGTGAGATCGGAGAGACAACAGCTTTTTATACGTGGTATTATCATTCGTGGTTATCATTCCGCCTTCGCCCGTTGCAATATGTTTTACTGGGTGAAAAGAGAATATAGCTGTATCTGTATATGCGCAATTCCCAGCATTTTGAGCTTTACCACTAGAATCAACGAAATATCCTCCTGGAGCATGACATGCATCTTCAACTATCCAAAGCTGATTTTCTTGTGCGAATCGATAAAACTCCTCAAGGTTGACAACTCGTCCTGCAAAATCAACGGGTATAATCCCTTTGATCTTTTTATCGGAATTTTCTTCAAACACCTTTTTTACTTCGTTGATATCCATCAAATACGTTTCAGCATCAATATCTGCGAATAGCACATTGCCACCAGCATACAAAACGCAATTTGAAGAAGCCGAAAAGGTAATTGGTGTGCAAATTACATATTCATCTTTTTGCAAATCCATGGATAAAACTGATAGATGCAAAGCGGCCGTGCCATTACTTACTGCAACGGCATACTCACTGCCCACATATTGAGCAAATTGCTTCTCAAATTCTAAAATTTTCGGACCTTGGGTGAGATAATCCGATTTTAATGTATCAACAACGGCTTCAATATCGCTATCGGTAATTTCTTGTCTCCCATAGGGAATGGGCTGATTGTCTATCATGGCTGAAAATCTTCATCAACATGTTCAACAATCAGTTTTCTCAAAGACTCAACGGTTTCCCAATCTTCATTGTTTTCTGAATCATAAGAGAAACCAGGTGTGACTAAATTTGCAGAAAAATGGTTTTTAAATTCATCAATATTCCAATTTGGTGTTTGAGGAATTATCGCATAATATTTACCTAAATCATAGGTGAAAAATGAATCTGATGACGTAATCATCTCTTCGTGAATTTTCTCACCGGGACGAATACCAATGACTGGTTTGTCACAATTCGGACCAATAGCTTCGGCGACATCAGTAATTTTATAGGACTTGATTTTCGGAACAAATACTTCTCCTCCCCAAGCGGTATGCATCGCATGCATTACCATGTCAACACCTCCTTGTAATGTAATGTTGAAGCGAGTCATATTTGGATCTGTGATTGGTAAAACTTCTCCAGTCTTTTTCTTTTTAATGAAAAAGGGGATAACCGATCCATTGGACCCCATTACATTTCCATAGCGAACTACGGAAAATTTGATTTTTCGTTTACCTTTAATATTATTCGCTGCAACGAACAATTTATCGGACGCCAACTTTGTTGCTCCGTAAAGGTTGATTGGAGCACATGCCTTGTCCGTAGATAAGGCTACTACATTTTCAACATTTGATTTTAGCGCTGCTTTTATAACATTTTCCGCGCCTCCGATGTTGGTTTTCACACATTCATCTGGATTATATTCAGCGATATGAACATGTTTCATTGCAGCTGCATGGATGACAATATTAATACCTGAGAATGCTCTTTCCAGACGCTCCAAATCTCTTACATCACCAATAAAATAACGCATTTGAGGATAAGTACTTAAGGGAAACTCTTGTTCCATTTCAAACTGCTTTTGTTCATCTCGGGAAAAGATAACCAGCCTCTCAATATTCGGGTATTCGGTGAGGATATGTTTAGTTAAGGCTTTTCCTAATGAGCCTGTTCCTCCTGTAATTAAAATTGATTTTCCTTGCACTTTGAATTATATTTTGGATCTTAAAGTTAACTTAATTTACCACGATCAAAAGCATCTATCATTGATACTTCGCTGCAATTTAAGATTTCCACTCGCTTTTCGTCCGCATACTCTTTTATTTCCCAATAGCCTTTAAAGCTCAAATAAAATTTTTGAATGATTTCATGCAGTCTTCTTGGTCGAACGATATAGTCTTGCATTTTGGTAGGCTTTGAATCTTTTTCATCATAAAAATGCTTCTGATGAACCAAGGCTTCATTTTTTTCGTTAACGGTTATCTCCTTTAACCAAGAGTGATCCGCTCCAACGATTTTAATTTTTTTGAACCCGATATATATCATATTCATTATCGAAGGAATAAGAACATTATGTGGCCTTGGCATTCCCCAACCTTTTTTGAAGTAGAAAAAACTCATTTTGTTCAATCCCTCAACTGGAGTGAAATTGAAATAAAGGGGACGAATATTTGGATTGGATTTGATAAGGTTATTGAAATGCGTATTTCTTTTAGCCATAAATGGAACCATCAGATTTAAATCCCATTTTGTCTTTTTAATCATCGATTCAAATATTTCGTTTCGAATGGCTATATACTCGTCCGAGAGCGAATCATCGTTTTCGAACAAGATATTTGCAGCTAAAATGTAGAACTTTGGTTTTATGGCTTCATAGTTTTCCGAGCTCACGAAATTATTTACGCAGAGTACATTCGATTTTTTCAGAAAACTTAAGTGCTTTTCAATAGTCAAATTCAAACTTGGACCATTCCCTAAAATTATTACCTCCTCAGAATTTGAAATTTCTTCCTTGACATTCAAAATACCTCCACGTTTAGATAGAAGAATTATTTTACCCGTTGTTGCAACCGATTGAAAAAACTGTTTTATGTATGAAATA
>CBFIBY010000247.1:0-2842 GCA_965660955.1 Crocinitomicaceae bacterium | reverse complement strand
TCATTATTCTGAAAGATGGTAAAATAGTTCTGGAGAAGTACTTTGGAACCTTCACAGCTGACAGTATTCACCAATGGAATTCTGCAGGCAAGACGCTAGCCGCCTTTATGACAGGTGTTGCTCAATCTGAAGGCTTTCTCGATATTTCAGATACCACATCGACACATTTAGGAACTGGATGGACCTCCTTGACAACAACCCAAGAGGAAAAGATATTAATCGAAGATCAATTGGCAATGGTTACAGGTCTTGATGACGCCAATTCAGCAGATTGCACCTTGCCCAGCTGCTTAACTTATTTGGAAGATCCAGGAGATCGATGGGCTTACCACAACGCACCTTACACACTTATTCAAAATGTAATTGGCAACGCCGTTGGACAGTCGCTGAACGCATATATCGCCTCAAAACTAACGGGACCAACGGGCATTTCGGGCTTGTATGTAACCTTTGGCTACAACAAAGTCTTTTTCAGTAAACCGCGAAACTTCGCCCGGTTTGGCTTGCTGCTGCTTGCTGAAGGAAATTGGAATGGGATAGATATTCTAGACGATCCGACCTATTTCAACGACATGACCAACACAGCCAATGCATATAATCCATCTTATGGGTATTTAACTTGGTTGAATGGAAAGTCAAGCTACATCGTACCCGGTACTCAATTCTCGGTTACAGGAAGCCTCGTACCAAACGCCCCGGACGACATGTTTGCCGCTCTTGGTAAAGACGAACAAATATTAAACGTTATCCCCACTTCAAACATGGTAGTCATGCGTATGGGAGGCGGCGGCGGAACTTTCATTGGAAACCAGTATAACGATTCCATTTGGGTTCGAATCAATGATTTGACTTGCGGGCTATCACTTGATGAGAATGAAACACAACCAAGCTTTGAAGTTTCACCGAATCCGAATAACGGCTTTTTCACAATCAACGAATTAAAAGAGGAGGATCACATAACCTGCGCTAACCTACTCGGTCAAAAAGTTGATTTCTCTCGAAATGGGAACAACATCGTGATTTCCAAAAAAGGAGTTTACTTCATTACTGTTACTCGATCAGGGTATTCCGTTACGAGAAAGATAATTGCAAGGTAGAATATAATCTAAAACAACTTAGGCTGATCATCGTCATCATCCTTCTTTATGTTCCACTCTACTGTGTTCGCCTCCTTTTCAGATGCGTCTTCATCACTTGAGATATCATTTTCAGCAGATTTTCCCGGTACATCGCTATCGCCTTCAACTGACTTTGGATTTTCCGGTTCCGGCCATGGTTCATCTCCCTCAATAGAGTGATTTAAGACGATTTCCTTCACTTTCAATTTCGTTAATTGGTTCCCTTGGGCTTTCATACCCTTCACATCAATAAACTCGTCTAAAGCGACTTCTGTGTCCGGTAAATTCTTCGTAGCTTTGAGTAATTTGTTATAAACTATTCTTGCAACAGGTTTATAAGCCGTAGTCACTACATCCAATTCGCTACCTTCAGAATCTGAAATAAAACTCACTTTCTTATCGGTTGTTACTTCGCATAGGAAACGCTTCACATAATGTAAATCCTTCTCTCCATCCAAGTAAACGGCCGAAATAGGTCGATCTGGATACCATTTCTCAACGTGAATCATGTCCTCGTCAAAATGCAAACTTAAATCAAAAGCAGACAAGCGATACTCCCCTGTTTTATAGAGCGTCAAAATTTTATCCTCTCCTTTAAATTCACCTAAGAATTTGCCACGCCCGTCATCGTTCAGTCTTCCAACCACATTATCGAACCAAATTTTTCGTGCAGCAAGAGTTGATCCACCCACTTCTTTTTGGGTAATTTTCTGGACAATTTCCTTTGTAACACGATTTCCGCCCGAACTTCGACCTTTGATTAATAAATCGCCTAAATCTACGTCGAATCGCAGTCTTTTTAGGTGCGGACGAGGGCGTAAGTGAACGGTCACTATTTCCTTTTCTCCGTTTTTATGAACCGAGAAATACAACATTTTCGACTTTTTCGTTCCTTTTGTCAAATCATATTCCTTATCGCGCGTAATGGAGTTCACAAAGAAGCGTTTCATCATACTTGGTCCACCCGCGCCATCTTGATACATCAAATGATAAATGGTTCGTTTATCTCCTTTTTTCCAAACATCAGCATGAACGATTCCCTTACCAACGAATTTCTTATCCGCTATTTTGGTCACCATCATCTTACCGCTATCAAAAAACACGATGATATCGTCAATTTCCGAACAATCGTTGACTGCTTCAACTTTCTTCAAATTGTACCCAATGAATCCTTCTTTAAAATCTACATATAATTTGCGATTGGATATAATCACTTTAGAAGCATTGATATTATCAAAAATCTTGATCTCCGTTTTACGCTCTTTACCTTCACCAAATCGTTTTTTCAGGTCTTTGAAATAGTCAATGGCGTAATTAATCAAATTGGCCAATTTTTCTTTTACCTCTTTGATCTCGTTTTCGATTTTTAAAATATTCTCATCCGCCTTATCCGTATCAAAACGGGTAATTCGAATCATCTGAATCTGCGTCAACCTTAATAAATCTTCATCCGTTATCTCGCGAATTAACTTCTTTTTGAACGGCTTGAAACACTTGTACAAGTAATCATATAACGAAGGTCGATCGGAATACAATTTGAAATCAATGTACATTTCCTCCTTGATAAAAATCTTCTCGAGCGTTGAAAAATGCCATTGCCTCTCCAACTCGTCCAAACGAATTTCCAATTCTCGCTTCAACAAATGAACGGTCAAATCGGTATTCGCTTTCAAAATCTCTGAAACCCCCATAAATCGAGGCGTATCTCCGTCAATTATCGAACT
>CBFIBY010000246.1:0-2951 GCA_965660955.1 Crocinitomicaceae bacterium | reverse complement strand
CCAGCTTCAACACCGGTGGCAAAACCAACAACGCGACCCGTACAAAAACCGAAGCCAAGAGTCGAATCAAAACCAACTCCACGACCCGTTGCAAAACCAAAACCGCGACCAGTCGCTAAGCCGAAGCCTCGCCCTGTTGCGAAGCCAAAACCAAAGCCAGTAGCAAAGCCGAAGCCAAAACCAGCGCCTCGGCCGACTCCAAAACCTTCAACCCCAACCCGAACGGGAAGCAGAGGAGGGTAAGATAAAATTAACCTACACACAAAAAAAAGCCCTGACTTTTCGGAGTCAGGGCTTTTTGATGGTCTAAATATTTCTATTAAATATGCAATGCTCTTTTATCTGTCGCATCTAATGCAGCTTCTTTCACGGCTTCTGAATAGGTTGGATGCGGATGACAAATACGAGCGATGTCTTCAGCAGATGCTCGGTACTCCATTGCAACAACAGCTTCCATAATCAAATCAGCTACACGAGGTCCAATCATATGCACACCGAGTACTTCATCTGTGTTTTTGTCAGCGATAATTTTAATTACCCCAGCAATATCCATACTTGCTCTTGCTCGACCTAATGCTTTGATAGGGAAACTGCCAATTTTTATTTCAGCACCAGCTTCTTTTAATTCTTGCTCCGTTTTACCAACTGAAGCAACTTCTGGCCATGTATAAACGACTCCAGGAACCAAGTTGTAATTGATATGTGGCTTTTGCCCTGCTATGAATTCCGCTACGTAAACACCTTCTTCCTCAGCTTTGTGCGCAAGCATGGCTCCACGAACAACATCTCCAATAGCATAGATGTTCGGAATATTTGTTTGCAAATGATCGTTGACTTCAACTTGGTTTCGGTCGTTCATTTTTACACCTGCATTTTCAATGCCTAATCCTTGTGTAAATGGTTTACGTCCAACGGCAACTAAACAATAATCAGCCTCAAGTTTAACTTCTTCTCCTTTTTTATTTATTGCCGTTACAACAACTCCTTTACCCGTGTTTTTAACGTTTTGAACTTTGTGTTCCAAATGGAATTTGAATCCTTCTTTTTTCAGAACTCTTGTCATTTCTTTCCCCATCGTCACATCCATTGTGGACAAGATGGTCGGTGCGAATTCAACAACATCGATTTGAGTTCCTAATCGTCCAAAGACTGAACCCAATTCAAGACCAATAACACCCGCACCAATCACAATCATCTTTTTCGGAATTTCTGGCATATTTAATGCCTCCGTAGAAGTTATGATTCGTTTTTTATCGGGTTCCATTCCTGGGAAAAAATTAGGTTTGGATCCTGTTGCAATAACGATGTTTTTGGATTGAATTTTTACTTTCTTTCCTTTGCTGTCTTTTATTTCAATCGTCGTATTGTCAACAAAAGAACCTTCGCCTGTAAAGACAGTGATTTTGTTTTTGTCCATCAAAAACTTTACACCATCGCATGTTTGGCTAACGACTTTGTCTTTTCTAGCAATCATCTGCTTGATATCCGCAGCAACCTTACCCGTTTTAATGCCGTGTTCAGCAAAATTATGGGTGGCGTTGTGGAAGTGTTCAGATGAGTCCAACAATGCTTTTGATGGGATACATCCGACGTTCAAACAAGTTCCACCTAATGTGTCGTATTTCTCAATGATTGCTGTTTTTAATCCAAGTTGTGCACTTCGAATTGCACCAACATATCCACCTGGTCCAGAACCAATAAAAACAACGTCAAAATTATCCATGCTTTTCTTTTTTTACAAAGTTAGAATTAATATATAAACTTACGTTTAAGGTCAAAAAAAAAGACCGTTCCGAAGAACAGTCTTTTTCTTTGTATTTAGAATTTTATCGCTTGATAAATTTCACTGTCTCATTTTGCTGTCCTGAAGTGAACTTAACTATGTACGTACCTTTTGATAAATCATTCACATTTAAATCAAGTGTGTTAGATCCTTTAGCTAAACTCTTCACTGAAATTGTTTTCACTTTCACACCCGTGATTGAATAAACATTTACAGTAACATTTCCAGCTTGGAACAACTCAAACGTAAGTGCTGTGCTTCCAACCGTAGGGTTAGGGAAGGCTTTTAATTTCGTATTGAAATTTTCAGCATCAGTTTTCGTTTCGTCCTTCAAACCTAATAATGAAGAAGATCTCCAAATACCACGACCATGCGTTGCGATGAAAATTGCACCTGGTGCGCTATTTCCTTGAGCGAATGTTCGCCAAGATTGGTGTACTTGGAAAACGGGTGTTCCACCAAATAAATCTTCTCCGGATGCAGTCCATGTTGCACCGTCATTGTCGGAAACGAAAACTCCATGTGAAGTTCCGATTACAATAATACTTGGGTCATCTCTATCAATGATACCATCATAAGAGAAGGGAGAAGAAGCTCCTGAAATTGCTGCCAAATTCGTGAATGTTGGTGATGCTGAAGTTGCATTGTTTGTTCGTCTTGCCACGGCAGAGCCACGGAATACAATTAAATCATCAACGTCACTCGGATTCAAGGCTATACCCTCATTTCCTCCAGTCAACACGGTTGTTTGTGTTGTTGCTTGTGGTAATGAATCTAATGAAGGACTCCAATAACCCGCTTTCTTCTGGAAGTCTGGGTCTGAAGTATACACCGATCCTAATCCGTCAACACGAGTAACTCGGCTTCCAGTAGATACAAACATATGGTTCAAATCTTCTGAGAATTCAACATCAATCACATCTGCTCCTGTCGCTCCAATTCCTTTTGCAATTGGGAACCAAACTGGATTTAATGAAGATAAACGCAATGCGTCTCTCGTTCCCCAAAGCTCACCACCGTTTTGGTTAACATATGTAACGAACCATGATTGGTAAGGATCTTGAACGTGAGCCGTATCCCATGCAACTGAAAGTTGAACAGGGTCTGCACCTAATTCTATAATTTTTCCTGATGTTGGGTGTTGAGCAAAATACCAAGGGTAAGTTCC
>CBFIBY010000245.1:0-2967 GCA_965660955.1 Crocinitomicaceae bacterium | reverse complement strand
ATAATCTAAATCCATCAGTGAACGAAGTGAACGTTCCAACGTCCATCAGGCGCAGCCGATCCAAAAGTTCGCCAAAGCGAACGATCCATTTTAAAACAGTATCTTGCAGCAACCAAATAAAACTTTACAGAAATGAAAAAATTACTATTACCTGTTCTATTGTTAGGAATGACTTTTACATCGTTTGCACAGAATTTCTCGGTTCCCTTGGAATCATTTTCACGAAAGAAAACGGCTTATCTGCACATGGAGGATGGAACTATTTTTGAAGGACTGCTTGGCGGATTCAAACGAGCAAAGGGCTTAATCGAAACGGTTAAAATGCAAAATGATAAAGGCAAGAAACTGAAAATCGATCCATTGAAAATCAACTACATGTACATTCCACCAAGCGGGATTGCGAAAGTTGGAGCTGAATTGGAACGTGCTACAAATGCAAGTAAATGGGAAGCCGACGTGAACATCGACAAAGAATTGATGGACGAAGGTTACGTCTATTTCGAAAAACAAACTACGCAGGTCAAAAAGAAAACGGAAGATTTAATGCTTCAATTGTTGAACGCATCTTTTTCAAATAAAATCAAGGTATATCATGATCCATTTGCCAAAGAAACAATGAGTGCTGGTATTGGAGGAGTTACTTTCGTTGGTGGACTCGACAAGTCATACTATGTTATGAAAGTTGGTGTTGACGACAAAGCATACAAACTTGAAAAGAAGAATTACAAAGAACAATTTGCTACTTTGTTTGGCGATTGTCAAGAGTTCATGAACAAGTACAAAGACGATATCAAATGGTCTGATTTAGAAATGCATATCTACGATTATTCTCAGATGTGTAAGTAGAATAGATCGCTTTGCTTTTGGAGAATGGAAAGTTTCGCTGTTGGATTTTAGTTAACTCTAAATCCATCAGTGAACGTTCCAACGTCCAACGTCTAACGTCTAACAAGCGCAGCCGATCCAAAAGTTCGCGAAGGCGAACGATCCAAAAACGCAGCGTCTTTAATTACCATTCATCCTCAGTTCCCGAAAACTTGTTGTCGTCATCGATTAGTGATTTCCAATCGTAAGTCGGGTCTTCGGAATCAAAAACGATGGCTTTGTAGTCCGTCTTGTCGATTTCGTGACGTGTGATTTGTTCGCCTGTATATTCTTCGATCAATTCCAAAAACTCCAATTCACCTTCTGAACAAAAGGACATCGCTTGACCACGATTGGTTCCTCGTCCACAACGTCCACAGCGGTGAACATACAATTCTGGATCTTCGGGTAAATCGTAATTGATCACATATTTCACGGCTGGAATATCGATTCCTCTGGCGGCAACATCTGTCGTTACCAAAACTCGAAATTCTTCTTTTCGAAAACTATACAACAATTTAAAACGGTCGCCTTGTTCCATTCCACCGTGGAAGAATTGTGTTTTCAATCCAACGCGTTCCATCGCTGCCACAACCCGTTCTGCTCTAACTTTCGTTCGAACAAACACGATGAACATATCCTCTTCGTATTCTCGAAGGATGTTCTCTAAAAAGAAACGCTTGTCATCCATTTCGACCATAGCTACTGCATGATCAATATTCTTTGCTACAGGATTCTTCGGTGAAATTTGAATTCGAATGGCATCGCGAACGACTGAATACGCCAAAGATTTAATCTTTTTGTCTATGGTTGCTGTGAAAAATAAGGTTTGTCTGCTCTTGGGTATTTTCTTGACGATGTCTTGGATGTCCTTCAAGAATCCCATGTCAAGCATCAAATCCGCTTCGTCCAAAATCAAAGCTTCTACACCACTAACATCGATGTGTCCTTGGGAAATCAAATCGAACATTCTTCCCGGAGTGGCGACAAGGACATCCACTCTTTTTTCTAATCGAGCGATTTGTTGTTCTTGTTCCACTCCGCCATACAGGCCAAAGGTTTTGACGGCAGTTTCTTTCCCAATTTCCTTAAAAACATCGGTAATTTGTTGCGCCAATTCACGTGTAGGGACCATAACCAAGGCACGAACACCTTTGTAATACTTTCGCGTTGATGATTCCAATTTATCTAAAATAGGAATTGCAAATGCGCCCGTTTTTCCGGTTCCCGTTTGCGCAATCGCCATCACGTCTTCCCCTTTCATGACATGAGGAATGGTGCGATATTGAATATCCGTTGGTTTATTGAATTGCATCTTTTCCAACTGGGACTTAATCGACTGCGCTATGGAATAATCTTTGAACTTCATTTTTAGACGAAAGTATAAAGCTAAAAAAATCCGCCAAGGTCGAGCCGAGACGGATTCTCAAATATTTATAAGAACTATTTCTTTTTAGCTCTTGCTCTTGTTTTTGGTTTTTTTGCTGCTGCTTCTGCTTCCGCCAATGCTTTTGCTTCAGCATCTGGATCTGGAACCAAAATACGTCCACAGTGCTCACAAACGATTACTTTACGTTTCGTTGAAATATCCAATTGACGTTGCGGTGGAATTTTATTGAAACATCCTCCACAAGCATCACGCTGAACAGTAACTACTGCCAAACCGTTTTTAGAATTTTCTCTTAAACGTTCATAAGCAACAATCAGTCGGTCGTCAATAGATTTCTTAGCAGACGCAGATTTCTTTTGCAATTTCTCTTCGTCTTTTTGTGTTTCCGCGACGATTTCATCCAATTCCGCCGTTTTCGTTTTCAAATCTACAGCACGAAAATCCATTCGCTCCGCTGCCTCTTCTAAAACTTCTTTCTTCGAAGCAATACGAACTTTCGCCTCTTTGGACTTCTTGTCGTGTAACTTAATTTCTAATTCTTGGTATTCAATTTCTTTCGCCAAAGACTCAAATTCACGGTTATTTCTAACCTTATCTTGTTGTTCTTTGTACTTCGAAATTGCCAACTCAGAGTCTTTTACCGCATTTGTACGATCCGTAATCTCTGTTTCGATTTCTTTAATTTCTTCTTTCAGATTGTTGACACGTGTTTC
>CBFIBY010000244.1:0-2981 GCA_965660955.1 Crocinitomicaceae bacterium | reverse complement strand
AGAAAAATAAAAATCTGACAATGCCCTTTTCAGCCAAAGTCTCGAAAATCATTTTCAATACAATGCCCGACCGCGATAAGAATGATCCGCATCGTAACTACAGCATTCCCTATAAACGAAATAAAAAAACGCCATTCTCGGGCAAAGTATTTGTACTTACAAATGGGTATTCCTTCTCATTGGGCGCATTACTGCCGACGGCATTGAAGAACAAAGCTGGAGCTACAATCATTGGGGAAGAAACAGGTGGTGGAGAAAATGGATCTTACGCCGTGCTCAAATATCAACTGACGCTTCCTGAAACGAAAATTCGAATTATCATACCCTATTATTTCCTGGATCATGATGTCACACCTGAAATGTTTGGCCGCGGAGTTATCCCACATTATATTATTCCGAAAACCCTAGAAGACAGAATGAACCCGGTGGACGAAGACATGGAAAAAGTATATGAACTTATTCGAAATTAAGCGAATTTACACGCTTTCTTTCTAGAAATCAGCATACATAAAACTCACTTTTTCTTCCGTTTTATCGACCAAAAGATAAACGCACATTCCTGTCAAGAACAACGCCAGAACAATCCGTACCATCCATTTCTTAGTCATAATATTCTTTTATTCGTTTGTAGATCAAATAGCCACCGTATGCGCTGTGGTGCTGAACATCGATAAACGTGTGATTGACACTACTTAAGTCAGTAAGGTCAATAATTTTCTGATTTCTAGATTCAAAAAACTCAAGCAAATCAAGACGCAATTTTTTGTATTCAGAAATAGTATTTGAAACGTTCAGGTAATCTGCCATGACACCGTTATAAGGTCCTATAACAAACCTCGCACGAATATTTTTATCCTTACAAATTTTGATAAAAGCTTCTAAGCTTCGGAACCGGTAGTCAGGAATAGAATCTAAAGGTGGGAAAACTAAATTTTCTCGATTCTTTTCAAGAAAAGGAAAACTCGCATTGTAGGTCGAATCAATTTCTTGTTTCAAACTTTCCAATCGAAACGCATTAAACTCGATTTCCTTTTTTCCATTAAAAAATCCATAAACATTCGCCACAGGGTTAAAGTAAGAATTCAAATTGTTGTAGTACAGCGATTCAATGTTCTTCTCAAGATAATCATCAATACGATCCAAGCGACTCAATCTCAGAGAAGCATGAACATCACCGAGCAAATAATCGAAGTCATAAGCTTTTAATTTTTTACGAGAAGCCTCGACCAAACTAACATCCAAATAACGTGTTTGATAGGTTTCGCTCGGTTCATTCAATCCTTGCCTCCAATATGTAGGATTAACGAAGACCAAAATTTTAAGGTTTTTCCAAAGCTCAGGACTTTCAGCTATCAAGGGCAAATACATATCACAAAAACGTCCGGCTCCATAAAAAGTCGAAAAAGCCGTTTTCATATTGGGGTCGGAATTCAACAACTCGGTATAATTGTATCCGTTTAGAGGTCCCGATTCAGATGTACCCAATATCAGCACACCCTTATTCAATTTTATATTTTCTAAAAACTTATGGAAATAAGCATCATTCTTTCTAACATTCGCGGCCGAAACATCTAAAAACTGGTGTTCACCAATACTCGTTATTTGCTTGTTTTCTGAAAAAAGCCATAAGATTAACGTCAACACGATCATCAATAGCGAAGCTATTATGGCTGCAATACCGAGTTCTCTCATGACAGAAAGTCTCAAAAACCAATGAAAAAAATCACTTAATCTATTCATGCAAAGAGTAAATTAAATATCGTTAACAATTCCTTGGCCGAATAATTGAAAAAGACCCAACCCACGGTTACAAAACTGAAGGTTATCACAAAAGCCGTTAATTGTCCTATCCATGCAATTTGTTTGTTTACAAGGTAAGATTTGAGTTTATGGCTGACTCCTGAAACACTCCATACCTTGTAAACCGAAAGTCCGATTCCATGCCAGAGTCCCCAGTACCCAAAATTGGATGTCGCACCATGCCAGAAACCACAAATTATAAAGGTCAACAAATATCCTATTACGGATACAGTCAGGCGTGGTAATTTAAATTTTAGTCCTGATAAAAAGGTAACAATCGGTTTGAAAACAAGATTCCTCAAAAACTCTGAAAACGTCATGTGCCAGCGTCTCCAGAAATCTGCAATATTCATGGACAGATAAGGCATTCTAAAGTTTTCAGGTGTCTTTATTCCCATTATATAGCCTGAACCAATCGCGATATCCGAATAACCTGAGAAGTCCAAATAAATGTACAATGAATAGTAAAACAAACTCAGTAGAATGGCTGACAATATTGACATTCCGTCCATAAGCGACTCATAATTGATGGCATAAACGTATATCACAGGTACAAGGACAAACTTTTTCACAAAGCCAAGTACAATCCTGCCTATTCCTGGTAAAATAAGAGCTTTTTTAAGGTTTCCTTCTTCCCTATCTACCCATCGCTTGAAGTTGCCGTATTTGTCAATGGGTCCCGCCAGAAAATTAGGGAAAAACAGAATGAAATTGACATAATCCAAAAAGTAATAATTCTGAATTCGTCCTTTCAAAGAATCAACGACAAATTGAATATGTCGAAACATAATGTAACTCATGCCTATTCTCTCAATCAAACTGTTTGGCGTGCTTCCCAATTGAAATGATGGGATACCAAAAACGCCTGGAAAACTTCGCATTAAAAACAAAAGCACTACCCCTGAAATAGAAAGAAAAACAAAGAGTTTCGATAGCTTAGCTCTCTTTGCAACAATCAACTTACTAATAAGATATATGGCCAGAGAGACCACTATATGAACAGTCAAGGTAACTGGAGTAACAACCGTCAACAGAATTAAAACACTACCGAAAAAAAGAATAATCTTGTTAATTCCTTTTGGCAGAAAATTGCGTAAAAGAAGTTGAAGAAGTAAGAATCCAGCAATAATCGAAAATTCTACAAGGCTGGAAAAAAGCATATAAAATGAATGTGTTATCTT
>CBFIBY010000243.1:0-2982 GCA_965660955.1 Crocinitomicaceae bacterium | reverse complement strand
TCATTTCATGAATCAATTTTTTGGTAAATTCAACGGCATCGAGATTTCTGTCTTTGAATTTGTCAATATTGTTTTGAAGCCAATTAGCCGACGCGAAATATTGACGGAAGTAGAAATTAGAATACATATCCTTCCAATCTGCCCATTCGATTTGTAACGTTTGATTTCGAACATATGGGATTTTTGCTTCACGCATTCGGACATCAACATCCTGCGAAGAATTCCGAAAACCAATTTTTAAATTTGACCGATAATCCTGCGACAAAACATTCCTCATAAAATGAAAACTTGAAAAGACCAAAACTACCGCTTTAACTGAATCGTTTTTAACCAATTCTTGAAGTTGTAAATAAGACTGAACAGTTCCGAAGCCAGGTGTACCATAATTAAGAAAGTCCCAACTTGGAAAACTTCGTTGAAGTCTCGACACAAATGTTTTATCGTCATTTACTCCATAACCGTATGTGAAAGAACAACCTAAAAATGCTACTTTCCCTTTCGTCTGAAATGTATTTGCTTTGACTACTTTCCGTGTTCCGTTCGACAAATGTGTGGTCCTAAACTGAATTCCATCATTCAAGACAATTTTGTATTCTCCTGGATTACAACAAAAACCATATTTGGAATGACCCACAAAAGCATTTTTGGGTGTCGCTTCCACTTTGTAATCGTGATTGGAATAGGGTCGATAACCAATAATCCAAAGAGAAATCTCAAAACAAACTACAACCATTACGGTGTAATAGATGACTTTTTTGAAAATAGTAACCGATTTTCTCATCCTTCCAAATCTAAGAACAATATCCTTTGTAGGGTGCAAAAAGTTGTTTGTATATTGGCAGCATAAATTCAATTAAAGTGATTATCACACTCGGAATTTCAGCTTATTTTCATGACTCAGCGGCAGCGCTTCTTATTGATGGTGAAATAATCTGTGCGGCGCAAGAGGAACGATTCAATCGAATAAAAAACAGTGCAGATTTTCCAAGTCAAGCTATTGCCTTTTGCTTGAAACAGGCCAAAATTGATCTTTCAGATGTGGATGAAGTCGTTTTCTACGAAAAGCCTTTACTGAAATTTGAACGTTTGCTTGAAACGTATTACACCCATGTTCCAAAAGGATGGCAGTCTTTTTTAAAGGCTATTCCTGAATGGAGTCAGAAAAAACTGTTTCTCAAACGCGAAATTAAACGCGAATTAAAAGCACTATTTCCCGGGGAAAAGTCCAATTACAAACTGTACTTTTCTTCGCATCATTTGTCCCATGCGGCTAGTGCATATTACCCTTCTCCTTATGATGAATCGGCCATTCTCTGTATAGATGCTGTCGGTGAATGGTCGACTGCTTCCATTTCGAAAGGAAAGGGAAACGAGATTGAAATCTCAAAGGAGATGAAGTTTCCCGATTCATTGGGACTTTTATACAGTTCCTTCACCTATTATCTCGGCTTCAAAGTAAACGAAGGAGAATATAAAATGATGGGCTTGTCTCCTTTTGGAAATCCAGTGGACGAGCAAACGCAAAAGTTCATCGATATCATTCGAACACAATTGGTCAAAATTCATGCAGATGGCTCCATACAACTCAATCAAAAGTATTTCAAATACACCTATGGTCTGAGAATGGTGCAGGACAAACAATGGGAAAAACTGTTTGGGTTTAGTAAACGTTTACCAGCCGATGAAGTCAATCAGACACATGCAAACTTCAGTTACGCCATTCAAAAAGTGACGGAAGAAGTTGTACTGAAAATGGCACAAACAGCAAAAGAAATAACAGGTTCAAAAAATCTGTGTTTGGCCGGAGGAGTTGCTTTGAATTGTGTGGCAAATGGCCTACTTCATTCCTCCCAATTATTCAAAAACATTTGGATTCAACCCGCAGCAGGAGATGCGGGCGGCGCTTTGGGTGCTGCTCTTGCACTTTATTATGTCAAACATCCCTCGATAAGAAACCATGCGGAAAAAGACCATATGCAGAATGGATTTCTCGGACCTGAAATTACGAGGAATGAAATCGAAGAATACGCCTTCACTAACGAAAAGGCATATAGAAAATGTACCAGCGAAAAGGAAAGAAACGAATTCGTTGCAAGCGAATTATCCAAAGGAAAAGTAATTGGCTGGATGCAAGGTAAAATGGAATTCGGTCCTCGAGCCTTGGGTGGGCGAAGTATACTAGCCTTGCCGTCTATTCCTGATATGCAAAGCAAACTCAACTTAGCCGTAAAATTTCGGGAAGATTTCCGTCCTTTTGCGCCGGTAATGTTGGGAGAAGAGGCACAGAAATATTTCTCATTTGAGGAGACTTCGCCCTACATGCAATTTGTTCAGAAGCTCAGCAAGGAATATCGATTCGATCTTCCAGAGAATTTCGAATCATTATCGATAAAGGAAAAATTAAACGTTCCGCGATCTAAATTTCAAGCGATTACGCATGTCGATTTCTCAGCGCGACTGCAAGTTATTTCTGATCCAGCGCATCCCTTGTTCAATTTACTTCTCAAAGTGCGAGAGAAGACAGACGATGCAATTTTAATCAACACCAGTTTCAATAGAAATGGTGAACCTATTGTTTGCGGAATAAAAGATGCTTTTGACTGTTTTGAAGAAACGAAAATTGATATTTTAGTCCTTGAGAATTACATTTTCACAAAAGAATAATGCATGTTAGAGACACTTAAAGACGTATTGAAATATTTCAAAGCCCGCAAAAAAATCTGGCTACTTCCATTGGTACTGATTATTGTATTCACCGGAATTCTTTTGATTTTTGGTTCCGCTACGGGACTAGCACCTTTCATTTATTCTTTGTTTTAAATGTTTAAAAAAGAACATATTCCCTATCGTGATTTGTTGCTGACCGCATTGGCTTTGGGGATTGTTTATTGGTTTTTCAAAAGTCACTATATCTTGTTCGGTATTTTGGGAATTAGCGCACTCGGAGCACTCAGTTCTACATTTCGTCAATTGAATCACAAA
>CBFIBY010000242.1:0-3038 GCA_965660955.1 Crocinitomicaceae bacterium | reverse complement strand
TCTCAATTTTATTAGTGCTACTTGGAATTCTTATTCCACTTATTGTCTATTTCGCAGTATTTCACAAGAAGATGAAGGCGGTTGAAAAAGAAGTTGTAGCCTTTGTGAAAAAAGAATACAATTTGGCGTAATGATTAGCGAACTTGAATGGTTCGGGTCAACTCCTGTACACCGCACTCATCCGTTATTTTCTGGGTGATTTGATATTCTCCCCGCTTGTCGTAGGTATGAATCAATCCAGGCTCAGAAGATGTGGTACCATCGCCAAAATCCCATTCAAGGCTTATGAAGTTTTTGGCTCGATTGACGAGTTCAACATCTTTCCGCTGGACGATGATATCGTATCCAACTTCCATTTTTGGTTTGACATCCTTTTGACGCCATTTGGCTCTGTCGTTCAATACTACTTGAGCGGCAGCCATTTCTATGGCAACTTTCTCGTTCGCTTTTAATGCAATGTCAACCGTCGCATCAACAGGACTAAGCCCAAAAATACTCGCGAAGAAAGTACATGCTGATAAGTATGAACCCGATAGCGAAGGATGATGTAAATCTGGATCATACAAATTGATTTTATGCTGGTTGGCTTTGACGTCTCTCCAGACCACACCAACGGGTGATACACTTGTAGACAAGAAATCGGCTGTTCGCAGGTATTGCTTTTCAATTTGGGCTTGCATAGACTCGTAGGTTGAGGTTTCTGCCCAATCACCTTTTCCTTTCTTATAGCCCCAGGTCAAATAAAACATCACTTTTGTACAAGAATAATTCGAGTATATACTGTCCAGCAATTTTTCCAAATTAGGCAAAGTGTTTCTTCTAATGGTAGAATCAGGTTGAGCAAATTCATCACTTCGACCTTGAATCACGATGTAATCCCATTTTCGAGACTTTATCTTTTCAAATGTCTTTAGTTGCGAAGCATGATATTTAATATTCATTCCACCTTTTACAATGGTATCAACGTGCATAGGTCGATTAAAGGACTTTGCGATATCCTTCACAAGAACAGGCATTTCATTATAAAATGTATAACTATTTCCAATGAACAAAACAGATGTTTCCTCCACGGATTGGGAATACCCGAAGGAAAAGCTTACACCAAAAAATACAATTAAGAATAATTTCATCTCAGACTATGTTGTAATGACAACCTGTCAATTTCAGGCTAAAGTACACAACTTTCTCATCTTGTTCTACAAATAAAATGCCCCGATTTATCCATGCCGTGACAGAGTAAAATCAAGGATAAAATTAAAAACCGAAAGTAAGCTGAAGAAGTGATGTATTATTTTCGGTACATCCCTAAAATAACTCCCATCGCTCCACCACTTATATGAGCGAATTGAGAAATCTGATCGTCTTCAAAAGCGTTCAAGAACTCTTTACCCACAAAAAGAAGGAATATTAAGAGAAAGGTTAATGGTATTTCATTTCCTTTCCGACCCGTCAAAGAAACGAGTACGATCATCATGAAAGCAACACCACTGGCACCAATTAAGCTATGATCCCAAAATAGTATGTGAAAAATGGCCGTAACAACCGTTGTAATTAAAGTATAAATAACCAAAGTTTTTGACCCCAACTGCTTTTCTAAAATGGGTCCAACAAGTAAAATAATACTGAAATTCCCTAGGTAATGTGCCCAATTGGCATGCCCAAAAATGTACCCAAACAAGGAAATATAATCCGTCCAGTCTGTAAAATTGAATCTGCCGTCTAGCACCAGGAAGGAAAAATTGATTTTCAGAAAGACCTGAATCAACAAAGCAGCGATTGCCAAAAAGCTAAACCAAAGCGTAAAAGGGGCATTAAACGTAATTTTCATTGTTATCTTGTTGTTAATTGTCTTACGAATTCAACGGGCGAAAGTTACCCTTAAGTCAATCTATGACTGATTCCACTCTACTCTAGAAATGACGCGACATTCCGCAAATGGAAATAAAGTTTTTCGTACCATTTTAAATGCATATCTTTGCACCCAATTTTAAAAATAGATAATGACCTTTAAAGAGCTCGGGCTCAAGAGTGAGGTGTTGAAGTCGATTGAACAACTGGGTTTTTCGACACCTACTCCCATACAGGAACAAGCTATCCCCCATTTATTGGGTGTTCATAGTGACTTCGTTGGATTGGCCCAAACAGGAACAGGGAAAACAGCCGCGTTTGGCCTTCCATTAATTAACAACATTAACATAGAAGACAATTATCCGCAAGGATTGGTTATCTGCCCAACACGGGAACTATGTTTGCAAATCTCAAAAGATATTGCCACGTATTCCAAATACACAGACATGCGCACAGTTGCAGTCTATGGAGGAACGGATATTCGTAAGCAAATCACTGACATCAAACGAGGAGCGCATATTGTTGTAGCAACTCCAGGACGTTTGATGGATTTGGTGAAAAGAAAAGCAATTCAACTCGCTAAAATCGACTATGTCGTATTGGATGAAGCCGATGAAATGCTAAACATGGGTTTCAAAGAAGACATCGATCTAATTTTGAAGCAAACGCCAGACACAAAAAATGTTTGGTTGTTTTCAGCGACTATGCCAAAGGAAGTAGCAAAAATTTCAAAAAGCTATCAAACAGATCCTTTGGAAGTTTCAATTGGACATAAGAACCAAACGAATGAAAACATCGATCACATCTTTTACAGTGTAAAAGAAAGAGATCGTTATAGTGCAGTAAAACGTTTGATTGATTTCAATCCAAATATTTATGGATTAATATTTTGCCGTACACGCCATGAAACGGCGAGTGTTGCAGAAAAACTAAGCAAAGACGGCTACAATGCCGAACCATTGCATGGTGAGCTTTCACAAGCACAACGTGACCGAGTAATGGACCGATTCCGAAGAAAAGATTTACAAATACTAGTGGCAACAGATGTTGCGGCCAGAGGATTGGATATTGACGACATCACTCACGTCATCAACTACAACTTACCAGACGACATCGAAAACTATACGCACCGAAGTGGTCGTACAGCACGTGCTGGAAAGAAAGGTGAATCAATGGTTTTGATCAATACA
>CBFIBY010000241.1:0-3121 GCA_965660955.1 Crocinitomicaceae bacterium | reverse complement strand
CTTCAGGCAGCGTGAAAGATAACCTCATCAAAACAGGTAAGGATTTATTGAACACTGCCAAAGACTCCGTTAAAACAGTTGTAACAGACAAGGTAAACGAAGTCCGAGAAGACTTGAATGCGAAAAAGCAAGCCATTATGGACGACGCAAAAGTGCAAGCCGATAAAATTAGAGCTGAAGGTAAGAAACAAGCTGATGCAGCCCGCGACGCTGCTAACACAGAAATTGACAAATTGGTGGAACAAGCCGGCAACAATCCTCTCAAGAAGCAGGCAGCCAAATTGGCCGGTGAAAAACTCAAACGCGACGCCGATGCTAAGGCAAGCAAAATTGAGAACGCCGCCAATAAAAAAGCCGATGATATTATGAATGCGGCCCAGACCAAAGCGGATGCGATTAAATAGGCCGTAAGCGGAAAGCTATAAGCTCTAGGCGAAAAAACTTCGCTTAAAGCCTTCGGCTGAGAGCTTATTGCATTCTTGTAAGTTTTAAAAAGTAAAGAAGTCTATACGAACATGTTTTTCGGTATTCCTTTCCCATTAGCCATTGTGGCGCCTGCGTTAGTCTTGAGTGGACTCAATTATTGGTATTGGAGCAAACGAGGGCATTCATCAATTACCACTTTTATTATGGGCGTTTTTGCCATGTATGGGTTGTTGTATTATATATTGAAGGCATTTGCTTAGTCATTATTTTCTTTAAGATTTACCATTAAAATTCGGCAAATCCCCCATTTCAATCGGTGAACAACCACGACCAACCTTCCCAAAATTTGTATTTTCGCTGAAAATTGAATGCATGAAAACAATCGGACATCATTTCAACGCCTTAAAGTGGACTTTGCAGCAGTTTGGCAAGGGAAAATTCTTATTGTATTTCATTCCAGGATTACTCATTGCTTGGTTCTTTTGGTGGATTAATTCATTTTTTGCCGACCTCGGAGCAGGGGCTGATCCTGAAAGTTGGTGGGGTAAAATCGTTTCGGGAACCGGTTATGCACTTTCTGCAACAGCCAATTTTATCATGGTGTTTTTCATTTTGACGGTTTTGTCTCCTATTAATACTTTTCTCTCCGAAGCGGTGGACACTGAACTCACGGGCAAAGTGGTCGGATTTGATTTGATGCGTTTCATCAACGATTTTATTCGAATGATTTTCGTCGTTATTCTCGCCATCACCTTGGAGTTTCTGTTTTCTGGAATTTGGTGGTTTTTAGATCTTTTCCTACCCTTAGAACTCTTATCTCCAATCGTTTATTTCCTTATCGTTTCCTTCTTTTATGGCTTTTCATTTTATGATTATAGCTTAGAACGATACGAAATTGGAATTGGTGGCAGTTTTCGCTTCTCAAAAAAGTATTTTTTGCCTACCTTGGTAACAGGTTGTTTTTTCATGGCTATGTTTTACATTCCTATCATTGGAGTGGCAATTGCGCCTGTCGTTACAACCATAATGTCGACACATGTTTTCTTGAAATCAACAGGGAGACTCGATCAAATTGAACAACAAAAAAGAAACGAAGCGAATGAAACTGTTTGATGAATTTTCGCCCCAATCCATGAAGGATTGGCGAGCGAGCGTTGAACGTGAATTGAAAGGACTTTCCTTTGATGAAACGCTTGTCCGAAAGGATGAAATTGAAGAATTAACTTTTTCCAAATACGAAAACGAGGTAACTAACTCGTCCGAAGGCTTGAATTATTCCCGATCTTCTCGGTCTCAATCCAATGATTGGGCAATTGGTAAACGCATCGCCGTCAAAGATGAAAAAGTAGCCAACAAAATAGCACTCGAAGCCCTGAATCAGGGCGCAAATTCCTTGACCTTCGCCTTTCAGAAAAAAGGAATCCTGTTTTCCGCTCTTTTCGAAAATATTGGTTTGAATTACATCGACTGTCAATTCGAAACGTTGGATACAGCACAAACTGAAACTCTCCAAAAAGCATATACCGAGTTTTGTGAAAAACCTCTGGTTCTATTGAACGACCCTATTGGGGCAGGGAAGGAAATTGATTTTCCGAATTCCTCCGAAAAAGGTAAGGTACACTTTAAAATAAACGCTCTGGGATTGCACCAAGCAGGCGCCAATGCTACACAAGAAATAGCCTTTGCGCTTTCATCTGGACACGAGTACTTGCACAAATTACTGGCGGCTGGATTTTCAATTGACGATGCATCGGCCATGATTCGCTTTGAATTTGGTATAGGAAGCAAATACTTTATTGAAGCCACAAAGTTTCGCGTGTTTCGCAAGCTTTGGTCAAATGTGATTGCCGCTTATACGCCAACGGAATCGTGTTCGCATGCTTGCTACCTATATGCAACGACAGGTTTTGTCAACAAATCCTTGAAAGATCCTTACACCAATTTATTGCGTCAAAGCACTGAAGCCATGTCGGCTGTTTTGGGAGGTGTGAATGAAATTTGCGTTCTTCCATATGATGAATACGCGCAAACTAAAACAGATGGATTATCGGCAAGAATGGCGCTGAACATTTCCAATATTCTAAAAGAAGAAAGTTATTTCGACAAGGTAATTGATCCGCTTGGTGGTAGTTACAGCATGGAGAAATTGGCTGATGAAATGGAAGGAAAAGCATGGAGCATATTCCAAAAGATGGAAGGACTGGGCGGAATTAAAACGAATGAGTCCAAAGAATTCCTTCGCAAATCCATTAAAGAAACCGCACAAAAAAGAATAGAAAAATTAAATTCCGGTGAGAATATGCTTATTGGAGTCAACAAATACCCAAGCCTAAAAGAAGAAAAGAATTCTTGGTCGGAAATACCGTCCTATTTTGGTTTGGAAGCATTAATCCTTGAAAAACACGCCAAATGAAACGTATAGATTTTCAAGATATTCGTCCGAAGAACATCGAAAATACAGCCGCACGTCAAGAACCTATTTTTGACACCGCTGAAAAAATAGCGTTGAAAAATTTCTACACGAAAAAGGACATCGAAAACACTGAACATTTGAAGTTCGGTGCTGGGGTCTCCCCTTTTCTTCGCGGTCCATATGCATCGATGTATGCCATTCGACCCTGGACAGTTCGTCAATACGCTGGATTTTCGACAGCCGAAGACTCCAATGCATTCTACAGAAGAAATCTAGCCGCAG
>CBFIBY010000240.1:0-3209 GCA_965660955.1 Crocinitomicaceae bacterium | reverse complement strand
GTAAGAACCAGGCGTACTAACCCAGATTGAAGTTGTTGTATCACCAGTTGACCAAAGAATCGTGTCAGCCGGTGCACCAGCAAATAACTGAATACTGTCACCTGTACAAACTGCTACATCATTTCCTAAGAACGATCCAGACAATCCATTCGTTTCATCAGCACCCATATCTGGTGTTGCAGCGTCTCTTGGTTGACCGTCAACATCCATTGTAATCATAGGAAGCGGTGTTCCTTGATTTCCAATAGAATCATTACAAACGTGTAAGTCAAAAGTACTGTAGAAATTTGGGTTGTAATCGATAGAAGCCGCATCAAAGGCAGCAGCATTTTGCCAATCTGCTAAAGTAGTCTGATTTCCACCAAAGTATCCGATGTTCCCTGCAGGAGAGTACAATACATTGTGATCAGAGTTAGAAATTGTAAATGAATTTCCAGCATAAATAGCATAACCAGCTGTGTAGTTCGCTAAAATGTTGTTTTTCACTTCAATTCCACCACCACCAGTTGCAAAAAGCGCTCTAGAAGAACCTCCACCTGATGCACAAAGAACTGAATTGTGATAAACATCAACATATCCTGAACCTGTGAAGTACATACCATATAAAGTACCTGTAGATCCAGCCCATCCAGTTTGGAACATGTTGTTCGCTACCAATGCGTGATTAGCATTGTTTCCGCCACCTTGTGACATATACAATCCATATAACCATCCTGAACCACCTTGTCCTTTAACTATGTTACCTGTGATTTGAGGAGCACCAGTTGCATAGTACGTGTAAATCGCATATCTAAAGTTGTACGTAGATGTACCTTCAAACACATTGTCTTTAAGAGTCAAACCACTGTTGTAGTAGAACATTCCACCACGGTAGTAATTAGACATAAATTTATTTCCTTCAAATACATTATCATGCTCAGGCGCAGTTGTTCCACCACCATACCAATAAGCTCCATAACTTCCGTTTTCGAAAGTATTGTTCATGAATACATTGTTCGTATCAATACCATTATTCGAATAAATAACAGCTGTGTTCGTAGATGTTGAAGTTGTTGACGGTGCAATTAAATGACACCCTGTGAAGCTGTTCATACTAGAACCACCCATTCTTACAACAACACCATATGTTGTTCCTGTATTTTGAATTGTTAAATTTTCGAAGTGAAAGTTGTCTACACCTTGCATATTAACAACTTGGTTATCAGCTGTCCCAGAACTTCCGTATTCTAAAGTTACAAGAGATGCATCTCCGTTTTCAGAACGGAAAGTCACTGTATTTGTCGCTGACATACTTGTCAAAGAGGGTAAATCAATCGCTCCAGTGTAAACACCATCTCGGATATCAAAAATAACTGGACCACAAACACCAAATGTTGTAAGGTCTGTAATCGCCGCATTCATATCTGCAAAATCTGGAGTTGTTCCTCCAACTGTATAGATTCCATTAAGTCCAGCTGATAAACTTGCTATTGCTGAGCTATCATTCCAAGATCCTGCTGGATTTTCAACAAGACCATTTGGTAAAGTTGTATACGCAAGAAGGCTATTTCCAGTTGCCAAAGCAACAAGTCCTAAAGTAACTGTATCATATCCAAAAGCAGGTAATGATCCTGTCCAAGCGACTGGCGTTTGAGGAACACCGTTCCATTCCCAATTTACTTGAGTAGATGTTAATGTGTCCGTTCCAAAGTTTTGAATTTTCACACGAATTGAATCAGCAAAATTACATGTTGGTAATGATGGTGTAACGTATGAAACTACACCAGCATCATCAGTCAATGGAGAAGGTATAATCACTGAATAATCTTCTATTTCCCCATAACTAAGACCTGTCGCACATTCATCAGCTTGAGTTAAAACACCTGTACTATATCTGCACATTACACGTAATCTGGTATTTCCACCAGGAATTCCAGTTGGAATAGCGATAGTACCGGTTCCAGTTCCGCCACCAGCGACATATCCTAAATCAAAGAATTCACCAGCATCAGCGAAATCATTATCGTTATTGAAATCAATGAAGGCAACGAAGTACTGACCCCAAGTTGGTCCAGGAGAATATGTAATTGTGTAAGAACTTCCTTGCGTTAAATTGGTCGACTGCGCTGTGTAGTCTGTGTAGTTATTCGAACCAGGATTCGCACAACCTGTATTTGTATTACTTATCGTATTGAAAGTAACTGAGTTGATATAATCACCCGAAGTACACTGGGAATTATAGGTTGCCGCACAATATGGTGCTTGCCCAAATGCAGCAAAGCCACCAAACAAGGCAACAAACAAAAGTAATTTTTTCTTCATAGTTATATTTATTTATTGATATTAAGAACATGCAAGATACAAATAGATTCATGAAGTATCCAAATAAAGATTTAACAATTGTTTAATATTTAACCGACTGATTGCAATCCTATCTTTATATCAACTTGGGAGCTTAATTCTACGGCAACAAAAAAGTCCCAACCACTGCGTGATTGGGACTTTCGAAGTCTTAAAACTAACGAATGTTTATTTCTTAATCAACATTCTATTCGTTATTTTTTTATCATCGGAAGTGATATTCAAATAGTAAACTCCTGTTGCCACATTCGACAAATCGATAGAAGTTGAAAGTGCTCCTTCAGAAGCAACTACATTTTCAACCGAAACAATTTGACCGACAGCATTTGTTACAACTATTTCTAGGTTCATTGTTCCATTCAAGTCCAAATCAACAGTAAATAAACCTGTTGACGGATTTGGTGAAACATTGACTGTTCCGAAGTCACTTATTTCTTCGATTCCGATTGCACTTAACATTAGTGTGTCCGTAAATGTCATCGTTCCACAACTATTGGTTACCGTCAATGTTACAACGTACGCCCCTGAATTCGCATAAATGTGCAATGGATCTTCCATTGTTGATGTTTGACCATCACCGAAGTCCCAAGCATAAGTTGCTCCAGCGCCTGCACCTGTTGTTGTATTTGTGAAAATACCTGTCAAGTTATTCGAAGCCGTGGTAAACGACGTAACAGGTACATCATTCATGGTTACCGTGATCGCTTCTGAACCTGATCCACAAGCATCTGTGATGTCCAGAGTGTATGTTCCACCTGTTGTAACAACAAGTGAATCATTTGTTGAACCACCTGTCCAAGAGTATGTATCCGCCATTTGTGTACTGTACAAAATAACTGAATCTCCATTACAGAATTCGACATCTGTTG
>CBFIBY010000239.1:0-3211 GCA_965660955.1 Crocinitomicaceae bacterium | reverse complement strand
ACTGGAAGCCACATCTGGAATAAGACCTTTTCCTCAGACAACGCTTTGTCGACCCGCGCTGTATCAATCGATAGTGCGAAGAATGTTTTTTTGACGGGCTATTTTGAATGTGGTTGGACCGAATTTCAAACAGGCAGCAATCCTTCGGCTACTTTTAATAGTGCTGGTTTCAAAGACCCATATCTCATTTCTTTGGATAATTCGGGAACGCAATTGTTCGTCAAAACATTTGGAAGTAACAAAAATGACATTGGCTTAGGTATAGCGTTTGACAATCAACAAAATCCAGTTATTTGTGGTTCCCATACTTTTGATTTAAATATTCCAGTAGGTACAGGTGTTACCTATCTTGGTACCGCAAGTCCTTTTGACTTTTCTTCAACCTCTCTGCCTAATTTTCAAGACTATGTTTCTTTGAACGGTGATTTGACAGCAAATTCCTTTTTGACAAATGCAGTTTACGCAGGTACACCAGATTACAATTTCTTTTTCAATACGCCAACGGACTCACTTTATGGAAATATCTCACCTGCTGTAGATACTATTCATTTTTGCTCTGGATTCACAGTTTTTTATAACAATTACACACTGGAAGATTATGGACCAAATTACAGCTACAATTGGAGCAATGGAGGAACAGATGATAATACATATCTGTTTCAAACGGGTGTGTATACCATTCAAGTTGACCGGGAAGATGGATGTTCTTCCGATATTGACACGATAGTCGGAATTCTTGACCCTTCACCTCCAATGCCTTTTATGAACGATAGTTTAGGCATTGCGGTGAATACGCTGAATTATCCAACTTATCAACTTTGCGCTCCCGACTCAGTGTCTATTTGGTTCAATAATTTATGCGAAGGGTGCTCTATGACTGTTTCTCCTGGCGGGGTTAGTGACACTCTGCCCCATTATTATTCGGAAACGGCGGAATATACGGTCACAGTTACGAACGGATTGTGTTCAAGCGGAAATACATTCTGGCTGATTTTAGATAGTATCGTTCCTTTCGACAGTATTCAACCCTATTTGTACTTTGTTGAGGATACGGATCAAAACGACACGATTCAAGTCTGTCTTGGTGATTTATTAACGATTCACGCGTACGACTCACTTTCGAACCCCCCGCTCCCTATTCTTGATTCATTTCACAATGAAATTTTTGATTATTATGCGTATACGGCGCTTAGCAACGTCCAAACGTATCAAGGACCAAACAACAATCAATTCGTTTTTGAATACATACCCGACTCTTCTGGTTGGTGCGTTTTTGAATATTTTGCCAGCATCGGTTATGACAACATATGCGGTGTGGACACCATTCATTATTTGATTTACGATTCGGTGTACATAGATATGGCGCCTGCTCCAATAAACAATTATACTATTACTTCTGCAGATTCACTCTGTCCAAGCAGTTCAACTTTTTTAATCGCCAATCCATCGGATACGACATTTGTTTGGTCGGGCCCAAGTATAGTATTTATCAGTTCGGGAAACGATAGTGCCCAAGTTTCTGCTCCTGGAATTTATCATTATCAAGGAACGATTACTGACAGCGCAACGGGCTGTATATCTTATATCGATGCAACCTTTGAATTGGAAGAGAAACAACCTCCTACAATACTAACTAACCCAGCGGATGGAATCATTTGTCCTGGCGATAGTGTATCGTTGGAAGTCCCTGATATCTATTTGTCTTATAATTGGGTAGATCCAAACGGGAATAGTCCTTCCAACACGAACATATTGGTAGCCAATACTTCTGGGTTTTATTATTGTAATGTGGTGGATTCCAACGGATGTACTTTGACTTCTACCCCTGCTGAACTGAATCAATATACTACACCAGGAATATCTGCTTCCCCTCAAAATGTGGCTTGCGGCAATTCTCCAACCATCATAAGTGTTTCGGCAAATGGTTCACCAGACATAACCTGGATTAATCCTTCGACAGGTGGTAATTCACCCCAAATAAGTGTTACCCAACCTGGCACCTATATTTGTCAATTGGAACAATGCGGTATTACAACAATTGATTCTGTTACAATTATTGATGGCTCATTTACCATCAGTTTAAGCGCAAGTGATACTTTGTTGTGTTACAATGATACCGCGGTAATTTCGGTAGACACCGGATACACTTATGTCTGGGCGAATTTAACCGATTCTATAAATTCTATTCAAACGACAACAACTGGATATTACAGCGTCATTGCTACAAATCAATATGGCTGCGAAGCTTTTTCAGATACCGTATTAATCATTAATGCTCCATTTGCCTATCCTCCAAATATTGCCGACACGACAATATGCGCTGGAGATAGTGTCACATTAGTTGATAATGGGTTTACGGTTGTGTATTGGTATGATCAAGACACTAACTTCTTAGCCAGTGCTCCTAGTTATAGCAGTCCACCGCTGTTTCAAACGCAAACTATTCATGCAAGATATAATACGCTTGGCTGTCCTCCATCCTATGATGATGTGACGATTACGGTTATTCAATCCTTGGATAATAACGCCATCATTGGAGATTCATTACTCTGTGTTGGCGACAGTACAATACTCCAATTGATGGACAATATTGGTCCATTGGATTGGTACGTAAACGGCACATTGGAAGCTACAGATACTGCAATAATTGTATCTGGACAATCAAATTTACCTGTACAACCAGTTTGGGTGATCAACTCAAATCAATGTTTTTACGATTCATTGGCTACTAATATTTATACTTTACCTGTACCCAATTTGAGCGTATCTCCGGATACTGTCACATTTTGCGGAATAGGTTCACAAACCATAAATGCAAATTCAAACATTGTGCTGGATTCGATAATTTGGGTGACGCCATTTGGTAATGAGGCTGGAAACAGTATCGACATTAACAATACCTATCCACATGCAACAACTATTCTAGTGCAAGGATTTGATAGCAACGCATGTTTTTCGAATATAGCCTCCGTTTATGTCGAAGTCACGGATTCACTTTCCATTTCTCTTCTGTCGAGTCCATCAGTTTGTTTGAATGACTTTGTGACTTTAGAAGCAATCGCGGATGCCAATAATTTCGTATGGTCGGGACCTTTTGGAACGGTAAACAATAGCGAAATAACCTTCCAAATAGCAACGAACGAAGGAGTTTATTCTGTTCTAGTAACTGATTCATTGGGATGCGTGTGGGAAGAATCAATTGAAGTTTATG
>CBFIBY010000238.1:0-3253 GCA_965660955.1 Crocinitomicaceae bacterium | reverse complement strand
TTTCCTTTTTTGGGCAATCTCAAGTCCGGGGAACCGTCTATGGGACCGATACCGCCAAAGTGAATGCAATTTACGGAGCAAGAATAACCTTGTTGCGAAGTCAAATAAAAGTAATAACCGACGAGGATGGAAAATTCGAATTCAATCTTCCGAAGGAATTACCAGATACCATGGTCATTCGAGCGAGAGGTCATTATTCAGACACCATTGTGCTCAGCAAAGAAGACCGATTTTCAAATTTCAAAATCACCTTGTTTTCGGATGTGCTTTTACCCGAAGTGGTTATCGCTTATCGAAAGGATTCCAAGGGGATTTTAAAACTCAAGACCTTATTAACCGAGGAAATTTCTTCGGATGAATTGAAGAAAGCTGCTTGCTGTAATCTATCTGAAAGTTTTGAAACTAATGCTTCTGTCGACGTGAGTATCACCGATGCTGTATCCGGCGCGAAGCAAATTCAAATGATGGGCTTGGCAGGCGTCTATACCCAAATTCAGATGGAAAACATTCCCTATTTACGGGGATTAGAAAGTGCCTTTGGTTTGGGGAGTATTCCGGGTACTTGGGTGAATTCTATCCAAATTACAAAAGGAACGGGTACTGTTGTAAACGGGTACGAATCCATGGCAGGTTTGATCAACATTGATCTGAAAAAACCAGGTGAAATGGAACGCCTTTTTGTGAACGGGTACGGAAATATTTTTTCCAGAGGAGAATTGAATGTTCATGGCATGACCAAACTGGGAGAGAAATGGCAAATGGGAACATTTGCTCATGGATCCGTAAATCAGGGTAAAATAGACCAGAACAATGATGGTTTTAAAGATATTCCAACGGGGTATTTTGGTGCACTAATGAATCGCTGGACCTACAATGGAGAACGATTTGAAACACAATTTGGCATCAATGGTCATATTGATGAAAAAATTGGTGGAGCCATGGATTTTAGACCTGAAGATGATCCTATTATTCCAACGATTTATGGTGTTCGCACCACTTCAACCCATATCGATGCATTTGCCAAAACGGGCTTTTTCTTCAAAGGTAAACCCTATCGGTCTATAGGTGTTTTATACAACCTGAAATACCAAGAAATGGATGCAGAATTTGGTCCAAGACAGTTTATGGGAGTTGAAAAACGTGGATACATCAATGCGATTTATGATGATATCATTGGTTCGACCATCCACAAAACACGGATCGGGGTGAATGCGATTTATGCAGATTTCGAGCAAAGCGTAGATACCATTAATGATGATAGAACTGAGATCGTTCCTGGAGTCTTTGCTGAATATACGTACACGGGAATTCGTCTGATAAATGTGATTGGCGGACGTTTGGATTACCACAATTTATTTGGAGCCCGTTTTTCTCCAAGAATGCATACGAAGTATATCTTGACAGAAAAGACAGATTTGCGATTCACGGCGGGGAAAGGTTGGCGAGTGCCCAATTATATGATTGATAATCTATCCTTGTTGGCCACTGGACGTTCATGGGTTGCACCAATAGAAACAAAACCTGAAGAATCCTGGAATATCGGTGGTTCAGTAGTTCAAGAATTTAAGTTCAAGAAAAGAAATGCTTCGTTAGTAATGGATTATTACTATACCTTTTTTGAGAACCAATTGGTTGTTGATCGTGATGCTGATTTGACTCAGATTATTTTCAGGAACATTGCTAATAAATCCTTTTCACACAGTTTTCAAGCCGAGTTGACAATTCCCCTGATGAGAGTTGTTGATTTGCGTTTGGCCTATAAATATTTGGATGTTCAGGCAGAGTTCGATGGAAAATTACAATCCAAAGTTATGGTGCCAAGACATAGAGGTTTCATCAACCTCGGATATCACTCACGAAACAAAAGATGGTTGATTGATTTTACGACATCCGTATTTGGCGAAGCCAGATTACCTGTTGCCCTATTATCAACTGGAGCTTTGACTACTCAAAATACGAGTCAAGTATATCCCTTAATAAGCGGACAAATTACCCATGTGTACAAGAAATGGGAATTCTACGTTGGGGGAGAAAACCTTGGGAATTATACACAAAACAACCCTATATTGGATGTTCAAAATCCATTTAGCACGACTTTTGATGCGACACGAGTATGGGCGCCAGTGCTAGGAACAATGATTTATGCTGGTTTTCGTTTCACAATTGAAGATAAACAGGATGATAAAGAATTTCAGATTGAACAAATAAATAATTAATAAATAGAAAAATGAAAAATGTATTACTGATTGCCTTTGCTTTGTTCACTTTAACAGCAAACGCACAAGAAAAACCCAAGAAGACCCAAGAAGTTGTAATTCAAACCTCAGCTGAATGCAACACTTGTAAAGAAAAGATAGAAGGTGTTTTGAATTATACGAGCGGAATCAAATTTGCCGATCTAGACGTTCCTTCTAAAAAATTGACGGTCAAATTCAAAACCAAGAAAATTAGTTTAGCCGAAATCAAAGAAATGATATCCGAGCTTGGGTATGACGCAGACGAAGTGAAAGCTGATGAAAAAGCCTACGAAACTTTACCCGAATGCTGTAAGGTTGGCGGAATGGAACACATGGAAAAATAACAAGCAACTTCAGAAGGCCTTCAATCTAAACAATTGAGGGCTTTTTATTTTATAAAATTTAATTATAAAAAGGTAAATTCGTAAAAAAGTCATAGAGCATGTTAAAACAATTATTCCTTCTCACCTTCGTTTTGAGTGTTGGTTTTCAAGTCTTTGCGCAAACACCGACGATTGGTTTGTTATATTCTAATGAGAATGTTACACCGGGTTATACTTTATTTACCCCGGAGCGAAATACTGATGTTTATTTAATTGATGAGTGCGGCAACATAGTGAACAAATGGATGTTTTCAGAACGGCCTGGACTTACTTGTTATTTGCTAGAAAACGGAGATCTATTGCGTGCTGGAAGAGATTCGCTTGAAATAAGAGATTGGGATAATAATCTCGTCTGGTCGTATGATTTATCTGCTGGTGGAATTCTAAAACATCATGATATTGAACCTTTACCAAATGGAAATATTCTAATAGTGGCTCGAGATATTTACACGGAAGCCCAAATCCTTGCAATGGGAGGGGATCCTTTATTGAGCATTGACGGAAGAAATTTGGAAAAAATTGTGGAGTTAGAACCCGTCGGGACGAATTCGGCGAATGTTGTTTGGGAATGGAAATTTGCGAATCACATGGTACAGGACATTGATTCCACTTTGCCAAATTTTGGTGTAATCG
>CBFIBY010000237.1:0-3273 GCA_965660955.1 Crocinitomicaceae bacterium | reverse complement strand
CAAAAATGTGATTATAATTATTTTTTTCATGTATAGAATTATTAAGTGTTAAACAAATGGCTTGTTACACTTACTTCTATATCCTGAAAACTTGGTGCTGAATGAGAATTTGCCGTCCCGTCCTCAGCGGAGGTGGATTCGCGTAGTTAGCAAATTCGCCTTCAAATGTGGCAAGATTAGCTACAAATATTGGTGATTGGAATTCTATTATTGCTAAAGGCGCAAATGCGAAAAACTTCGAAGCTTCGTAATTCTCAAAATCAACTTGAAAGAAGTCGATTTCTTCACTACAGCAATCTTCTTGAATTACTTCTGGACCATGGTCACAGCATGTGTCTATTTTTTCACGCTTTTCTTCGCAACAAGAAGTCTGCGGAATGATAAAGCTTTGTTCAATACCATCATCGTGACAAAAATGCGTAAACACACCCACACCAACACTTCCCGCGAAGGTAAAGATCGCAAGAGCCAGACTGAATATTTGAAGCATTCTTTTCACAGGGCAAAGATATAGGAAAATAACGTTGTTTGGAAAAAGATGTTGTTTTTGGGTTGGATTGCTATGTTTTGATATTCAAGTTTCCTCCCCCTCGATCCCCCTCCAAAGGGGGAAGATAGATTCCCATTTGAAATTGCAGACACTGGCCTCCCCCTTCGGAGGGGGACTGAGGGGGAGGATGCCCCAAACCCAGCCGTATCTTTATCACTCCCGAAACCCAACAATCACAATTTCCGTCCGCCGATTCATTTGATGGAGCATTTCAAATGTCGCTTTGTCAGTTGATTTGAATTGGTTGATATATTCTTCTGTCAACAGAATTCTCTCAAATGGAAAATCGTTTTCAGGTTTCCATTTGTAATACTTTCCATTTTGAATGTAAGCCGTATTCGGGCGAGACTCGCCATATCCATTATATTGAAGGCAAATCGAATCTACGCCTTTCGAATGAAGATACTCCATTACGGATTTTGCTCTTCGAGTATCAAGCCGTTGACAGCATTTATCTGGCGCTCGTGAATCAGTATGGCCTCCGATCTCTACAATTAAATATGGATGATTCTTCAAGAAGATTGTTATACTATCTAAAAAAGGAAAACTATATGGTTTGATGCTATATTTTCCTAGATCAAATCGAATGTCATAAGATGTATAAGTTTGACCGATTTTGAAACTCGTATCCTCTAAACTAAAATACTCCCGCTGAGAAAAACCAAACAGTCCCATTCCAAAACATAAGAAAAAGAAAAGAATTAGTGATTTGGATTTCGGGAACTTCATTGAAATAAAGATAGGAAAAACTAGCTTATTGCAATCACCTCCCTTAATCCCTCCATGAGGAGGGAAACAATGCATTCTCCCTCCTTGAGGAGGGGCAGGGGAGGTGTTAAACGGAAAATTTATTTAAAATCAGCTTTTCACAGCCAAATTCAACTCATCCAACTGCGTTTTATCAATAGGTGCTGGTGCATCAATCATGACATCTCTTCCTGAATTATTTTTTGGGAATGCGATATAATCACGGATAGATTCCGAGCCACCCATAGTTGCTACCAAGCGATCCAAACCGAAAGCCAATCCTCCATGTGGTGGCGCTCCGTATTCGAAAGCATTCATCAAGAATCCAAATTGAGCTTGTGCTTCTTCTGGCGTGAATCCAAGTAAATCGAACATACGTGCTTGCAACGCTCTATCATGGATACGAATCGAACCTCCGCCCAATTCAACACCGTTCATTGCCAAATCGTAGGCGTTTGCTCTTACTTTTCCAGGTTCTGTATCTATTAAAGCTAAATCTTCTGGTTTTGGTGATGTAAACGGGTGATGCATCGCATGGTACCGCTCGCTTTCTTCGTCCCATTCCAAAAGAGGGAAATCATATACCCAAAGCGGTGCAAAATCATTTGGATTACGCAAGCCGAGCTCATCGCCCATGTGCAAACGCAATTCGTTTAACATTTTACGTGTTTTGTCTAGCTCTCCACTTAACACCAAAATTAAATCACCGGGTTGTGCATTTGCAGCTTTCGCCCATTCGGCAAGGTCTTCTTGTGAGTAGAATTTATCTACGGAAGATTTAAAAGAACCATCATCATTGCATTTGACATACACCATTCCTTTGGCACCAATTTGCGGACGACGAACCCAGTCAGTCAAAGCATCCAATTGTTTTCTTGAATACGGTGCAGCACCTGGAGCGGCAACCGCCAAAACAGCTTCGCTTTGATCAAAAATGCCAAATCCTTTTCCTTGCGACAGGCTCGTTAAATCAACGAACTCCATCCCAAAACGAATATCGGGTTTATCTGAACCATATTTCTCCATGGCTTCAGCATATGTCATTCGCGGAAAATTTCCTTCGAACTCATAATTTCTAACGGTCTTAAACAAATGCTTCACCAATCCTTCGAAGGTATTCAATACATCTTCTTGGTCAACAAAAGCCATTTCGCAGTCAATTTGCGTAAATTCTGGCTGACGATCGGCACGTAAATCTTCGTCGCGGAAACATTTCACGATTTGGTAATACCGGTCGAATCCAGAAACCATCAACAATTGTTTGAACGTTTGAGGCGATTGCGGCAAAGCATAAAACTCACCTTCGTTCATTCGACTTGGCACAACAAAATCACGCGCTCCCTCTGGGGTCGACTTGATTAAATACGGTGTTTCCACATCCCAAAAACCTTCACCATCCAAGAAAACTCTTGTTTGCAAAGCCACTTTATTTCGCAGTTGCAATTTATTCTGGACAGGTTTTCTACGGAGGTCCAAATAGCGGTATTGCGCACGCAACTCTTCTCCACCATCCGTATCATCTTCGATTGTGAATGGTGGTGTTTTTGCTCCGTTCAATATCGTCAACTCATCCACCAAAATCTCAATATCTCCCGTAGGAATATTTTTATTTTTCGATGAACGTTCAATTACTTTTCCTTTGGCTTGAACTACAAATTCACGACCTAACTTACTCGCTACTTCCGTCAATTCAGGCTTATCCTCCAAATTGAAAGCCAACTGCGTGATGCCATAACGGTCCCGCAGATCAACAAAGGTCATACCTCCTAAATCGCGTGATTTTTGCACCCATCCTGAAAGGGATACTTCTGTATTAATATCTGAACTGCGAAGTTCTCCGCATGTGTGTGATCGAAACATAATAGATTAATTTGCGGTGCAAAAGTAAGGATTTAAAGCTTATTTAGATTACTAATTACCTGTTGATAAAGTCTCTATTCTTTATGCCTATTTAGAATTCAAGGAGAACTAATGAC
>CBFIBY010000236.1:0-3315 GCA_965660955.1 Crocinitomicaceae bacterium | reverse complement strand
CTGAAATTGCTTACGGTTTTGATGAGCAATCCCAACTTCTTGATTTTAGATGAGCCGACAAACGACCTCGACATCTTCGTTATGAGTGTCTTGGAGGATTATCTGCGTCAATTCAAAGGGTGTTTAATAGTTGTTAGTCACGATAGATATTTCATGGACAAAATGGTCGATCACCTCTTTGTTTTTGAAGGAGACGGCGTATTGAAAGACATTACAGGAAATTATACCGCTTATCGAACTACGCAATCCAAAGGTCCAAATCGTCCAGCGGTAACGAAAGTTATAGAAGAAGAAAAGGTTGAACCGAAACCCAGGAAGTCGACTTCTCAACCTGAGGAAAAGAAAAAACTAAGCTTCAAAGAGCAACACGAATACGACAATATCGAAAAGGAACTAGAAGATCTAGAAGAACAGAAAGACGCGTTTACAGCAATTCTTTCTTCCGGGACAGCGAGCAATGAAGAGTTGACTGAAGCTGGAATTAAACTCAAAGAAATTGTCGAAGCCATTGAAACGAAAACGAATCGTTGGTTGGAATTGGCGGAGAGAGCTTAAAAGGAAATAGCACATCCCATTGAAACTATCCATTTTCGGAGCACCTCTTTTTCGGCTGTTGTCAACTTCACCTTCCCTTTGGGCATACGCTTCTTAACAAAGACTTGATATTGAATAGATCGAGCATAACTTGACATATTTTTGGCTGTAAAAACAACCTCTTTCTTCTTGGTATGACAAGCGTTGCACTTAGTCTGCAACACAATCAATGCTTGAGACCTGATATTTTGTTTTTCTTGTAATGGAACGTTGTTCCTGAACCCAAAGAAGGTCGCACATACTAACGCAAAAAAGGTAATTCTAAGCATCAGTTTCGGGTTCCAAATTCGTTTAAGACTAGTATTCCGGCATCTGAGGATCCTATCCATAAATTGCCCTCTGAATCCACAAATAACTTAGTCAATTCCAGAGAATGTAAGGGAGAATTGGCCGTAGTATATTGCGTCCAAGTTGAACCACTGTATTTGAATAAACCTTGCGCCGCATTACCTTTTGTTGCTATCCATATATTGTCATGGCTGTCAATTGCGACGGATGAAATAGTTCCTGCAGAATAATTTATAGGGGTCATGATTTTGGTCGAGTCCAAACTCTCCATTTTGATAAGCGCGTAGCCAAATGGATTCGTGTTTTGTCCTACTGTCCATCTATGTCCATCTGAGTCTTGGACAAGGCCAATTGAGTTGGTATTATCATAAACTGAATAAATTGACCCGCCTCCTTTGACCATGATATCCTCGAACGTGTTGAGGTAAAAATCGGCCCCCGTCGTTCCAACAATATCAAATTGGGTGCAATTCATCGGTAATCCTGAGTTGGTATGATCAAATTTGACAAAATTCCCACCTGCACTATAAACATATAGACCTTCATAAGGACGCCCAAACCATAATCCTTCGTTGTTTTCATAAAAGCTAAAGAAATCATTCCCGCTCACAACTGACATATCTGATCTTTCGTAAACATTGTTCGATCTTATCAGCAAAGAAGGTGTGGTTGTGTTTCCTTGATGATATACCATCCCCATGATCATTTCATTTGTTAGGTTGAAATGCAATGCAGAACTTCTTCCTTTAAAGTTCTCTGATGTATTTGAATCCAAGACTGAAGTGACAACACCTGTTTTCAAAACTTGTTGCAAGGAAGTCGTAGGTCGAATCCACCAACCGTTTATTCCTCCACCCATAGGCACATTGTATTCGCTAACCGTCGCCACCCAGACTTTGCCAGAATTATCCTCGGCAATTGCCTTAATCTCGTTGTCGGACAAACCTGAATTTTCGTTGATCAATCTCCATTGGGTTGTAGTGTTATCATAGCCGGTGTCAGCACATTCGATGGGACTATCTTTCTTCTTACAGGAGATGAAGAATACTATCGATAGACAAAAAAAAGCTTTAAACAGGAAGTGTGAAGTGGTCATTTGGTTTTCATTTGGAAACTGAAAAGTAAGAATAAAAGAAGACGAAATAAAATGAAACTATTGTCGAACATAGGTTCGTTTATAGCAATTGTCGCAATGCCTCCATAGAACGAGTGTATCCTGACCTTGCATTTCAAAATTCTCACGGAATTTCTCTCTTCGGTTCATCCCGTTATTTCGATATTTAATAATGTAACCTGGAGGTTCAAAATTAATCGTTGTTCCTTCAATAAACTCAAAAATTAGTTTCTCCGTTTTTTTACCATCAGAAAATTCTTTGAAAACGCCTTTTTCAGTGTATTCTAGTTCGATGGTATATCCCGCCGATGTCGGAGTTTGTATCACACCCCCACCAGCACTTGCCGATGAAACCCATTTCCAAGAACCAAAAACATTAGCAGTATCGACACTAGGCGTCTTTATATCCTTTCGGCAGGCTGCAATCAATAACAATGTAAGCATCAATGCGATTGGCTTTTTCAAGAATAAAAATGAGTGGTTCATGCCTCAACTTGTTTAAGCTAAATTAGTGATGTTTACTCCATTTACAAAACGAAATAACTCTCAGGAATAATTTTTCGAAAAATTAAGCTACTGCTCGTGCTTTTTTGCTGGAATTTCTTTAAGTCCCTCAACGTTACGAGCGATACCATTAGCTCCGACAATCACGTCTTTGTGGGTTTCACTCTTTAAAAAACGAACAGATTGACTGATCCAAATATAATCACCGTTTTTACATCTAACTTGAAAAGAAGTATAGGACACATCATCCTTATTTTGAAATTGTCTTGCGTATTTTTCAGCCACTCGTGCAACATGGTCAGGATGAATAATAGAGGTAAATGATTTTCCGAGTAATTCTTCCTCCATATACCCTAATAATTCAGTGACCGCTTTATTAACAAAAGTGAAATTTCCCAATGCATCGGTACTGTATACAATATCTGCGACATTGTTCACGATCGATTCGAAATTCGTTTCCAACTCCTTTTGTTTCGTGATATCTCTGGAAACCCCCATTGATCCAACCGCCTTACCTGATTCATTTAAAACCCTGTTTGCGCTTATCTGAGAAATAAAAATTTCACCATTCTTTTTTCGGTTCAATATCTCCCCTTTGAAAACATCATTCAAATTAATCGCCTCCTTCACTTTATGTGCTTGATCTGTATTGGCGTATAGGAATTCTACGTTTTTCTTAAAAACCTCATCAAATGAGTATCCAAATTGTTCTTCAGCGGCTTGATTGAATTCAATTATACGCCCTTTTTCATCACACGTAACCACGACATCAATCGATCGATTGAGCAAAAGTGCTTTCATTTTTTTCAATCCAT
>CBFIBY010000235.1:0-3317 GCA_965660955.1 Crocinitomicaceae bacterium | reverse complement strand
TTGACTTTGCTGACCGTCTTTGGTGAACATAATGTCCATCGGAACGATTCCTTTTCCTTTCGCATATAAGGTTTCAAAAAGTTCTTGCTGTTCACCTTCGGTACCTTCATTTGGATTGATGAATTCGTATTCAATTCTTTTTCCAGCGTGCTGTTTAAATTCTTTCAATTTATCTTCAACGGCATCTCGGAAATACTGAAGATTTGCAGGTAATTTTCCCGCCAAATAAATCTTTAGTAGCAAACGGTTATCTAGTTTTTTATCATCTTCCAGATAGGTTACCGTTCCGTTCGAAAGCGAGTAGCGTTTGTCCTTGGTCGCATCCAATCGGTAGTTCATGAACGAGAAAATCACATTCAGAAGTACAACAACTGCAAGAACAATCACGAAGAATGACCAATTGAAAATGCCTTTGAATTTGTTTTGATTTGTTGCCATGGTTATTTCTTTAAAGATTTAATCACAGTCAAAGCCGCAAAAATGAATAATGAAATAACAGATAAGAAGTAAAAGATATCTCTAGAATCGATAACACCCCTTTTGATACTGTCGTAGTGATAGGAGATTCCAATGTACTGAATAATTGTATCGAAGCTCCCGAAGAGTTTAAAGGAACCGAGCTGAGCAAATCCATCGTAGATCAGCCAGCACATGAACATAGAAAGAATAAAGGCAACAATCTGACTGTTCGTAATAGAAGAGGCAAACAAACCAATGGAAACAAATACAGAGCCGAGTAGGATTAATCCGAGGTAAGAAGTAAGCGTCGCTCCCGTGTCGATTGTTCCAACTGGATTACCCAATTGATACATTGTAAAGTAATACACGAAAGTTGGAAGTATAGAAATGATTACCAGTGTTACACCCGCCAAGTACTTCGCCAATAAGATTTGCAAATCGGAAATTGGGCGCGTAAATAACAATTCTATCGTTCCTGTTCTTCTTTCTTCGGCTATGGAACGCATGGTAATTGCGGGAATCAATATCAAAAAGATAATAGGAGAGAGGTTGAAAAAAGGGATTAGATCCGCTTCCGTTCCTTCCAATAGATTTGATCCGCCTGGAATAACCCAGTGGAATAACCCAGCCGAAATGAGATAAATAAGAATGAAAATATAGCCGATTATGGAGCTTAAAAAACTTCTGATTTCCTTCAGATAAAGTGCTTTCATTTTTACTTTCCTGTTTTGAAGAACAAAAATAAGATTTCATTCGCATTGAAAAGGGGCAAATGACTGATTTGTTGATTTCTTTTACTGTTCGGTATGTTGATAAATCGACTACACCTTGAATAAGGAGCGAATTCAACTTCGTTACACTAAGAATTCTCCCTGAGTTGGATGCCATCAAAAACGACGTCTGTTGTCCAAGCCAGAGGTTTTTCATCGAACCATGGTTTAATCGTTGGCCAAACTTCTCCAAAGGTTTCGGAATCGCGATATCCATTGAGTTGCTCTTCTGTTTCCCACAAACTGTAGGTCATGAAAATTTCTGGTCGGTGTATATCTTGAATGAGTCGCATACCTAGACAACCCGGATAGTTGTTCACTTTGTGCTTAATCGTTTCGAAAAAATCCAAAAAATCTTGTGCTTTCTCTTGCTGAAAGTGAAGTTTAACAATGCGCGTTACCATATCTAGAACAGTTCTTCTAATGTGTCTTTCGAGCCACGAGGTGTGAATTCAACCCGCACTTGATCCCCTTTTTTAAACCCGAGCAGCATTTCCGCTCCTCCATTTCCCTGATTCGCTCCACGATTAATGGCAATTTCTAAAAATCCATTCTCATTGAACAAAGCCAAACGTTCGCCGGGTGCGACTTCATTGTAGGTGTTTGCAATTCGATCGATGTAATATTCCTTTTTATAGAATACAATTGTAAACGGGTGGTTTTGTCCAACACGTTCAAATAAGGCCTCATCGATATTCGTTATCGCATTACCATAGGAGTCCAAATGAACGATATTTCCAATGATCAAATTCTTCTCTACAATTGGAATGGCATTGAAAGCACGCTTGAAACCTTCTTGTGGACTACAAAAGTCTGAAATTGATTCTCCTTCCAAAATCTTAATCGCCACAGGAACCAGCATACTTTTTGTTGGAAATTTAAAAAGCTTCGGATTGGATAGCACATCTTCAACACGCCAAAATTTGTCGGGCTTTCTTTCTCCCAAAAATGTCCCGAAAAATCCGTTGTCATTTGAAACAATGTACTGTCCATCAATTTCAAGAACACATGGAAAAGAACCATCCGACGGACCGAAGTTTACAATTGGTTCCGTATCTACCGCTACAATGTGCACCGTTCCTTCCGGGAAATCTTTAATGCAAGAATTTAATGTGAATGCAGTTTGCGCAGTATCAAAGGGAGTGATATCGTGCGAGATATCAATAACTTGTATCTCAGAATTCAATTTCCATATCGAGCCTTTAATTGAAGCAACGTAATGGTCATTCAATCCCAAATCGGAAGTCAATGTAAGAAGTTTTAAACCCTTGCCCAAAGCGTCATTTTTTTTTGTGGAAATATTGTAATTTTGACCAAAAATAAGTTTTATAAAGACTTTAACCTGTTTTAAGATTAACAAAGTTTTATTTGATCGAAAAGAAAATTGAAATTAAAGGGGTGAATCCCGCTGAGTTTTTTGGTGTTAACAACGACAAACTCAATCATATTAAAAGCTACTTCCCGAATCTGAAAATCAGTTCGCGTGGAAACGTGGTGAACTATTCTGGCGATATCGAAACCGCAGGAATTTTTGAAGACAAATTGAAATTGATCATTCAATACTTGAAGAAATTCAATTCAATTACGGAAAATAACATTGACAACCTCATGGACGAAGAAGGCAAATCTATTGTGCAAGAAAAGGGTAACGAGGCTGTTATTGTTCATGGGAATCAAGGCATTAAAGTAAAAGCGCGTACGCTCAACCAGAAGAAATTGGTGAAAGCGGTATATAAAAACGATATGGTTTTTGCTGTTGGACCGGCTGGAACAGGTAAAACCTATACGGCAGTTGCTTTGGCCGTTCGTGCTTTGAAAGAAAAGGAAGTCAAACGAATTATATTAACGCGTCCTGCCGTAGAAGCAGGGGAGAACCTCGGTTTTTTACCTGGGGACATGAAAGAGAAATTGGATCCGTACATGATGCCCTTGTATGATGCGCTGCGCGATATGATTCCGGCTGAGAAACTGGCAGATATGATTGAGTTCGGAGTGATTGAAATTGCTCCTTTGGCTTTTATGCGCGGGAGAACTTTGGATAAAGCATTTGTAATACTGGATGAAGCGCAAAACGCGACGAAAATGCAA
>CBFIBY010000234.1:0-3447 GCA_965660955.1 Crocinitomicaceae bacterium | reverse complement strand
AATCAAGACCTATATGAATATATGGGGGCATCAAAACAGTTTGAAATGGCATTTGAAATTTTGACGAAACTGGTTAAAAATCGCAATCGACTTTTTCTTAGTTGCCTAAATGAAGATCAAAAAGAATTAAAAATCCTATTTAAGCGATGCGTTGGAGATTTTTCTACTGATTATTAAAATAAAACATATTTTTCCCCAGTTAGCGCAAGCATCTTGCCCGTGCATCTAAATTTCAGAACGTAATACGAATTTAATGTTCTAAAACATCTCTACTTTTTTATTAACTTAATATGAGATGAGTAGAAAGTATAAATTCAGAAAATCAGAAGCGGCTTATTTTGTGAGCTTTACAGTTTCAAATAGGGTTGGTCCTGATAGCCATCGGGAAGCAGTGCTAGGAATTATTTTGGAGACCAGACGGTATTAGAAATGGATTTGATGGGGAGTTGAAATTTGTGGTAAATTTGGAATGGTAAGGCACGAGCAAGGATGCTCGCGCTAACATGAGGACTAACGTATGGTCGTTGAGCGAAAGATCAACTATATTCACAATAATCCTGTTGGAGAAGGTTTTGTTGTTAATCCAGCCGAGTGGATCCCGATAGCTATCGGGAAGCAGTGCTAGGAATCATTTTGGAGACCAGACGGTATTAGAAATTCAATTAGCCAGGAAGCAACCTATTTTGTAAGTTTCGCAACCGTCAATTTGTGCGACGTATTCACAAGAGAAAATTATCTGTCATCCTTAAACAAAAAAAGCACCTCAAAAGAGATGCTTTTAGTGATGAGTTTTTTATTCCTAAGGTCTTAATTTTCCAAAAGAAATTCCTAATCTAAGTCCCATTTCGCTGTATTCTGAAGCGTTGAAGTAAAACCCAAATAGGAAACCAACGCTTTTCGAATGTAGATGAAAATCTAAACCAAAAGGAAAAGAGAATGTGTTATAATCTTCTTGTAAATACCTTCTTTCAACCGAACCCCCAATTGAGGATGCGATAAGGTTGGCAGTTTCAAAATCCTTATCAATTTCGTTGGTTGTTCGAATGGCTTGCATAAAACCAAATCCAGTATACGCTCTAATTTCAAATTTCTCAGAAACAACATTGTTGTATCCAACCCGTAAAGATGTGATTTGATGACTGAACAATGAGTTGTAATTTGTTAAACTACCGCCAAGCGCCAATTCTCTTCCCAATCTTAAATATAAAGAATTGTTGAATATTCCATTTACTCCAGCGGTAAGGTTTACCATATTTCTACCCGTAGCTAACATACCTGCGCCACCTTGAATATCACCTGATATGCGAACTTTCATTTGACCAAAAGTTAACGGAGCTACTAAAAGAAAAAGAAAAAATAATCTTGTTTTCATGTTAATCAATTTGTGATTGGTTGTTGCGAATATAACAATATTATTTCCATTTAATTTAAAAACTAAAGCGAAAAAAAACTGAGGTTATCAAAATTGGCATTTAGCCAAATTTTGTAAAGTTAGAGCGAATAAACTGACTCGATTTGTGAATTTATTTTGCAAGTGCTGAATCATTCGAAATAGAATCGTAATTAACGTAGAGTTTCATTACTTAAGTCGTTGATTGTTAGCGATTAAAAAGAAATAGATTTGATGGGAAGTTGAAATTTGTGGTAAATTTGGAATGGTAAGGCACGATCAAGGACGCTCGCACTAGCTGGACGGGAAAAAGTGAGCATAAAAAAAACGTCCCAATTCATCGAGACGCTTTTCAATTTTATAAGACGTTTCTTATGCCTCAGCAGTTTCAAATGGAACTACAGATACAAACGAACGGTTATCTTTTTTCTTCTGGAATTCTACTACACCATCAGTCAATGCAAACAAAGTATGGTCTTTACCGATACCTACGTTTGTTCCTGGGTGGTGAGCTGTTCCTCTTTGACGTACGATAATGTTCCCAGCGATTGCTGCTTGTCCTCCAAAGATTTTCACGCCTAAACGCTTACTTTGAGATTCACGACCATTTTTCGAACTACCGACTCCTTTTTTATGTGCCATTGTTTCTAATTTTTTCTTTCAGCCAGGCTGAAAATGTTGTCAATTCGTTTTATTAAGCTTTAATGCTTTTGATTGCAATTGAAGTGAAAGCCTGACGGTGTCCGTTTTTCTTTCTGTAACCTTTTCTTCTTTTCTTACGGAAGACGATTACTTTATCTCCTTTTACATGAGCAAGAACCTCTGCGGTAACTTTTGCTCCTTCTATAGCCGGGGCGCCAAGTGTAATTTTTCCATCATTATCAGCTAAAAGTACTTTGTCGAAATCTAATTTCGCTCCTACTTCCGCTTTTAAACGATGAACATACAACTTTTGGTCTTTTTGCACTTTAAATTGCTGCCCTGCTATCTCTACGATTGCGTACATATAGCTTGTTTTATGTTTGTTTAAAATCCTAAATCGGACGGCAAAGATACAGATTTGTTTTTACAGTACAAATAAATAATAATAAATTTTCACCTCTATTTAAATGGATTTGAAGCCTTCGGCAATGATAGCATCCGCGCTGCGCTGGCTGCATTCGAAGCGCGTTGCGCATTCTGAAATTTTAAAATGCATCTAGCGAAGCGAAGATGCTCCGAATGTCGAAGACTATCCTTGCAACGAACGAAGTGATGTTGCTTCGAATGCCGAAGGCTTCCAATTCTAATACTTATCTACTTCACAAATTTAACGGTTTGATCGGCAATACGAATAAAATAGATTCCTTCTGATAAGTCTGTGATGTTAAGCTGAGTAGAAGGGGTGTTTACGATGCCGTTTTGAACAACCTTTCCGAGTTTATCGTAAATAGCGTAATCGACGTCTTCTGAAAATGAATCGAATTGAACGTTTAGTTGGTCTGTTGCGGGTACTGGGAAAATGCGAAAAGCAGGTTTTTCCTTGTCAAGTTTGGAAGTTGCCAATGTGCAATCTACTCCGTCACGGGAATATTCACAAACAATTTCCCAAGCTACTTCCTGCATAATGGCGGCTTGCGCTGTTGTAGGATATACGGAGTACAAGTTCCCAAATTCGTTGGTTACTTGGTTGGGCAGTCCAACGGGAGATGTTTCGTGAATGACGGCATAAACAACACAGGCAATGAAATAGTTTCCTCTATTGTCTAAATGATATTCATCTACGAATAAATCAAACACTGACGTTAATCCTGGGACTGTCCCATTATCTATTCGGTCTGCTAATCGGCCAAGCGCTTGTCCTCCTGGTATGATGAGCATTGGGTTCGTGTGAATAGCGTTGATGCTATCTGCAATACTTTCCCATTTTGGTAAGTCAAGATCCAATCGGTCTCTCCAAGGAATCGTACTTCCTGGATCCCAATCGCATGGATAGCCGCCTGAACCAGAAGTGCTACCATTTCCGCTATTCGTGCAATGCCATGTTTCGTACAGATAATATTGAATATTGGGGTTGT
>CBFIBY010000233.1:266-3448 GCA_965660955.1 Crocinitomicaceae bacterium | reverse complement strand
GCATTGTTTTACGTGAAGGTTGATTGTGAATTAGTTTTTCAAAATTGAGGCGAATCAATCCCAAAATAGGAGACCCCATCAAAACTTGCGAAGTTTCGGTTTCAAAACTATAACTGCGATACGCTTCGATAATCTTTTCTCTATCTTCTAAATCAGTAGAGGTAGGTTGATGTTTTCTGTTGATTTCTTCAAGGAATGGGAGGAGTTTTGAACTCAATTCTATGAAATGCCGAAGGACAACAACGGCATGGTTGATATGCTCTATGTTCTTTGTTTTCATGATGTGTTCTTTAATGTGCATAATTTTTTCCTCTTACTATATAGACGTACGCAAATCATCTAACGTTGGATTTTTTATAGAAAATCGAGTGATCTGTATTGTTCATTGATTAATCTGCTTCATCAAGCGAAAAATCAAGCCAAAGAGTTTTAATACTTTCGATTCAAATAAACGATGTATCTTTGCTTCAACATTTGCGCTTTCGTTTTAGGACGGAATGAAAAAAGGAATCCAGTGTAAACCTGGAACTGTATCTGCAGCTGTAAAAGATGTAAAGCATTTTCAAAATGCCACTGTCGATCTCAAGGGATTGATGGGAAGGCGAAGATAGCTTATCTTGAGTCAGAATACTTGCCAAATGATTTATAACGGAGACTTCAGATTAAAGTCGAAGGAATTTGGGTAAGTCATCTTACCTGCCTTTTTTCTTTCTGATTTCATCCATTTTTTAGTAATTAATTAAATAAAAAATGATGAAAAAACATTACTTATTAACTCTAGCTCTAACTGCATCGTTCGCAGTTATATCGCAAACAACCATTGATTTTGAATCTGAACCATTGGCATCAGATACGTTTAATAATGGGGCTGACCAATCGGGCGATTTTACTTTTGCGACACTCGATTTTTCGAATTACTACGATACAACGTATCAGTTTAATACAGGATTTGCTGTCTCCAATATGACAGATATAACAACTCCAGGATATAGCAATCAATACAGTTCGATTACAGGTTCAGGTTTTAACTCGCCCAATTATGTTACGTATTATCCAGATGGAATCATTGACTTTAATCCAGTAGTTGGACATCAGGCTATGTCGGCTCGTATCACCAATACTACATTTGCTTATTTATCAATGTTAAACGGTGATTTCGTGGGAAAGAAATTCGGTGATTCATTGAATGCAAATGGAGTCAACGACGGGACAAACGGAGAAGACTTCTTTATTCTAAAAATATATGGAAGAACATACAATGGTGACACCCTTGGAGTTGTCGAAGTCGTTCTAGCGGATTTTCGTTTTGCAGATAGCACGGAAGATTTCATCGTAGACACATGGTTAGATGTTGATTTGCAGCCCGCTAATCCATTCGGATATCTAGATTACTTGAGTTTCAGTTTTGAGTCATCAGACGTTGGTCAATGGGGAATAAATACGCCAACATATTTTGCAATGGATGATTTTCACTATCAAACATTTCTCAGTTTAGAAGAACTGTCAGCCGATTATAAGGTTTATCCACTACCTTTCAGTGATGTAATAACGATAGAAAACGGTCTAGGAAATCTAAGTGTTACCGATGGAGCGGGAAGACTTGTTTTCATGGATGAGATTAACGGAGAAAAAACAATCAATACAACTATGTGGAATTCGGGTGTTTATTTCATCACTATCTCAAATGAGAATGGGCAACGAACAAAAAAAGTAATCAAGTAGGTTGAAATATTGGTTCGCTATATTGTATTTGGTAGGGTCTGGTTGGGCAATGGCGCAAGAGGATACAATTGTCGGGCTACCCGTACAAGAGTTGAAATCTGTACAATACGTTCGTCCCATGATAATGATTTATCCGTTAAACCCTTTGGAGCAGCAATCGATAAACAGATTGCAAATTGAGCAACTTCAGCCCGAAGATGTGGGTCAATTGATGCAAAAATTTGCAGGTGTCTCTTTAAAAAGCTACGGTGGCTTGGGTGGTTTGAAGACTTTTTCCTTTCGTAGTTTAGGTAGTCAGCATACGGCGACTGTCATCAATGGAATTACTCAATTCAATACACAGAATGGTCAAGTAAATCTTGGGCAATTACAAACTTCGAATATTGAGTATATTGCTTTGGGGCAACAGTCTAATCAATTGGCAGTACCTGTTTCATCACTTGTGATGGCAAACGAATTGGCTATTACGACTTTCGAGGGACGTGAATTCGCGAACAGCACCAAAGTACGGGCATCTATCAAACTGGGTTCTTTTGGACAAACTGATAATTATTTAGCCTTTCACAAAGGGAAGGAAAGGTTTGGTTTTTCTGTCTTTGGAAAGTTTAGGCGAGCTGAAGGGGATTATCCTTTCACACTTAAAATTGGCGGCTATGATTACAGCGGCGTTCAGGAAAACAATCGGCTTGAAGATATATACAGTGGTGCCAGCTTTTTCTTTCGCCCAAACAGAATGAAACAGCCGATTCGCTTGATGTATAACAATTCAATTATTGATCAAGAATTACCGGGTGCCGTAGTGTTGTATAACAATTCAAACCGACAATATTTGAAGACGCAAAAGCACTCCTTGGTTTTGGATTGGGAAGATAAATGGAAGTTAACAAATATTCGTTATTACGCTAATTATCAAAACAATGAACAACATTACTTAGATTCGAATTATTTGAACTCGCAAGGTTTTTTAAAGCGAAATTTTTTCCTAAATAGTGTTGCAGTTGGTGTTCGTTTTCGACGCGATAAATTTGGTGACTTATTAAAGTTTTACGGTGGTATTGAACAGCAGTTTGCCCAGTTGAATCTGGAATCGGATAGCATAGAGCCCTTGCGACTTTCAACACTCTCTTCGGCAGGTTTTACAATTGATGAGAAAAAATATTTTGTCGATATGCGACTAAGCTATCAGTTTATACTTGATCAAAAAAACACTTCAGAAACTTTACCAAATCGTCACCTTTTCTCTCCTCTCTTGCAGTTTTCAACGAAAGAGCGAGGCAAGTATCGGTGGTCTGTTGGATTTAAAACCTCAACAACCAGTAGGCTACCTAGTTTCAATGAACTTTATTACGCAAGCGTTGGTAATCAAGAGCTTGACCCAGAAAGAGTTCGGCAGTACGTTCTTTCGAACGCTCTAGCCAAATACAATTCTCGCTGGGAATTCAGGAATCGAATGAGCCTTT
>CBFIBY010000233.1:0-256 GCA_965660955.1 Crocinitomicaceae bacterium | reverse complement strand
AAGTTGACAACAAGATACTTGCTATTCCAACAAAGAACTTATTTGTCTGGTCCATTCAAAATATAGAAAAAGTTTTAGCCATGGGAGTTGATTATAATCAATCAATCGTGGGAAAATTCAGGAATTATTGGTCAACTAAGCTTGATGTAAATTACAGTTTTCAAAGAAGTATAAATAAAACAGATGATGACCCTAATAATGGTTCTCAAATCGCATACATTCCTTTACACACCGGTAATTTAGATTTTACAATAAA
>CBFIBY010000232.1:0-3476 GCA_965660955.1 Crocinitomicaceae bacterium | reverse complement strand
GTGATTTGGTCCTCTAGAACAATCGCTTACTAGAATAGGAAGCCCATTGGCACGACTAATTCCTGGGATTTCCAAAGTCCAACCGCCAAATTGAGGACCAATTATTCTTTCTTCATCTAACCATGTTTGACCTTTATCAGTTGATTTTTGAAGAACCAACCCTTTCGGTCCGGCCCATACGACAAAAATTTCTCCATTGGGTCCCATAGCGGGAACAGCACCTTCAACGGTCATGTCATCATCCAGACAATCTCCAGCAAATTTGGAAATTCGTATGGGTTCTGACCATGTTTTACCTTGATCTTCAGATTTAGAAAAAACGATAATGGAAGAATCTTTTGGCAAGTTGCTGTTGTATGCATCGAATTGCGTCCATGTCATATAAATATGGTTGTTTGCAGGGTCAATGCACACCCAATGTTTATCTTGAACTTTGGTTTCAAGCGGACGAGGATAACTTCCTTGGGAGAATTCTTGAGTTACGTCGTCGGTATATTGACAAACAATTCTGTCAAGATGCGTCCCTTGCGAATAATGCGCCAAATGAAAATAATAGGCTCTACCGGTGCTATCGAAGGTAACAACGGGATCACCGTAAACGCCATATGTGCTTTTGAGCGTTTTACTTTTCCATGTTTTTCCGCCATTTGTTGAATAATAGTAATCATCTAGGACAGAACCGGCAATTTGAATGTCTTGATTTGTCGGATGAATGGCAATACTAGGTTCAACTTGCGCATAAGGATAAGTGCTTCCAGCTGGTTTTTTAAGTTGAACTGTCTTTACACGCGACATATGACATGCGCTGACTGCCATTATTGAAAAAAGTAAAAGTAGGTTCTTCATCGCTTTATCTCAGCCAATACTCGCGTAAGGCTTTTTTTGAACTTTCTTCGTCTATTTCCAAATCGAATCGAGGAGTGGTTACTTCACTCATTTTTCCTTTCAATGTGTAAAGAATGTTATCTCGAGAAATAAGCAAATCAAAGGTTTCAGTCATTTCGAATTTTGAAAGAATCTTAGACATGGAGGATGCATCCACACGATAACCATCAATTGCCAGAACTTCATCATTTGCGCTTAGACCAATACTCTCCGCGGCCGAACCACGTGCAACACCGCGAACAATGTTTCCGTTCATTCTTGCTCCGAACTTAATGGATTTTACATCTTCACGATTTGCCTTTACACCCATTTTGGCATAATACATCGTGTAATCAGGAATTTCAGTCCCGCGTATATAACGTTCGAAAAACTCAGTTAAATCGGACTTTGTGAAAGATTCTAATTCTGCTTTGAATTCAGCCTCCGTAAAACCTCTTCCTTCTTTCTCGTAAAATTTCTTGTACAAACTTTGCATGAAATGATCCAAGCATTTTTTTCCTTTGGAAGCATCAATAATCATTGCATCGAAAATGGAAGCCATTAACTGTCCGCGAGAGTAATATGTCATTGTTGTATTAAAACTATTTTCGTTGGGTCTATACGCTTTTATCCATGCATCATAACTGGCGTGCGCTAAGGGTTGAACGCGCGCTCCAATGGATCCTTCAACATAGTTTAACGAACCGTTTAGCTTACTTAAATATTGATTTACATCATAGAATCCCGCTCGAAGCATCAACAATTCATCATAGTATGAGGTGAATCCTTCCATCACCCACAATAAGGTTGTATAGTTCTCTGCATCGTAATTGAATGGACCTAATTCTATCGGTCGAATTCGCTTTACATTCCATAAATGAAAATATTCGTGTGCTACTAAATTTAAAAATCCGAGGTATTTGGAGCCGTCGTAACTCCATCGATTAACACTCAAAACTGTGCTATTCACATGTTCCAATCCGCCTTGGGCTCGTTCCACATTGTGAATAATAAACGTATACTCTTTGTTTGGATTTTGACCGAAAACATCTGTTGCCGTTTCTACAACTTTCGCCATATCACGTTTCATATTGTCAACGTTATGATTTCCTCTGCCGTAAACAGCCACGGTGTGTTTCACTCCGGATGCCGTAAAGTCAAATATTTCTTGATTCCCAATCTCGATTGGACAATCCGCCAATTGATCGTAGTCATTGAACTTAAATCTTGTACCGCCATCTGTTGCAGCTGACTCTGGACATAATGGCAAAGCCGTTGTTATATGCGCAAAAGATGAATGAGGAATGACATCAACACAACCTTTTGCCGCTTTGTGTCCTTCCAGATACATAAAAACACCGCTTCCACTAACGAAACCGTGTGTCATGTCCAAAAAGCTTGTGCGAACGGAAAGTTCAAAGGCATATACCTCATATTTTACCGTTATTTTTTTTGCATTCCCTTTTTTAATTACCCAGGTGTTTTTACTCGATTTTTCTACGGGTAATTTTTTGTCGCCATCATATGCTTTTACCAAATCAACATTTTTGGCAAACTCGCGCACGAGGTAACTTCCTGGAGCCCAAACAGGCATCTTAACATTCAGTGTGGTTTCATTGAAATCGGTCAATTCCATTTCAACCTGAAAATAATGCGTTTGCGGTTGCTCCATGCGGAGTTTGTAGACAATTTTCTGTCCATAGGCACTTCCTAAAAAAGTACAAAATAGTAGGATAATAAGGTGTTTAATGTTCATTTTTTGCTAAATTTCAGGTGTTCCAAACTTTTGGAGCCTAAAGATAAACAATTGATATGAAAATTCTCGGAAGCCTACTAATATTGGCAGTTTTGTTTTCGTGTAAAGATGAACCGAAAATCCAAACAAACACGGCAAACGTTGCTAAACTGGAAAGTCAAATTAAACAAATGCAATTGGATGCGCAATTGAAGGACTCGACAATTAATGAGTCTTTAACGTATTTCAATGAAATACAAGAGAATTTGATCGCCATTGGTGTTAAGAAAGAAAGTGTTCGCTCACAAAGTAACAATCCAGAATTGGCAATTAACGATCGCGAAATGGTTTTGAATGAAATACGCCAAATCAATTTTTTGCGTGAAGAAAATGCGAAGAAATTGAAATTGTTGCAAGATCAGATGAACAACAGTGGAATGAAAATCATTGAACTTGAAGCTATGGTTGAAAGATTAATGGTGCAATTGGCGGAAAAAGATGCTGAGATTGAAATGTTGCACGATGAGTTAGAGCAAAAAGACAAAGAATACGCTCGTTTGTTTGATGCCTACCAAGAGAAGGATTACCAAGTTGATGTAATGAAAGAAGACTTGAATACAGCTTTCTATGTATACGGAACAGAAAAAGAGTTACTGAAGAATGAGGTGATTTCCAAAAGCAAAGGATTTATTGGGATTGGGAAAAAAGTTAGGTTGAAAGACAATTTTAATGAGAATTATTTTACCAAGTTAGACAAGCGCTTGAAAAAGGAATTTTTGATTTCAGGAGACAAAATCGAGTTGATATCAACACATCCAACGAGCTCTTATGATCTTGTTCCTATTGGTACGAACACCAAATTAATTATCAAGAATAA
>CBFIBY010000231.1:0-3483 GCA_965660955.1 Crocinitomicaceae bacterium | reverse complement strand
CTCCATCAACAACTATAAGCCTTCCAACGGAGGTCGGACTATTGAGCAAGTATTCTGACGATATGCGAAATATCAGGGATGCCTATTTCGCCGATTCAAGTATTTCAAAGAATCCTGACGCCTATTATGTTTTTGTTGTGCCTTCTTTTTCCGACCCGAATGAAATGGGCTACATGGTTCGTGGCAAAGGAATAGGTTTCATTTTAGCGAGCGCACCGATTAATACATTTGCACATGAACTTGGGCACGGAATAGGAGCGCTACCGCACACTTGGAAGGAAAATGGTCCTGCTGAGGGAAGCACGGACAATTTAATGGATTATCCAAGCAATGCCTCGGGATATATGGTTGGGCAAGAGTTGACGATTGCACAATGGGAAGAACTGCGGGATAGGGATATTTTGCCGAGTTTTTGGGATGAAAGCGAAGATGGTCAATTTTCAAATATTGTAAAAGCCCTCAACCACCATGACAATCCGAATTATCAAGGGTTTACAGAAGTGTCTTTCAGTCAGGTGCAACAAGCTTGTCCAAGTTTAACATTTAAAGTTGCAAGTAGCGCATATATTAAGCTTAAACGGACGAATATAGATTTCGTTTATTTTGACGCTGTCGGTGACTTAGCAGGCTTTGGTTATTCGGATCCAAATGGTACGCATCATGTTTTACCCACGTATAGTAACTTATCAGATTTCACACTCACTCCAGAAGGAAGAGTAGCAAAAACAAAAGGTACCAGCATCTATTATCACTGCACTGACACGATATGTAAGGCGACCAGAATAACGACAACAGATATTTATGAAGGAACCAAATATCAGACCGTAGATACGCATGCTTCACATGATATTGTAGTGCAAAATGATGGAATTCAAATAATAAGCTGTTCTAGTATCTCGGGTACAGTAATTGAGAAGTATTATAATAATCAATTTATTACGTCTCAGCCAGAACCTTGTGTGACCTCGAGCTCAATGTGTGATAATGTTGTTGAGTATCCCAACATTTTGCAAGATCATGTTAATTGGCTGGCAGATGGGTTAAATTCTGCCATTACATCAGGGTTTAATTTAAATTCTAATACTAGCAGACCAATTAGACATGTTGAAGGTGGAGGAGTATCTACAAATATTGAATTTGCGTATCCAAATATAGACTTACTTTCCGATAGATTTAAGTTATTCCATTTCCACCGACAGAACAAATATGTCGTACAGCTATTTTTAAAACTTCCATCGCAAAAGTCATACTCGTATGAACAAACAAAAACACTTGCTGAACAAGTTATTGCTAAATACCTTCAAAGTCATCCTGGGAAAGAAATCGCACTTGTTCTCGTAACGCATAGTGACATTCCATCAGCATTTGGAATATTCAATAAGACTGTTGGAACTTGTATCAAAGTTGCTTTTGCTACTTCTAACCAAAATCTTTTGGGTTCGACGTTTAATGAGGCAAAGTTCTTTGATGCTGAAAACATAAATGACGCTACGCAGTATTTTTTCACTCAATTGGTGAAGCCATTTCATGTGACAAATCTGTTTTATCACTTAAATGGGGATATAAGTCGAACTAAGCACGAATCTATTAGTGATCCATCAAAGGATCGAGCTGGCTTACCTTTTATTTATGGGGCTAACTTATATAAATCTAAACGTTGGGCCGTTAGAAAGGCGAAAGAAGCCACCATTGCTCAAAATATACAATCTGATTTTGCCGGATCAACTGGTTCGGATGTTCTGTTCAATTGGGATAACGAACCTTGGGATAATCTTTTTGTCTGGGTAGATGCAAATACGAATCTTGACAATATAAAAAACAAGAATCATTGGGAAGTTATCCCAGTGAAATGGCAAGAGTACCGAGAGAAATATTTGAATGACGACCCTGTTCTTGGTGAAATTTTGAATAATTCGCTCTCAACATGTGAATACTGTAATAATTTCAAAATTTTCCTAGGCACAACACCCCTTACGGCTTCTAAAAAATATGATTTTGACCCATATAGTTTAATTATTGACCCAATAGTTTACGGAGGTTTAGATGCTTTGGGCATGATTCCTTTTCTTGATAATATTACGGATCCAATAGGAATGATGTATGCCGTCATTCGAATGGATGGCTCCAATTTTCTAATTTACAGTGCCTCAGCGGCAGCGCCTTTTGTAGGAGCTGCTGTCATTAAAAAAGTCGCTTACTATGCGAAAAAACAAGCGGACAATACCTACACGTTTATCGCCAAAACAACGGAAGATAATCTAGACGGATATATTAGAATTTCTAATGAAGCTAAAGTCAGTCAGGATAAAGTATCTAGCACGCTGGCAGATTTAAATGGTGGCAAAAAGCCGACGATGTCGCAGAGTCAGTTGAAGACTTTGGTTAGCGGAGCGGGGAAAGCTGGTTTACTAACTAAATTAAATAGCTACACGAATCTAAAAACGTGGGTTAACACGTTGGACGATTTAGTTGATGGTAGTTTGATTTCTAAATTGGATGGATTAGATGCAACGTATTTAACAAAACTTGAAGCTGATATTGCTTCGGCTTCAAATGGTGCAGGATTAAAAGCATTGCTAAAAGAAAGCCCAGATGATTTAAATGACATTTGGAAAGTACTAAAAGATGACCCAAAATATGCTTATGAATTATCTAAAACTGGCGGTACACGTTGGACTAAATGGGGACAAAGCAACTATTTTAAAACGGTAACCAAGGCAGGGAAAGATTTTGAGGAATTAGTGTGCAAAGTGGCTTTTAAAAACAGAAATTCAGCCAAGTATCTCGAATTAAAACAACAATTTCTAGCAGATTTTGGTAAAAACTTGGATGAATACGAAATGTTTAGTCAAGTGCAACTCAAATACAACAATGCTGGAGATTATTTTGTGGCGGATCAGATGTTTGTTAAATATGACGCCTTTGGAGATATTGAAGACCTGATGGTTATTGAGAATAAACTCTCAAGCACTACGGCATTTTCACCCAATCAGACAAATGCTTTACAAAGCAATTCATTTACGGTGAGAAGTAATTCTATTGAATCTGGTACGAGCAATGGTCTATTATTAAATAAGGATGAAATTCTAAATTTCTCGGGTTCAAAACAATGGTATAAAGTATATAGTTCTGGTGATGGTTCTACTATTACTGGAATTCTAAAGATTAATTAAATGGGAAAGAATGAAATAATCAATTTACTCAAACTTTCTATATCCTTGGAGGGATTTATCGAAAGTACGGAAGACCAAGGAGTATATTGGCATAAAAAAAATATAGACTACACACAAAGTTTATATATCGGTTTTAATGGAAGTTTAGATAGGTATTTTCTACAAACCCCTTTTGCATCAATACGATTTCATGCAATAGAAGACAAAATCAATACAACATCACACGAACTTGGGATTGTAGTAAATGAATCAGATTATACGATAAAAAGTAAGTCATTAGAAAATAATGAGTTCAACTATTCTGTTTTTG
>CBFIBY010000230.1:3160-3495 GCA_965660955.1 Crocinitomicaceae bacterium | reverse complement strand
ACTCGCCCTCTTTTGGCACAATCATTTTGTGGATGGAGATGCTACGATAGCACATCGAGAATACATCTATTATTCCCTTTTGAGAAGCAATGCGATTGGAAACTTCAAGCAACTGACAGAGGAAATTACTATCGACACGAATATGTTGCTGTATCTCAGTGGTTCCGAAAATACGAATGTCGCTCCCAATGAAAATTATTCCAGGGAATTATTAGAATTGTTTACGATAGGAAAAGGACCTTTGGTCGCACCTGGTGATTACACCAATTACACTGAAGATGACGTGATGGAAATGGCTAAAATTCTGTCAGGATGGCGCGTAGCACCGATAAGCA
>CBFIBY010000230.1:0-3150 GCA_965660955.1 Crocinitomicaceae bacterium | reverse complement strand
TCCAGGAACGCTTACCGCTTCTTTTGATCAAACAAAACATGTAACGGGCAGTAAAACCCTATCCTATCGTTTCAATAACGCCGTGATCACTGAAAATGGTAGTCAAGAATATATCGATTTGCTCAATGTTATTTTTCAGCAAGATGAATGTGCGCGCTTTATAACAAGAAAACTGTACCGATGGTTTGTGAGAGACGAAATATCCACTGATATTGAAACCAACATAATAGAACCTTTATCAGTTATTATAAAAAACGATAATTATAACATATCTAGCGCATTGCAGGTACTTTTTAAATCTGAACATTTTTTCAATTCAACGGCCTGTATGATAAAGAGTCCAGTTGATCTAATCATGTCTGTGAGTCGCGGTTTGGATGTCAATCCTCCACAAGGAAACGTGGAAACTGAATACGAACATGCTTATAACTTGTATTTAATGTGTTCCGATACGGAGCAAGCTTTGTTTTATCATCCGAATGTTGCAGGTTGGAAAGCTTACTATCAAGAACCTCAATTTTATAAATTATGGATCAATAATTTGTTGCTTCCAAAACGACATACTTTCTGTAAGTTGTTGATTGAAGGTGGTAGTTTTTCTTATAACGATGTAAATTACAACGTTACTTCACTTGTGCCTGTTTTGAGCATCGTCAATTCTATTCCAAATGCCGCATATCCAAATAATCTAATAAACAGTTTGGCGGAAAGAATGTATAATTATCCTTTGATTTCAAGTCAATTAACCAGTTTAAAGGACGTACTCATTCCTGGGCTGCCAGATTTTGAATGGACGGTAGAGTACAATAATTATTTGGCCGACCCAAACAATCCGACTTTTGTCGCACCTGTTGAAAATAGATTGAGAAACCTTTTTTCTGTCATGGTTAGAATGTCAGAATTTCAAATAATGTAGTCATGAAAAAATTTACAGTTGGTAGACGAGGGTTTATTAAAACCGCTGCTTTATCGAGCATTCCACTGACATTGGGCAATTTCCCTTTGTATGGAATGAGCATGCCTCAAAATTCATCCTTTGACGAGGATAATGACAATATTTTGGTTCTCATACAATTACAGGGAGGAAACGATGGATTGGCGACCATTTATCACGGACCTCAATATGCTAATTTACAGGCGGTAAGAGGTAATATCATCGTACCCGAAAACACCATCATCAATTTTCACAATGATTATGGTTTTCATCCCACTATGCAAGGCATGAAAGATGTTTGGGACATGGACTGCCTTGGAATCATTCAAAACGTCGGTTATCCAAATCAAAACCGTTCCCATTTTCGTTCAACAGATATTTGGAATACGGCTTCAAGTGCTGATATATATGAGACAACAGGTTGGTTAGGAAGGTTTTATGACTTAAACTACAACGATTATCCCACAGGTTACCCAAATAATAATAATCCTCACCCATTCGCCATAACGATGGGTAAAATCGTTTCTGAAACCTGTGAAGGGGTAAATGCAAATTATAGTTTATCCTTATTGGACCCCTTTAATCCAGGCACTGCCTTGGTTGGAGCAGGAGGAAGTGTTCCGAACAATTGTTACGGTGATGCATTAAATTTTGTAAACGAAACCGTTGAACAAACAAATGCATATGCCTCTGCGATAAGTACGGCTGCGAACGCTGGCAACAACTTGTCCCAAAAGTGGAACAATCTCGATACAGACCTTGCTGAAAAATTAAAGCATGTGTCCCGATTGATTTCTGGTGGATTGCAAACAAAAATCTATGTCGTTCAACTCGACGGTTTTGACACGCATGATAATCAAGTAGTCAGTACAGATACTACCACTGGTAATCACGCAAATTTGTTAAAAGAGTTGTCTGACGCGGTATGTGCTTTTCAAGATGACCTAAATTTACTAAACGTCAACGACAAGGTCATAGGAATGACTTATTCCGAATTTGGAAGAAGAATACGGTCCAATGCAGCTCTAGGAACTGATCATGGAACTGCCGCACCAATGATGTTATTCGGTTCCTGTATTGATAAAAAAGTATTAGGTGATCATCCAATCATTGACACACAAATTGGGACAGAAGAAGGTGTTGCCATGCAATACGATTTCAGAGATATTTATGGGACTATCTTACAGAATTGGCTAGGATTAAACGGTACAGAGGTTAGTAGTGTAATCCATCCGAATGTACAATTATTACCTTTATTTAAACCCGGTTGTATTAGCGGTTTATTTCTTGACGAAAATCACCCAATCGAAGAATATGATTTTAGTTTGTATCCAAATCCAGCGTCATCTTTTATAGATTTAGAAATACCACCCTCTAGCGACACCTCATACATTACTATTTTTGACGGTATAGGCTCCATCATAAAATCTTTTGAAGCGAAGAATCATCCAAATTCCATTCAAAAGATAAATTTGGATATAATTGGATTACCGGCAGGATCCTATTTTGTGCATCTCGAAAATCAAGGTCGTCGTAAAACAAAGAAATTTATAAAGTTGTAAGTAAAAAAATTGATTTCTGTTGAATGCTACTACTTATGAAGTATTTCAGAGAAAATATTGCCGATGTTTATTTAGAAACGAATGGTTTAGCGTGAAATCCTACATTTTATCGAATGTCAATTTTATCTGTTCTTTCAAAATGGTTTGAAATGAAAGTTATCTTGGTACTATTGCGCAATATTATCGAGGCTCTAATTTTTAGCTAGTTAGCAAGAAAAGCATAGTTTTCGGAATACTCTCCCACCTCGTATTTCTTTGACACAAAAAAAAGCCTCTTGATTACTCAAGAGGCTTCTAAAAGTGGCGTCGACTTACTCTCCCACACTTAAAAATGCAGTACCATCAGCGCAATCAGGCTTAACTTCTCTGTTCGGAATGGGAAGAGGTGGACCATGATGCTATAAACACCTAAAACTGGTGAAATAAGAAGGAAGAATTTTGAAATAAGAATACCGGATTTGGTGATTCTTACTTCTACCTTCATATTTCAAATTTCAGTTTTTGAAATATCGGATGATCGAAGTAGTAAAGAAGTAAAGAAAGGATAATATAAGTCTACGGGTAATTAGTACTACTCGGCTATGCCATTACTGACTTTACACCTGTAGCCTATCAACGTGGTCGTCTTCCACGGCCCTTAAAAGTTATCTCATC
>CBFIBY010000229.1:1387-3501 GCA_965660955.1 Crocinitomicaceae bacterium | reverse complement strand
CGCATAGTTCAGCACAGTTGCCCATAGGTACGTTATTGTAAACATCCAAAAGCCCATCTTTCGTGATTCCATCAATCATTTGGATGTTTCCGAATTTTGTTCCATTTCTTCCTGCAACATAGTGAGGAGTCATAGACATATTTTCCATCCCACCAGCAACAACAATATCATTGTCTCCGGCTAAAATGGTTTGAGCACCTAACATAACGGCTTTCATTCCAGAAGCACACACCTTGTTCACTGTGGTACAAGGAATTTCGTGTCCAAGTCCAGCACCCAAAGCAGCTTGACGCGCAGGCGCTTGTCCAACTCCAGCCTGTAAAACGTTGCCCATGAACACTTCGTTTACTTGAGATCCATCAACGTTACCTTTTTCTAAAGCTCCTTTAATTGCGGTTGTTCCTAATACAGTGGCTGGCACTGTTGATAATCCACCCATGAAAGCACCCATTGGTGTTCGCACGGCTGATACGATGTATACTGTCTTGCTCATATATGCTTTAAATTTTTCACAAAAATACGAAAAAGAACGTGTTCATTTGAATCATTTATGGAGTAATCTACTGAACCCAAACGTTAGTATTTTCTTAAAAAAACAAGATTAAGGTGATTATTTCTAATTTTGCACCCTTAACAAATGAGAATTATGAAAAAACATTTACTTATAGTTGCTCTAATGGCGGCTAATTTTGCATCTGCTCAGACAGATACACTTGCACCAGTGAAAAACTGGAAGTTAAAAGCAATATATGGAATTAATGGTAGTCAAACATCTTTTGTAAACTGGAATGCGGGTGGACGAAACAATGTAGCAATCTTAGGATTTATTGACGCAACAGCAAATTACAAAAAAGGAACTTTCAAGTGGGACAATGATGCCCATTTAGCTTTAGGTGCTGTGAATTTTACAGGTAAAGACGTACCAGCCAATGAGAGGTTTCAAAAAACAGATGACCGTGTTGAACTAAATACCAACATGGGGTATCGATTGAAAGAACATTACTACTTGTCTTTGTTAGGAAACTTTAGAACACAAATGTTAGATGGATTTGCGTATCCAGAAATTGATATTCCGGCTTCACGTTTTATGGCACCAGGGTATGCTACACTGGCGTTGGGTATTGACTATACGCCGAGTGACAACTTGACCTTGTTTGTTTCTCCATTAGCAGCTAAAATGACATTTGTGAAATCTGACTTTTTAGCGAATGCTGGTGCATTTGGAGTTGATCCAGCTGTATATGATGATTTAGGTGTATTGGTTACCGCTGGAAAACAGTTCCGTGGTGAATTTGGAGCCTACCTGCAAATGAAATACAACCGTAAATTGGCTGAAAACATTGATTTCAGAATGGGGTTGCAGATGTTTAGTAACTATGTAGAAAATCCGCAAAATATTGATGTGAATGCAGAAACATTGTTCTCTTTCAAAATCAATAGCTGGTTATCTTCTTCATTGCAGTGGAACTTAATCTATGATGACGACATCGATATCACAGATAGAGACGGAAATGTTGGTCCTAGAACACAGTTCAAATCTGTTTTCGGATTGGGAATTGCATTTTCTGTGCAGAATTTCGTTGACGCGAAGAAATAATTCTCAAATAATCACAAAATAGAAAATCCACCAAGCGGTAGACCATTTAGTTTGTTATTTTCGTATTTGAGAAAATGAACTGGATTTCAGACATATCGCTTTGGTGGATTTTTCCGTGGTCAGCATTGGCCATTTTTCTGTCTATTCTACTTTATAAGAGGCGAGGATGGGTAAAAGAACTTACGAAGTTCCAACGAGGATTACTCATAACCTTACGTTCACTTTCCCTTATATTTTTAGGTTTAATGCTTTTAGGTATTCTATTCGAATACAAAAGCTACCGTGAAGAAAAACCTGTTTTAATCACTTTAATTGATAATTCAAGCTCGGTTGTTAAGTTCAAAGATTCGAGTCGAGTTAAAAAAGATGTCCCTGAACTTAAGGCAAAACTAAAAGAAGAGTTGGGCAGTCGCTTCGATTATTTTGATGTGCATTTGTCGGGAGACGCCAATCAAGACCTTGTTTTCAATGGAGAGGAAACGAATCTGTCGGAAGTTTTGGAACGTATTCACACCGA
>CBFIBY010000229.1:0-1379 GCA_965660955.1 Crocinitomicaceae bacterium | reverse complement strand
CGGGAGACGCCAATCAAGACCTTGTTTTCAATGGAGAGGAAACGAATCTGTCGGAAGTTTTGGAACGTATTCACACCGATTTTTACAACCGAAATGTAGGAGGAGTGGTGCTTCTTTCTGATGGAAACTTCAATAAAGGTTCGAATCCTCTTTACATGGCAGAGAAATTTAACCTTACGCCCTTTTTCACGGTTGGGATGGGTGATACTGTTCCGAAGAAAGATCATTATATCAAAGGTGTTACAACGAATGATTTCGCATTTCTAAAGAATCAATTTCCAATTGAAGTTGAGCTGGAGGCTATTAAAATGGGTGTTCGTTCTGCAACGGTTACCGTTTCGAAAGGAGGGAAGGTGATAAAAACGCAAACGGTTTCATATGATGATCCGAATTATGCTTTCAAACAAGTAAATTTTACTCTTGAGGCCAATCAGGTTGGTGTTCAACGTTATTCTGTGAACCTCGCCATTGTAGATGGTGAATACAACGTGAAGAACAATTCACGTGATGTGTACATAGAAGTTTTGGACGCTCGGTCGAGAGTGCTTTTGTTGGCAGGGGCACCTCATCCAGATGTCGCGGCAATCAAGTCTGTGATGGATCAAGATGAAAATTTGAGTGTTGAGTCTGTTTTAACAAAAGACTGGGACAAGAATTTAAAAGATGTGGATTTGGTCGTTTGGCATGAGCCCGGTTGGCAAAATGATCCCTCTATCATTCCCTTGCTTACAGCCAAGAATATCCCCACGTTTTATATCGTTGGAGCCTCAAGCCAACCCAATGAAATAAATCGATTGGGAATAGGATTGAAATTGCCTGGTGGAAACCAAACGGATGATATCGATGGTCGATACAATTCATCTTTTGTTCCTTTTGAAATATCCGAAAATCTAAAGAACTTTTTCGATTTCCTTCCTCCATTAAAATCTAGATTTGGAAACACAAGTTTCCCAGCAGGAATAGATGTTTTCTTGTATCAACGAATAGGAAGTATTCAGAAAAAAGATCCGCTTCTATATTTTGGAAAGCAAAAAGGGGTGAAGTACGGTGTTTTGTATGGTGAAGGTTTGTGGCGTTGGAAAATCAATGATTACCAGCGAAATGGTTCCTTTGATTCTTTCAATGAATTCATTCAAAAAATCACACAATACCTTGTGGTTAGACAAAACTCTTCGCCTTTTATCGTAAGTCTTCCAAAGCGAATTACCAAAGCAGAAGAATTGGTCGTGAAAGCTGAATTCTACAATGAATCCATGGATTTGATTACCACTCCGACCATCAATTTTAGTTTGAAAGCGGACGATGGAAATATCAATAAATATCAGTTTGGTCAAACGGGAGATTCCTATCGACTAAATGCGGGGCGTTTGAATCCTGGT
>CBFIBY010000228.1:0-3512 GCA_965660955.1 Crocinitomicaceae bacterium | reverse complement strand
CGTTTGCTATAAACCTCAGATTCTAGACAGCGCAATAAGTGTGCAATTTGTCGATCAGCGTATCCTTTTTGTTTGGCCTCAAACATCAATTCTTTCGGGAAGTTATCCAAATGGAATTTCTCTATCCTTCCTTCTAATTTTATCATGTCCTCAATTTGCTTCAAGAACCAGATGTCAATTTTCGTTTTCTCAACAATCGTTTTAAATGGTATTCCCAATTTGATTGCGTCGTAGATGTGAAACAATCGATTCCAGCTTGCAAATTCCAAACTATTGAGAATTACATCTTGATTTGTCAGCTCTTTACCATCAGCTCCTAAACCATTTCTGTTGATTTCAAGCGATTGACAAGCTTTCTGAAGCGCTTCTTGGAACGAGCGTCCGATTCCCATCACCTCTCCTACTGACTTCATTTGAAGTCCTAATTTACGGTCGGTTCCTGGAAATTTATTGAAATTCCAGCGCGGTATTTTTACAATTACGTAATCCAACGTCGGTTCAAATAAAGCAGATGTTGTTTTTGTAATTTGATTATTCAATTCATCCAGATGATAACCAATGGCTAATTTGGCTGCAATTTTTGCAATTGGATATCCAGTTGCTTTCGATGCTAATGCAGAAGATCTGGAAACTCTTGGGTTAATTTCAATAGCAATAATATCCTCTTTTTCGTCCGGAGAAACGGCAAATTGTACGTTACAACCACCAGCAAAATTCCCAATCGAACGCATCATTTTTATCGCCATGTCTCGCATCCGTTGGAAGGTCGTGTCAGACAGAGTCATTGCTGGGGCAACAGTAATGGAATCTCCGGTGTGGATTCCCATAGGATCAAAGTTTTCAATAGAACAAATGATTACGACGTTGTCGTTGTCATCTCGCAAAAGCTCCAGCTCATATTCTTTCCAGCCTAATAGTGCTTTGTCAATCATCACTTCGTGAATTGGTGATAATTGCAATCCACGCTCCAATAAATTATCAAATTCAGCTGGGTCATGGACGATGGATGCTCCCGCACCTCCTAAAGTATATGAGGAACGAATACATAAAGGGAATCCAAACTTCTGCGCCACTTCTTTTCCTTCTAAAAAGGACTTAGCCGTTGCTTGAGGAGCCATTCCCACATCAATTTGGCCCATCAAGTCACGAAAAGCTTCACGATTTTCAGTCACTTCAATGGCATCAATGTCCACCCCAATAATTTCAATCCCATGTTCTTCCCAAATGCCCATTTCGTCACATTTGATACATAGATTCAGACCTGTTTGACCTCCCATTGTTGGCAGTACAGCGTCAATCTTATGATTATTTAAAATCTCAACGATACTCTCTGGTTCAAGCGGTTTGAGATATACATTGTCAGCAATCACTTTATCCGTCATTATAGTTGCCGGATTAGAGTTGATTAATGTTACCTCGATACCTTCTTCTCGCAAAGAACGAGCGGCTTGTGAACCGGAATAATCGAATTCGCAAGCTTGACCAATTACAATGGGACCACTTCCGATAATTAGGATAGATTTTAAGGATTCGTTTCTAGGCATTCTATGCTCAGTTTTAAGGATTCAATTGATTTCGTTTGACTCAAATTGAGGACAAATTTAAATATAAAATCAGGACAAGTTCATTCAAACTTTTCAGGAGTTTTACACAAAAAAAAAGAGCAACTTTCGTTGCTCATAAATTATCTTAATAAATTGACGTGACCTTCAAAGGTTTGCCTATCATCTACATTTTTTAAATTGTATTCAATTACATATGTGTAAACACCATCTTGTGCGATTTTACCTGATTTATTTACACCGTCCCAACCTATACGGTAGTCTTTGGAAATAAAAACTTGTTCACCCCATCGATTGTAGATAGTTAATTGATAATTCGCTAAATCTATTCCTGATGTTATTATGGGCAGAAATATTCGATTGTTTTCGTCATTATTCGGTGTAAACGCATTGGGTGCATAAAATATTAAGTCTTCAGATAACGTTAGAATTTCAAAAGTGGAATCCACACATCCAAGATCAGAGAATGCATAAAGAATAACAGTTGCCGATTCATTACTTGTCAAATCAAACGTAAACGAAGGGCTCGTTGCCGTTGATGTACTTCCATCTGGAAACAACCAAGTATAAGTTGTTGCCCCGGTAGAAACATTCGACATTAATGAAGTTTGATCCACCACAGATAATTCTGAAGGGGAAGGAATAAAACTCGCATTGGGCTTTTGTTCGGGTTGAATTAAATCAGTTTGAGTTATGGATGCAATACAACCATTTAAATCTGTGATTGTCAGAGTCGGTGAAAAGGAGCCGCCATTTTGATACGTATGCGAGATGCCAATGCAGCCATTCGCAGTATTACCGTCCCCGAAATTCCAATCGCAATTCACAGAATTAATGGACAGATTATTAAAGTTAACTGTCAGTGGTGCACAGCCTGTGGTAACATCAGCTGTGAAATTCGCCGTTGCGCTATTGATAGTAACGTCAGCCGTACTGCTGGCAGGACAAGCAGAGGCAGATGTCGAATACGTTATTGTATAATTCCCATCTGCAGCGGTTGTTAAATCAATTTCTCCAGTTAATGGATCAATTGGTAATCCACCCGTAGCATTAAAAACACCGCCAGGAGTTCCTGTGATATTTGGCGTTGGATTTAATTCACTTGTACAATATGATGCTTGAGCATAACTAAATGATGCATCGTCGGCAGGACTGACAGTAAAGCAGATTGACGTATCGTAAACACAACCAAATTGATCGGTTGACTCAAACATATAGCAACTTACGCCAGTAGCAACAGGAGAGACTGTAATTGTATTACCTACATTTGATGTAATTGTAGGGTCTGGTAACCAGTTTCCTGCAATAGATGGTGTGAAATCATTGTTTGTAGAATACAAAGTTGGGTCAAAGTCAATCGACCAGTTGAAAACAGTACCGGCGTCTGAATTCAAACCATCTGTAATTGTAATTGTCCAATCTCCGTTCAACGGGCAACCCACAAGGTTTCCGAATCCTTGGTCAGGCAAATAATCTCCAGCCGGAATATAAAATGCTCCTGCAACTGGTGTGCCGTCATTATCGATATAGTTTTGTACAGGTGGAGTTCCTGCCGCTGGTTCTGCAATGGAATAAATTGTATTTGCGGCCGTATTAGTAAAACAATAGTTATACGGAATTCCCAGTGTCGCAGAGAGGTCGTCATCAACAGGTTGACCAAACGAAACATCATTAACAGCTCCTGGATAGGTAACATATAAATCTATCGAAGTTCCATTCGGACAGGTTAGCGTCATGGTCAAATCATGAATGTATGAATGCTCAATATCCAAGCATACAGATGAAATATCCGTAGCGCTCGTTACAGTAGCCGCTGGATTGAAACAATCCAGATTCAAATCATTTGTATATGAAACACCAACCCCATCAGGTATATTCGTAGTATCAGCATTTGATGATTCACAGAAATAAGTTAAAGGTGTTGATTGCACGAATCCTGATAAGGTATTT
>CBFIBY010000227.1:0-3537 GCA_965660955.1 Crocinitomicaceae bacterium | reverse complement strand
CCAGCCATAGCGCCCATTCCCGTTAGTCCAATGAGCAACCATCCTGATTCGCCGGTAGCTCGAGCGGAGAAAGCGACCGCCCAAAAACCCATGTTTTTTCCACCGACATAGTAATCGCTCATGCTTTTAACTCGTCGGGAGGCTAGGATTCCAATGAGGAATAGAACGCCCACGTATGCGGCAAGTACGGTTATCTTAATGGCTAAATCTTCTTGCATGACAGTCGTATATTCTGATTCGTTAGAAGTGATATTTACTTAAAAAACATTAATTGATTTTGTCAAAAACATTTTTTTAAGCGGGCACAAAATGGTCAAAAAAAAGCGAAAAGGGACTGTTTTTACTCAAAAAATCATAAAATTCGACTAAAAATCTATAAAAATGCGTATTTTTGCATGCACAGCTTTGATAAGAAAATCTTAGAAGAATGCCGTCATTTGGATTTGGGGAATATCCTTGGGTTTGGACATTATAAAAGCAAACAATTAGAACATTCCATTTTGAATTCTAACCAAAATAACCAAGAAGCAATTCATACATTAGAAGAATTAGTCGCCGCCCTATCAGAAGGGGAGAGGACGACGTACAGCGAAATAGTTCATTCCTTACAAATTCCTGTAAGCACTTTTGAAGAATACTGTTCGTGGTCTAGCGAATCTTATACCCGCAATTGTATTGTTGATACCGAAGAGTTCGAGCTGATTTTACTCTGCTGGGAACCCGGACAAATAACCCCAATACACGATCACGGAGGTGAAGAATGTTGGGTGCGTGTTATTGAGGGTGACTTAAGAGAAACGATTTATCAAGAAGAGGAAGATAAATTGAAAGAAATTACATCTTCCGTTGCCAAAACGAACGACGTAACCTACATGATTGATTTTATGGGGTATCATAGTCTCGAGAATTTATCTAGCGAAAGAAGTATGTCGCTTCACTTATACGCAAAACCCATTCGCAGTTGTAATCTATTTGATGAAGCGGAAGGGAAATTTGTGAATACTGAAATGACCTACCACACCGAAGCGGAATTCGGATCTAAAGTTTAAACAACAAAATTACATGTCTGATATACATAACGACTTAGCCTTATTCAATGAATTGGTTGATCTATTAATTCAAGAAGAAGAAAATCATCCTGTTGCCGATCGCATAGACGCCGAAGTGCTCTACGATGCAATTGATCTTTCCTTGAATGCTTCACCTATGGTCGACAGCGAGTTTAAAACTGTGCTTCGTGAAGTGTTAGTTTCAACACCAAAAACGGCTACAAGCTTATTCTTTAATCAGCTTTTTGGAGGGAGACAAAGTAAAGCAGTACTTGGAGATTTGTTGGCCGTTATGCTCAACAACAGCATGTACACCTATAAAGTGGCTGGTCCACAAGTTGGAATCGAGCAAGAAATCATCCGACGTTCTTGTGATTTGGTAGGTTATGGCGCTCAGAGCAACGGAACCTTTCCAACTGGAGGATCAATGAGTAATTACATGGCTTTGGTTATGGCGCGTGATGCGAAAGATCCAGATTGTAGATCTAAAGGAATGTCCAAACCGATGACCATGTATACGTCCAAAGAGTCACATTACTCAAATGCAAAGAATGCGAGTTTCGCGGGTATGGGTAAAAATAATATCCGGTACATTGAAGCAGATTCAGTCGGACAAATGATTCCAGCTAAATTAGAAGAACAAATTCTTGCCGATATAAACGAAGGATGCATTCCGACGTATGTAAATGCAACGGCTGGAACCACAGTTCTAGGTGCGTTTGATCCAATTGACCAAATCGCTGATATTACGGATAAGTATAATCTTTGGCTACACGTGGATGGCGCCTATTGCGGTAGCGTAATCTTCAGCGAAGAGTATAAACATCTTATCAAGGGAGTAGAAAGATCTGATTCGTTCAGTTACAATGCACACAAAATGATTGGAACACCCATGACGTGTTCAGTTATTTTAGTGAAGGAGAAGAAGCAATTGCACGATTCGTTCAGCAATGAAGCAGATTATCTGTATCAAACAGACGGCGATGATTTCAACTTAGGTAAAACGTCGTTTCAATGTGGACGCAGAAATGATGCCTTGAAATTTTGGACCCTTTGGAAATCAGTTGGAACATCTGGATTGAAACAAATTGTGAATCAGCAATTTGAACTAGCCGATGTGGCAAGAGAGTATGTGAAAAGTCATTCAGATTATACCTTGTACAGTTTTGATGATTCTATTTCCATCTGTTTCAACTATAAGAATATCGATCCAATTGCGCTTTGTACAGCACTGTATGAGCATCAAGTTACTGTTGTTGGATTTGGTTCGTTTAACGAAGATACATTTGTCCGTTTGGTAACTATCAACGCCAATAATTCGAAACATGATATTTTGAATTTTTTCAAAGTGCTTGAAGATTTCGTTGCGAAAAATCCGAATCTAACAAAGATTTCAGAAGGAATTCAAGAAGGACTGTAAGGTGCTTTTTCACTTTTCGAGGCGCTTTTGAGCCAGTTCATGACAAACAGTAGGCCGCAAACTCCAATAAAAAGATAAATTGCATTTAGTTGAACATCTTCTTCGGGTTCTTTGATGAAACTGATGAATAAAAGGTGCAGAAGGAATAGAACAATCAAGACGAACCAAATGATTCTCCTCATCCATTTTATCTGAATTAATTTGCTTGCAACCTGAGAGCGAACTTCTTTTTTATTCGAACTTTTCTTTTTTAGTAATGTCCTGAGCTTACCAATGGCTTGTATTTTACTCGAATAGATACTTCCATGCACCACAATGAAGAGTAGATAGAGGACAAAGAAAGTACCGAAGAGGTTTGACATTTATTCTACATGAGTTTTCGTAGGACGATGATTAATCTTCGTCAAGGTCCATTTCTGTATAACTTTCTGGAATTTCCATGGAGAATTTATCTTCTGAAATCGCTCCAACCCGAACTTCAGTTGCTGTTAACGTCATCGTCATTTTTCCGCCACCAGCTTCGATAACCGTGATGGAACAAAGCGTCGTTCCTTTTATTTTTCCTCCATAGTTGTTGTTGGATGGATTGTTAATTTTATCCGTCACGTAGGCGATTGTTTCAGTGCCTTCAGAATCGGTAATAATATATTTGGTGCACTTGTAACCGGCAATCTTTTTCTTTTCGTTCGTTTTTATTACGGTGTATTCTAATTTCTCTTCTTCATTCTCTTCTGCGTTCGATTTGGAATACATGTTTCCCGTGAACGGATTTTCCATGAGCATTAATAGATCTTTTGAATGGGAATTGTAAATGACAATTGTAGTTCCCGCCATTCCCGCATTTGTTTCACTGCGAAATAGGTCTCCTTTCAAGTACCACGTTGTGCTCATGTCGCCCATCATGTCAATCATAGATTGCATATCAGAATCGTCAGTGGTCATCTCATGCTCAAAATCAATGGTATATTCTTTTTGAGCAAAACTGGGCGCAACCAGCAAGACAACAAGTGCTATAAGTATAATTTTAAGGTTTTTCATCTCTTTTTTTTAGGGTTTACGTTTTGAAAT
>CBFIBY010000226.1:0-3539 GCA_965660955.1 Crocinitomicaceae bacterium | reverse complement strand
CAACACCAACCTCACAAGACGCTTCCTTATTTTTAAAAATCGCTATTGTACTTTTATGGCTTGGAGCCATTATCCTGCCAATCTTCTTACTTCTAAATAGCATCTCAAACCATAATCTTGATTGGTATGTCAACTCACTTGAAGCTTGGAGATAAAGTTTCTTTCTTAAACGAAGTAGGTCGAGGAGTAATTATTGAAGCCAAAGACGGTCGTTTTTTGGTTGAAGATGAACACGGATTTGAAAACTGGTATTTCCCGCAAAATCTGGTTCCTGTCATGAATGTTTCAGATCATCAACTTATTGGTAAGTCTGAATTGCACAGCAAAAATCGCCTGACTTCTGAAAGTTCGCCTTCAATTCAGAAAAAGGGAGTTGTGGAGCGTAAGATTGATTTGCATATGGAAAACCTAGTTGAATCTCAAAATGGAATGACCAATCACGATATTCTGCTCACTCAAATCAGGCATTTTAAGCAATTCCTTGCACGCACAGAGAAAGAGAAAATCGGTCGATTAATAGTCGTACATGGGCAGGGGACAGGCAAACTCAAGGCAGAATTACGCGATATTGTTCGCGACATAAAAGGAGCGGAAATGTTTGATGCAGACTATCTCAGTTACGGTCAAGGGGCGAGTGTTATTGAACGAAAATACAATGTCCGCTAATCTTTACCGAAGGTATGGATGTCATTGTGATTTTCTTCAATGTCATCTTTCACTTTTTTTATCGTTTGGGTTAATAAGAACATATCGACAGGTACATTTTGCCCCAGCCATTCCCAACTGTCGTTTTCACCATCAATAGCCAAAGCCATGTGATACAACTTCAAGAATTTGTTATTAATCAGCCAATTTTGTGCACCTTTATTTCCTTCACAAGCATTGATAAGTGCCATCAACTGTGGATAGCCATTGTCTAACAACCAAGTTCGAGCTTCTTCTTTCAGATTTATGGCGTGATTCGCCATTACTAGTTCTTTGTACCCATTCTCAAGAAGCCAGTCGGCTATTTCAGTATGTCCGCTAAGCGACTTGGCCCAGGCCAAAATAATCTTTGGCGGATAGCTGATGTCTTTCATCGACACCTTATCTACTTTTCCCTGAATCTTCTTCTTTTTTCTACCAAACATTAGCTCACGGAATAAAACATATAACTGATAAAGATTGCGGCAATTATCCCTGCTAAATCTGCAATTAATCCAGCACCTGCTGCGTATCGTGTGTTTTTAATACCGACAGAGCCGAAATATACGGCCAACACATAAAATGTAGTCTCCGTTGAACCTTGAAAAGTAGCCGCTAATTTTCCTTTGAATGAATCAACACCATATTCACTGAAAGCTTCAAGCATCAGAGCTCGCGCTCCAGAACCACTAAAAGGCTTCATTAGTGCAACGGGTAAAGCATCAATAAATTCTGTGTAAGCGATTCCCATGGTTATAAAAACCCATCGAATACCATCCAGTAAACCTTCTAGAGCACCTGAAGCTCTAAAAACAGCCAAAGCGGCCAGCATTGCTACCAGATAAGGGATTACCGTTATCGCAACATCAAATCCGCCTTTCGCTCCTTCAATAAACTCGTCATATACGTTCACTTTCTTCCGCATGGCAAGAATGAAAAACAAGGCGATTATACTGATTAACAGCACATTTCCGCCAACACTAGATATTACATCCGCATATTCTGGGCGTACGGATACTAAATAAAGAAGTCCGACAACCATAGCGGCCAATCCACCCAAATAGGTTAAAACAACGGGATGAAACAGGTTAATTTTCTGTCGAACAGCGACGTACGTCATACCAATCAAGGTTGAACAGAATGTAGCCAATAGTATAGGTAAGAATACTTCTGATGGAGCACCGGAACCGGCTGCAGAACGATATGCGAGTATTGAAACCGGCACTAATGTCAATCCTGAAGTATTCAGGACCAAAAACATGATTTGTGCATTTGATGCTGTTTCCTTTTCTGGATTCAATTCCTGAAGTTCAGTCATCGCTTTTAATCCTAGTGGCGTTGCCGCATTGTCTAAACCGAGCATATTGGCACTAAAGTTCATCATGATTGAACCAACGGCAGGATGATTTGATGGGATTTCTGGAAATAATCGTTTGAAAAGTGGGGAGACGGCTCTCGAAAGCAATTGAACTGCTCCACCTTTTTCTCCAACCCGCATGAATCCCATCCAAAGACAAAGCGCACCAGTAAGAAAAATAGCCAATTCAAATCCGGTTTTCGCCGCTCCAAAAAGAGAGTCAACCATTACCTTGAAAATATTCAAATCACCCCAAAATAAAAGTTTACCTGCGGCCATGGCAAAGCCAATTAGGAACATTCCAATAAATATTCTATTCAATAACATGTTCTAAATGTCGTGATTTATTTAATCTACCGAGAGTATGAAGAGCTTAAATTTCAACATCAACGTGTTGCTTATCTGGATTTTCACAGACTTTGATGAAATTCTCAATCATTATGCTTCCCATGTTTCCTGAAACTTCAGGATGAAACTGAACACCAAAAAGATTCTTCTCTTTGTGTCGCATGGCTTCGTTTATCGAGGCGTCTGAACTGGCTAACAACTTAAATCCTGCAGGAATAGAAATTACCTCACAATGATCTTCCATCATTTTAAACACATTGGGCATTCGTGAAAATAGTACATCGACTTCCATTTGCTCAATTTCTTGCCAATCTCGATCTTCTTTGATTTTACTTCCAAAAGCACCATGATGAATACCAAGTATTTGATGTCCAAAACAAATACCAAGTACTGGAACCTCAATGTTTAACATCCACTTTGTAGCCGCTATGTATTTCGTCATGTCGATTTCAGTAATCAACAAAGGTGCACCAGAAAGGATAATTCCTTTCGCTTCGGGACAATCCGAAGGTTTAAAATCTAATATTGGAAATGTTTTGAAATCCATGAACTCGTCCACCATCTGCTCGATGAAGGGCACTTTGTCACTACCACAATCTAAAATAACTATCATAAATCAATAATACCTGCACCTTGACGCACAATTTCTATTTCACCTTTCGTACAGTCTATCACAGTACTGGCATCTAATTTTCCATGACCACCATCAATAATCATTTGAATTTGGGAGTTATCCATGAATCGCTCATAAATTGCATATGGGTCGACGAAATAATCCAACAACGTGTCTTCTTCATCGTGTAATGAGGTTGAAGCAATTGGATGCCCTAATTTTTCTACAACGCGCAGAAGCGTTTTATTATCTGGTATTCTAATTCCTATTTCTTTCTTTTTACTTTCGAAAAGTTTGGGCACATCATTATTAGCGTGCAATATGAATGTAAAGGGTCCAGGTGTATTTTGTTTAAGCAATTTGAATGTTGGTCGATCAATCGGTTTCACATAATCTGAAACATGGGAGAGGTCATGACATAAAATACTAAAATTCACCTTGTTAAGCCGAGTCCCTTTCATTGTGGCAAGTTGATTCAAGGCCTTTTTATTGAATAAATCACACCCCATTGCATAAACAGTATCAGTCGGGAAAATC
>CBFIBY010000225.1:0-3543 GCA_965660955.1 Crocinitomicaceae bacterium | reverse complement strand
ATATTTATCTTTCCACACCCCGCTGTGAAAAAAGTTGCTTTTTTTCGCGCCCACCCTTGGTTTATAAAATTAATCTCATATCTTTGCACCCCTCAAAGTGTGTTTGGGAGAATTTTTTATTAATTAAAGTTAACAGGTTTAAAGTATGCCAACGATTCAACAATTAGTGCGAAAAGGCAGAACAGCAGTGGTTAAAAAAAGCAAGTCGGCAGCGCTCGATTCTTGTCCACAGCGTAAAGGAGTATGTGTGCGTGTGTACACCACTACACCTAAGAAACCGAACTCAGCTATGCGAAAGGTAGCAAGGGTGCGTTTGACGAACGGAAAGGAAGTCAATGCGTATATCGGTGGTGAAGGTCATAATTTACAGGAACACAGTTTAGTACTGGTTCGTGGTGGAAGAGTTAAAGATCTTCCTGGTGTGAGATATCACATCGTCCGCGGTGCAGAAGATACAGCTGGGGTTGAGGGAAGAACTCAACGTCGTTCTAAGTATGGAACAAAAAGACCAAAAAAATAATTGAAAAGCTTTTAAGAAGATGAGAAGAAAAAAAGCCAAAAAGATTGCCGTCCTTCCAGATCCAAGATTTGGAGAAGTAATGGTAACGAAGTTTGTTAACAATTTAATGCTAGACGGAAAGAAAAGTTTGGCCTTCAAAATATTTTACGATGCAATTGATATCGTGAATGACAAAATTGAAGACCAAGAAGGACTGGATGTTTGGAAAAAAGGATTGGAAAACATTACACCATCAGTTGAGGTGCGTTCTCGACGTGTAGGTGGAGCAACTTTCCAAATTCCCACGCCTGTTCGTGACGGTAGAAAACAATCACTTGGAATGAAGTGGATGATTGGATACTCACGTAAGAGAAATGAAAAAACAATGGCTCAGCGTTTAGCTGCTGAAATTATAGCCTCTTCGAAAGAAGAAGGTGCAGCTTACAAAAAGAAAGAAGATACTTTACGTATGGCCGAAGCAAATAAAGCATTCTCACATTTTAGATTTTAATAGAAATGGCAAGAGACTTAAAATATACAAGAAACATTGGTATTGCTGCCCACATTGATGCGGGTAAGACAACGACTACTGAACGTATCCTTTACTATGGTGGTGTAAATCACAAAATTGGTGAGGTTCACGATGGTGGTGCTACCATGGATTGGATGGAGCAAGAACAAGAACGTGGTATCACGATTACTTCTGCTGCAACAACTTTGAATTGGAATTACCGTGATCAAAAGTATCACGTGAATATTATTGACACTCCAGGTCACGTTGATTTTACCGTTGAGGTGAATCGTTCATTACGTGTATTGGATGGTTTGGTTTTCTTGTTTTCAGCAGTTGATGGTGTTGAACCTCAATCTGAAACAAACTGGAGATTAGCAAACAACTATAATGTTCCAAGAATTGGTTTTGTTAACAAAATGGATCGTCAAGGTGCAGACTTCTTAAACGTGTGTAAGCAAGTGAAAGAAATGTTGGGAAGCCATGCTTTGCCGTTGCAGATTAACATCGGAGCTGAAGATGATTTCAGAGGTGTTGTTGATTTAATCAATTTCAAAGGAATTACATGGAATGAAGAGGATATGGGAATGACTTTCCAAGAAATCGAAATTCCTGAAGATGTAATGGAAGAAGCGACTATGTTGCGTGAGCAATTGCTTGAAGCAGTAGCTGAATTCAACGATACGTTGATGGAAAAGTATTTTGAAGATCCTGAATCTTTGACTGAAAGAGAAATTCTTGATGCACTGCGTGAAGCAACAATCTCTGGGAAAGTTGTTCCTATGATGTGTGGTTCTGCCTTTAAAAACAAAGGTGTTCAAGCCATGTTGGATATGGTAATGGAAATTCTTCCTTCACCATTGGACGTAGAAGGAATTACAGGAACTAACCCGAAGACGGAAGAGCCCGAAACTCGTCAACCTAAATTTGATGAGCCATTTGCAGGTTTAGCGTTTAAAATTGCAACGGATCCTTATGTTGGACGTTTGTGTTTCGTAAGGGCATACTCAGGAATTCTTCCTGCCGGTTCTTATGTGTACAATACACGTTCTAATAATAAGGAACGTATTTCGAGAATTTTCCAAATGCACGCCAACAAGCAAAATCAAATTGACGAGCTTGGTGCAGGAGATATCGGTGCGGTAGTTGGATTTAAAGATATCCGAACAGGAGATACACTTTGTGACGAAAAATCCCACATTATTTTGGAATCAATGGACTTCCCAGATCCGGTTATCGGTGTGGCAATTGAGCCAAAAACGCAAGCAGATACAGATCGACTTTCAACTGGTTTGAATAAATTGGCGGAAGAAGATCCAACGTTCCAAGTAACTTCTGATGATGAGTCAGGACAAACAATTATCTCAGGAATGGGTGAGTTGCACTTGGATATCATTATCGATCGTTTGAAACGTGAATTTAAAGTTGAGGTAAATCAAGGTGAACCTCAAGTTTCATACAGAGAGAATATTACAGCTCCCGTTGATCACCGTGAGACGTACAAGAAACAGTCTGGTGGTCGTGGTAAATTTGCCGACATCGTGGTTAAGATAGAACCACAAGATGATCCAGAAAAGACAGGATTGGAATTTGTCAACACAATTAAAGGAGGTAATATTCCTCGTGAATTTATCCCTTCAGTTGAAAAAGGTTTCAAAGAGTCAATGAAAAATGGCGTGTTAGCTGGTTTCCCTGTTGACGCTATGAAAGTGACGTTGTCTGATGGCTCATTCCACGCAGTCGATTCAGATTCTTTGTCTTTTGAGATTTGTGCGAAAATGGCGTACAGACATGCTTTGAAACAGGCATCTCCGGTATTGCTTGAGCCGATCATGAAATTGGAAGTTGTTACACCTGAAGAAAATATGGGTGATATCGTTGGTGACCTTAACCGTCGTCGTGGGATGATGAAGGGAATGGACGATAGAGCTGGAGCGAAAGTATTAAAAGCTGACGTTCCATTGTCTGAAATGTTTGGTTACGTAACACAATTGCGTACAATTTCATCTGGACGAGCTACATCAACAATGGAATTCTCACACTACGCAGAAGCGCCAAAAAGTGTAGCTGAAGAAGTAGTTAAAAAAGTTAATGGAAACGTTACCGCTTAATTGTAAGTCATGAGTCAGAAAATTAGAATAAAGTTAAAGTCGTACGATCACAATTTGGTGGACAAGTCGGCAGAAAAAATCGTTAAGACTGTAAAAGCGACAGGTGCAGTAGTTAGTGGTCCAATTCCATTACCAACGCACAAGAAAATTTACACAGTATTGAAATCTCCACACGTTAACAAAAAAGCACGTGAGCAATTTGAATTGTGTGCCTACAAACGTCTGATGGATATCTATTCTTCTTCAGCGAAGACAGTAGATGCCTTGATGCGTTTGGAGTTACCAAGTGGGGTGGACGTAGAAATTAAAGTATAAATTAATCTATAAATAATAAAGTATGCCAGGTATAATAGGTCGAAAAATCGGCATGACTAGCATCTACAGTGCCGAGGGTAAGGCAATGCCATGCACAGTGATAGAAG
>CBFIBY010000224.1:0-3569 GCA_965660955.1 Crocinitomicaceae bacterium | reverse complement strand
AATCTGGAACATTTGCCAGGGAAATTTTCAACTCATCCTTTCGAGCGGGTGGTTTATAACAACGACTTATCCAATGGAACCGTTCAGTTTTATGGTTACGAAAAAATGATTACGCCGAGCAACATTCTAGCGATAGTAATGAGTGGAGAAGCATCGGGCGCTTATTCAGAAATGTTTGAGTCATTTTACAATTTTGATTTAAGAACCGGAAAAAAGATATACATGACCGATTTTATCTCGGAAAGCCGGATAGATGATCTGACGGAAAAATTAAATCAAAACGTTAAAAACAAACTTGATGCATTTATAGAGGAGACAAAAAAGTACCTCGAAGAAAAAGAACATAGCGAAATCGACTTAGAATATCTCACGGAACAAGTGGAAATGTATACTTGGTGCTTAGAAGGCATTGAAGAAAATACACTTGATTATTATGAATTCAGTTTTCAAGAAAACGGCATAACTTTCCAAAGAGGCAGATGCTCTAATCACGCGATGAGAGCGTTAGATGAATTAGGAACTTTCGAAATACACATTCCCTACGAAGAAATAAAAGAATACTTCTCTGCTTACGGATTGAGTTTATTAGACGAAGAAAGTACGCATCCAGGAACAACATCACCTCAAGGAAAATTTTACAAAGGCAAGCTCAACAACAAATACCCAATTACCGTTTTGGTGGTAGAAGTGCATTCCGATCATTCACTGAATATGTGGTATTGGTATGATAAATATCAAACGCCAATTCAATGGAGTGGAACTTTTTTAAATAGTCATTTTTCCCTCATTGAACTAGACGGATATGACGAAGAACGTCAGAAATGGATACTAAAAGCAAGGATAGAAGCTGATTTGGTCGACGATAGAATTGTTGGAACATGGGTCAACCAAGAAACAGGGGATGTTTTGAAATTGGAGCTTTTTGAACACTGACAAAGGATTGTATCAAAAAATCGAAATCCATAGTTTACTTTGAAGTCTTAAAAAAAACTATCCCCTTAACCCCATCACCTGGGAGTATTCAATTGGTTAAAACTTCGTATATTGCCCATGCGATATCGCACTAACGGAATACGAACACTGATAAAAAATCACCATGAATCTATTGAAAACCACCATTTCTGCCTTATTTCTTTCTTTTACTTTTCTCACTTTTGCGCAGGACGCAGAACTTTTGAGTAAAGTGCCCGAAAACAAAGCGGAATTTATTGAAAGCGAACCGAATCTATTGGCAACTATTGAGTGGCTGGAAACGACTCCCGTAACTGAACAGGATGCCAAACGTAAAGAGCAATACGGTTTGTTATTGACTTGGTTGTCGAAATCCCCAACAGTTACGGTTTCTGTGTATGACAAGGCTACACCTTTTTTAAAGAAAAATCCTGAATTGTTGTTCATGTTCATGGCGGGCTACGCGAAATACGCTTTAGCAAATGACTATGCGAAAGATGCGGTAAAAGGTTCAACAGAAGGTATTCGAAGTTCAATTAAACTGTACCAATTAGGCGGAATGAAAAAGGATAAGTACATGAAAAAATTAATCGAACTTGAAGCGAATGGAAAACTGGAAAGTTGGGTAGCCAAAGAACTATCGAGCAAGTAAAAACAGCCTATTCGAGGAATCCATAGATTCAAATGAAGACTAAACATTTACCTAACCACTAAAACGTAAAACATGATTATTTTTGGAACAAGAGGCGTCAAATCAACGATAAAATCAGGAGAATTTCACTGTCCTCAATGCGAAATCAGTAAACCTTATCGGCACAGAAAAGTCACGAAATTTTTCACGCTCTACTTTATTCCCTTAATTCCCTTAGGATCTGCTGGAGAATATGTGGAATGTGGAACTTGTATGGGAACCTTCATTCCTCGTGTTTTAGATGGGAATCCGAATCAAGATGAATTCATGGCGATTTATCAAAAAGCAATTCGTCATTCAATGGTATTGATCATGCTAGCCGACGGAGTTATCGACGACAACGAAAAGAAAACGGTTCACGAAATCATCAATAAGTTTGGGAAGAATGATTTGACCATGATCGAGTTAGACGCCTATATCGAAACAGTGAAAAAGGAAAACGAAGATGTAACGACGTACTTGAAAAAAATCGGAACGTCGCTCAACGAACATGGAAAAGAAACGCTTATCCAATGTGCATTAGCCGTCGCCTCCGCCGATGGAAATATTGACGATTCTGAAATGGACTTAATCACCAAAATGGGACAAGCCATGGAAATGTCTCCTGCACATTTGAAAGGAATTTTTGCAGGATTGTTGGAGGAAGCTTAAATAGTTCTCACTTGCTCAAATGAAATCCCAAGAACGCTTTCGTATTTTTTAATTTGTCGGATATCCCGTGCATTTACTAAAACCAAAGACAAACCTTCCTTTCCCGCTCGTGCCGTACGTCCACTTCGGTGCGTGTAGTATTCTGAACTTTCGGGTAATTGGTAGTGCGCAACATACGTCAATCCTTCTACATCAATTCCACGTGCAGCGATATCCGTAGCGACCATAATTTGAGCCGAACCATTCTTAAACGCACGCATGGCTTTATCGCGTTCCTTTTGATTCAAATCGCCGTGAATGCAGTCCACTGAAATGTTTTTAGCAATCAGTTGTTTCGTTAATTTGATTGTTGCTGCTTTTGTTTTACAAAAAACGATTCCTGGTTTCTTGTGTTCGCTCTTAATCAAGGAAAGCAGCGCATGCATTTTCTCATTGTCTTCGCAAACGATGTACTTGTGACGAATTTTGGCATTCACCACATTTTTACCACTCACTTTTATATTATGTGCGTCAGGTGAAATGTGTTTTTCAACGATATCCTGAATTCCAATTGGCATTGTGGCTGAAAACAACCATTTGTTCTCCACCTTAGAAACCATACTCAGAATTTCTTCTAGTTCTGCTTTGAAACCCATACTCAGCATTTCGTCGGCTTCATCCAAAATGATCGTTTTTACTTTACGGATATCAATAGCTTTTCTATGGACTAAGTCAATTAAACGTCCAGGCGTTGCTACAACGATGTGTGTTGGTCGTTTCAAAGCTGAAATTTGTTTGTCAATTTGCTCACCTCCATACACGGCTTCCGTGAAAATCTTATCGGTGTACTTCGTAAACTTGAACAATTGTTTAGCAACTTGTTGTCCCAATTCTCTCGTCGGACACAAAATCAATCCTTGAATTTCGTTGATATTGGAATCAACTTTGGCTAATAAAGGCAATCCGTACGCAGCTGTTTTACCCGTACCTGTTTGCGCTTGACCAACCAAATCGCGATCGGTCTCCAGTAAAATTGGAATTACTTTGGATTGAATTTCAGTAGGCGTCACGATATTCAATTCGCTTAGTCCTTTTATAAAGTTTGGGTGAATCCCGAGTTGTTCAAAATTTTTCACGACGTATTCTTTTTTGCAAAGGTAAGTGGATTATCGACACCCTGCGAAAGCGATATGGTTTTCGCTTAGAAAGATGTATGCATTCATACGTACAGCTCTGAAAAGACCATTTTTACCCGACCCCTGCAACAATTCCAATAACGGTAGAAGTATTTTCCATA
>CBFIBY010000223.1:0-3600 GCA_965660955.1 Crocinitomicaceae bacterium | reverse complement strand
TCTCATCAATGACAAAGAAAAGCTCCTTGTCAATTTTTTTCATCTGTTTTCCTTGCTCTTGCATGTAGAAGTTCTCAGTCTTCTGCAAGTGCGCTTTGATTCCAGGCTCAGATAAATACTTAATTAATGCTTTGTTCTTAGGAAGTCCTCGGTGAGCACGAAGTAATGCAATTCCGCCATCTTCTAAGCTTTGCTTCATTATTTTTTTATCCTCAACAGGTTCGTTTATCACAGTAAGCAATTTTTTCGCTTCCGTTAGACATTGGGTCGTGAACTGTCGTTGAGCAGCAACTATATTTTCAACACGAGGTTTCAATTGATGAAATTCGTGCTCGTCTCCTTTTGGTGTTGGCCCAGAGATTATTAAAGGTGTTCTGGCATCATCAATTAAAACAGAATCGACTTCATCAACAATTGCATAATGATGTTTTCTTTGAACAAGGTCTTCAATACTTCCTGCCATGTTGTCACGTAGGTAGTCAAATCCAAACTCATTGTTCGTTCCAAATGTAATATCCGCAAGATAAGCTTGCCGTCTTTCATCCGAATTGGGTTGGTGTTTATCAATACAATCAACTGTAAGTCCATGGAATTGATACAATGGCCCCATCCATTCGCTATCACGTTTTGCTAGATAGTCATTCACGGTAACCAAGTGAACTCCTTTTCCTGAAAGTGCATTTAAATAAACGGGTAAAGTGGCTACCAACGTTTTTCCTTCACCTGTTTGCATCTCGGCAATTTTTCCGTCGTGCAGTACATTTCCTCCCATCAACTGAACATCGTAGTGAACCATATTCCAAGTCACTTCAGCGCCAGCTGCTGTCCAGGTATTGTGCCAAATGGCTTTGTTATCTTCTATTGTAATTCCATCTTTCTTCGTAACCAAATCTCGGTCAAAATCTGTCGCCGTTACAACCAATTGACCGTTTTCAGCCCATCGTTTTGCCGTTTCTTTAACAACTGCAAACGCTTCGGGTAAAATTTCAGCTAATAATTCTTCTATTTTATCGTCAATTTTCTTTGTGTATGAATCTATTTTTTCATACAAAGCTTCTTTCTCATGAACAGGAATAGAAAGGTCATCTGACTTGGTGTTTAATTCAGCCAACTCCTTTTCTAAATCACTTATTCCTTCTCTTATGAATGCTTGATATTCAGATGTTTTACCACGAAGTTGATCATCCGACAATGCGCCAATTTCCGCTTCGTGAGCTCTAACCTTTTCAATAGAAGGCTGGTAAAATTTCTGGTCTTTTGACGACTTATCGCCGAAGATCTTTTTTATTAGGTCTGAAATCATGTTCTGCTTAAAATTTAGAGAAGACAAAATTAATCTAAAATTCTTATTGCTTCAAGTATGTTGGGTTTTATTATGATAAGCTATTGTCACAAATCATTCCAATCCAAAACATCTGACAATGTGTCAAAACTTTTTGATGGATTACTTGTCAATAAGTTTTATTTTCAGTTGATATGAATCGAGTATTCCTTTTATCTTTGTGCGATGCAAGAAATGATTCTTATTTTGGATTTCGGCTCTCAGTATACGCAGCTCATAGCGCGCAGAGTAAGAGAGTTAAACGTTTATTGTGAAATCCATCCTTGGAACAAGTGTCCAGATTTAACGGATAATATTAAAGGCGTAATATTATCTGGAAGTCCGTTTTCAACAAGGGACGAAAACGCACCCAAACCAGATTTATCGAAAATAAAAGGTGTTAAGCCTTTGTTAGGTGTTTGTTTTGGTGCACAATATTTAGCACAGAATTTTGGTGGAGAAGTTTCTCCATCAAATATTAGAGAATACGGTCGAGCAAACCTAGCACATGTATCTTCAGAGCATGAATTGACGAAGGGAATGTCTGATAATTCACAGGTTTGGATGTCTCACGCAGACACAATTAGTCATTTACCAGCCAATTTTGAAGTTATCGCAAGCACCAAAGATGTAAAATATGCTGGTTTTCATATTGCAAACGAACCGACATACGGAATTCAATTCCATCCCGAAGTGTATCATTCTACAGAAGGACAAATTCTATTAAAAAACTTTATAGTTGACATCTGTAAAACTGAACAGTCCTGGACACCTGCATCTTTCGTAGAAGAGAGTGTTGGAAATCTCCGTGAAAAACTTGGGAACGATAAAGTTATCCTTGGATTGTCTGGAGGAGTTGATTCGAGTGTTGCAGCTGTTTTATTACACAAGGCAATTGGCAAGAATTTACATTGCATTTTTGTTAATAATGGTTTGCTTCGAAAAAATGAATACGAACAAGTTCTTGAATCCTATAAAGGAATGGGATTGAACGTAAAAGGAGTGGACGCAAGCCAAGGTTTTTACGCTGAACTAAAGGGAGTTACTGACCCTGAGTTGAAGCGAAAAGCAATTGGCAAAGTCTTTATTGATGTGTTTGACGAAGAATCCAAGTTAGTTGAAAATGCGAAATGGTTAGGCCAAGGAACAATCTATCCCGATGTAATTGAATCTGTTTCAGGAACGGGTGGACCCTCTCAAACCATCAAGTCGCACCACAACGTCGGTGGTTTACCAGATTACATGAAACTTCAAGTGGTTGAACCATTGCGTTTATTATTTAAAGACGAAGTTCGACGAATTGGAAGATCGCTTGAGATTGATTCTAAAATATTAGGGCGACATCCATTTCCAGGACCAGGATTAGGCATACGTATCTTAGGAGATGTTACACCTGAAAAAGTTAGAATCCTACAAGAGGTGGATGCTATTTTTATCAACGGATTGAAAGAACATGGATTATACGATGATGTTTGGCAAGCCGGAGCCATATTCTTACCGATTCAATCGGTTGGTGTAATGGGAGATGAGCGAACATATGAAAATGCCGTTGCGCTGCGAGCAGTTAGTTCTACAGATGGTATGACAGCCGATTGGTGTCATTTACCTTATGAATTCTTAGCTGAAATTTCTAATGCTATCATCAATCAAGTAAAAGGAATAAATCGTGTGACCTATGACATTAGCTCTAAACCACCAGCAACAATTGAATGGGAATAGTTTGGCATGTACATTGCATAATTGGAATTAAAACAAGTGAAAATGAGAATTAGTTTATTGTTTATCTTTTTGACAGTCAGTTTTTTAGGATGGGCACAACCAGAAAACGCCCAAATTGAAGTAATTGATGGTAAAAGATATTATGTCCATATCGTTCAAGCTGGTAACACACTTTATGGAATTCATAAGTTGTATAAGACACCAGTAGAAGAAATTGTAGCCGCCAATCCAGAAGCAGCGAATGGACTTGCCACTGGTCAACGCATTTTAATTCCAATCAAAGGAATTGAAAGCCTTCCTATTAACATCCTAATACATAAGGTGAAAGAGAAGGAAACTTTGTACGGTATTGCGAAAGAGCATGGCTCATCTGTCGAACAATTGGTCGAATTGAATCCCGGAATTGAAGAAGGATTGTCGATTGGACAGGAGATTAAAGTTCCTGTCAAATTGCCCGTCGGAAAAGGTGAAGAATTAAAAGAAAAACAAGAACAAATTAAAATCTCGTTCACCGATTCGATTATCGAGCATAAAGTCATGAAAGGAGAGACACTATACAG
>CBFIBY010000222.1:0-3637 GCA_965660955.1 Crocinitomicaceae bacterium | reverse complement strand
CAGTCTGCGGTTACAACCTCGTTCGTACTATCCTATTATTATTTTTAAAGGCAGACTGAGCGGAGTCGAAGTCTGCGATTATGGACTCGATAAGGTATGCCAAGCGCAGTCGAGGACTAACTCTTCGAATCTTCGAGCTCTCCTGTGTAAACAGCCGCTTCAAATTTCCGCGTAGAAACTTGATACTTATCGCCTTTTGCCATGGCATGAACAACCATGTGCTCGATACTAATTGGTGTACCTTCCGGTAAATCAGAAATATTGTTGTGCTTGATCTCGTGTCCATCGAAAATCAAGACTAAACCTGAACCAATCACTTCAAAATTATCGCCATCCGAAACAATGATTCCCGTATCTTCTCCCAAACCAATTCCTATGCAAGATGGATTACTTGCTACAGCTTGTGACAAACGTCCAAATCGACCTCTGGTGACAAAATGCGAATCGATAATTACATTATCCATCAAACCAAAACCAGTTGTTATTTTCACTTCACCTTTCAACAAAGCGCGTTTGCTGTTCCCTTGATAAATCATGGTTCGAGACATAGCCATTGCTCCAGCACTTGTTCCCGCGACGATTAATCCATCATTTTCATAGCGATCATGCAGCATTTTCAAAAAGTCTGATCCGCCGAAAACAGTGGTCAATCGAAATTGATTCCCTCCAGAAATCATGATTCCTTTTGCTCTCGAAAGGCGTTTCAGATAAGCCGGATTTTGCGCATCTTCGCGATTTCGAATGTGCAAAAAATCAACATTTGTACAGCCGATTTTATTGAAGGCGTGTAAATAACTTTCTCCAACTTCCAAAGGTATACTTGAAGCCGTAGTTATTACCTCAATGTGCGCATTAATTCCGCCCGATTCAGAAACGAACCGTTCTAAAATCTCTAATTCAAAAAAATCTCGATCGAGTTGGTCAATTATAACGTCATCATCGACGTCTTGATACTTAAATTCATTCCCCCCAATTGAAATTAATTTTCCTTGTGGCATTTTATTGATTTTGCATGTTGAATACAAAATTAGCAAATTAAACAGCCGCAGAACTAAGTGTACCAATGAATAAATCCGTTTTATTAACAGTTTTGGAAGAAATGAACAATTTATTTTGCTTTTGCCCATAGATGCTAGGAATCATTTTATTATATTGTTGTCGTATTGCTTTTATAATCTCAATATCCAACTATGAAAATAAATGAAATTCGCGTCATGCGTGGACCGAATTATTGGTCTATCCGTCGCCATAAATTAATCGTTATGGTCCTCGATTTGGAAGAATTAGAGGAATTACCAACCAACAAGATTGATGGTTTTGGAAAACGATTGAAAGAAATGTTTCCAACCATGCATGCCCATCGCTGTAGTGTAGGTGAACCAGGTGGATTTTTCCAGCGGGTTGACGAAGGAACATGGATGGGTCATGTGATTGAGCACATTGCCTTGGAAACACAAACGTTAGCCGGAATGGAAACTGGTTTTGGCCGAACACGTGGGACAGGAAATCACGGAGAATACAACGTTGTTTTTGCCTATACGGAAGAAAAAGTTGGTGTATTTGCGGCTAAATCTGCCGTACGAATCGCAGAAGCATTGATATCTGGTGAAGAATACGATTTAGAAGCAGATATTCAGGAAATGCGTGAAATTCGAGAGGACAATCGCCTTGGACCGAGCACAGGATCAATTGTTGAAGAAGCAGCAAGCCGCGGAATTCCTTGGATTCGTTTGAATAAATATTCACTAGTTCAATTGGGATACGGAGCCAATCAAAAACGAATTCAAGCTACGGTTGCAAGCACGACGAGTAATATCGCTGTCGAAATTGCTTGTGATAAAGAAGACACAAAAGACATACTTGAAGACAGCGGAGTTTCTGTTCCTCGAGGACGAATTGTTCGTTCCGAAGAAGGTATGTTTGATGCGATTGACCGCATTGGTTACCCGGTTGTTACCAAACCCATAAACGGAAATCACGGTCGTGGTGCCACGACAAACATCACGAACGATGAAGATGCAAAAATAGCTTTTGCAGCAGCACAAGAACACTCAAGGTCTGTAATAGTGGAGAAGTTCATAACTGGACACGATTTCAGAATGCTGGTTATCAATAACGAATTTGTCGCGGCAGCCAAACGAACGCCTGCCAGTGTGACCGGAGACGGAAAATCAACTATTCAAGAACTCGTTGACATAGTAAATTCAGACCCAAGAAGAGGTTATGGACATGAAAAAGTATTGACAGCGATCAAGATAGATCATCATACGGAAGTAATTCTGAAAGAACTTGGATTGACCTTGGACTCTGTCGTTCCAAAAGATGAACTTTTGTTGTTAAAACCAACAGCTAATTTAAGTACTGGAGGAACGGCTGAAGATGTTACCGACATAGTTCATCCCTACAATATTTTCATGGCCGAACGAATATCAAAAATCATCGGATTGGACATCTGTGGAATAGACATTATTGCCTCAGACTTATCGACTCCAATTGACGAAAATGGAGGAGCAGTTATCGAAGTAAATGCAGGTCCAGGATTTAGAATGCACTTGGCTCCAACACATGGATTGCCAAGAAACGTTGCTGGTGCTGTAGTAGACATGTTGTTCCCACCAGGCACTCCTGTTAAAATTCCGATTATCGCTGTATCAGGAACAAACGGTAAAACCACTACAACACGATTGATGGCGCACATTGTCAAAAATATGGGCTACAAAGTTGGATTTACCACCTCGGATGGCATTTACATTCAAAACAGAATGCTGCAAAAAGGGGACTGCACAGGACCTGGAAGTGCAGAGTTTGTATTAAAAGACCCTACGGTAAATTATGCCGTTCTTGAATCTGCTCGTGGCGGCATGCTTCGTTCAGGTTTAGGATTCAACAATTGCAATGTGGCCATAATCACTAACATTGCCGCTGACCACTTAGGTTTGAAAGGCATTAACACTGTCGAAGAATTGGCAAGAGTTAAGGCTATCGTCGCTGAAAGTGTAGTTAAGGATGGATTTGCCATCTTGAATGCTGACGACGATTTGGTATACGACATGCGCAAGAATTTAGATTGTAATGTCGCTTACTTCTCAATGGATGAGAACAATCCTAGAATTGTAGAGCATTGTAAACGCGGTGGGCTAGCTGCCATTTATGAAAATGGATACGTTACTATATCAAAAGGAGAATGGAAAATGCGGGTCGAAAAAGCCGTAAACATTCCTTTGACTTTCCGAGGACGAGCGAAATTCAACATTGCGAATGTTCTTCCAACTGTTTTGGCAGGATTTATTCAAGGATTTAAAATTGCAGATATCAAAATGGCACTCGAAACGTTCATTCCATCTCCAGCGCAAACGCCAGGACGAATGAATATGTTCCGATTCAAAAATTTCGATTTGATGTTGGATTACGCCCACAACCCAGCTGGATTCCAAGCCATTGGTGACTTCTTAGACAATGTAGAAGCCACGGAAAAAATCGGAATTATCGCAGGAGTTGGAGATAGACGCGATGAAGACATTCTCGAATTAGGTGAATTGTCTGCCAAAATGTTCGATAAAATCATCATTCGCCAGGATAAAAACCTACGAGGCAGAACCGAAGAAAGTCTAATTGGCTTGATGAAACAAGGAATTGC
>CBFIBY010000221.1:0-3638 GCA_965660955.1 Crocinitomicaceae bacterium | reverse complement strand
TCAAGGGAACGGTTGTTTGTTCCTGTAACACCAATCCCTGCACACTCTGGAAAACACTAAAATTGGTGGTGTCCACCCACTCATACAGCGAAAAAGTATAGGTTAAATCGTTGCCCATTGAAGGCGTAAATCCGATCGGTTGGGTCCACAAAAAGGTAATGAATGGATTGTTGGGGTCCACATTCGAACCGCAAAATGGACTTGTAGAAATGGAGGGTTGAAAGGAATTCAGAAGAAAGGAACTGCAATTGTTGGTCGCCAATATTTCGTTCCCAACACCCACTTTCACTACTTCGGCGCAGATGGTGGTCAGACCAAACGGAAGGTTGTTCAAGTCCAACGAAGAGGGCGACTTCAGTAGATTGTTCTCTTGGAAATAGGGCAATAAATCGTCTCCATCAATAAAAACAGGAATTCCCGGATTCAGGGTAAAAACAGGTCCAACGGGAATATTCGGATTGGTCTGGAAGGTATAACCATTTCCATCCATTTTCAAGCGTAGACGCGCGTTAACGGGACCCGAATTAAAATCCGTTAACGTGACGATCAATTGCAGGTGCTTGTTGGCATCCGCATAATAAGAGGTGTAATTGTAGAACGGGCCGGAAGTGATGACTGAGACTTGTACGGGGTAGTTTTGAGCGGAAACAGAATGAATGAAGCCGAAACTTAAGAGGAATAGTAAAGGTTTTACCGAACAGGTCGCGGAGAGTTTCCTGCCTATTCGGCAGACAGGCGCGGAGAAAAAAGAGAGCATGCCCGAAAACACTTCTCGGCGCCCATTGCGGAAATCTTTGCGTTCTCTGCGGTTAATACCTCTCATGTTATATCCCATATCCAATATTCACCATCAAGACAAAATTCCCTGATGACGGACTCGTATTTTTAACGGCTAGCTTTTGTGTCAAATTTGCGTTGATTCCCAAGTTGATTTTACCATATTTCTTGTCCCAAAGTTCAGGCGACATGCTAAAAGATGTTCTAAAATTCAAAACGTGATTCATCAAATCGTTATTCAAAAATTGTTGGTTGTATGTCGTACCGAAACTAGCGTTTATTTTCTTTTTGAACAGGGGTCGTGCTACATTTACTCCCGGACCGATATACGCCGTTTGTTGTCCCAAAGCTTCGCTCAAATTCCCATTGATCATATAACTCAAGGTCAGTTTCTGTTTCGGGAACATAAATGAATGGGAAAAGACACCAGAATATACGTTCACTGGGATGTCGTTTCCCGAGACATTAAACCCAAATGCCGCGGCGTTTTCCAATCGGCCGGTGATGTTTTGACTTTGATTGTAAGAAGCATTGAGCATCACATTTTGCTTCACCGTATCCCCAAAATTGTAGTTGATTGAACCCGATGCATTTTGTGATATTTGGTAATAATTCAATGTGTCAAAAACAGGGTTGAAAAAAGGATCAGCGGCAGGATTTCTTCGTGAAAAGGAGGAGAAATTCGAATACGAAGCATTGATATTTAACTTTTTGGATACCATAAAATTTCCGCTCAAGGATCCCACCCATCTTTTGGAAACGTTCACTTTGTCGTTGGCTAAATTGTTGCGTTGAAAGCCTGTATTGGCGTTTAGAGAAACTTTGTTGTTGAACAAACTAACGGTTGGCGTGAGCGTGATATTCTCCAAATCGTTGTTGAAGTACAGCCCTCCTAATGTGGTATAATTGGGGTCAATGCGCTCGTATTTTCAACCAATTCCAAAAGATTTGTATTTGTAATTGATGGACGTATTGTAGGCGTTAGCAGCGATTGTAGTATTGTTGGCTTGAATAAAATTAGCATAAAATCGCGAAGGTAGTTCTGTTTGGGTTGAATCAAAAGCGGCTACGTTTCGGGTTAAAAAAGTTCGTGCAAATTCCGCGTTGGCGGTCACACAATTCAACAATTTCGCTTTTCCTTTTACGGACAAAACGACGTTATCCTGTGGCGTTATATCAGCCAATGGCGTCACAAAACTCAATGATTTTTCATCGTCATACGCTTTCATGATGATCATTTCCAATCCGTACCCATTTTTCTCATATCCCGTGAGGATACCAAACCCCATTCTTTTGTAGGAGACCGTAGAAAGATTATTGACTGCTCCATCGTATTCGATTGCTTTCTTCAAGCGACCGCCAAAGGCATTGATTTTCCAATTTTTGGGAGACAGTTCAAATCCACCACCTGTAAAATTCAATCCCGAATAGGTATAAGGTGAGAAGTTCATGGAGGTAATGCCGATATGTGTTTTTACCCATTTGTACGAGGGGTGAACGGCTGTCATGTTGAAAGGTTGCGTATAGCTTTTTCCGGCATTGGAAAAGCTGAAGGTAAATGGCAAAGAGATATCTAGGATGCTAACGGTAATGTTTCCACCTAGCACCCAAGCGAATGGATCTCGAAATTGTTCTTGATTCCAGGAGCTGTTTCCAACGAAATTGGAGGAAAGTCCACCGCTGACTTTTGCCATGTCCTCTTTACCTATTTTCTCCAGATTTTGGGAATTTGCAAAATTACCTACAAGGCAGCTGAAACTCAATAAAATCAATCCTTTCCGCATCCCTTACTGTTTCAAAATAGATTTTTGCTGCGCATCATACTCACCAATTACACGTACCCGATAATTACCCGTTGCCGTTCCTCCCGGGAAGGTAAATGGTAAATTCACGCCTGTTCCCGCACTGGTGTAACTCATGCCCGGAATGGGTTGACCAATATTCGTCAAAACCACGATGGAATAATTTTGAGCAATTCCAAAACTTACATCAACTGTGAAAGTACCCGTAGTTGGATTGGGTGATATAATGAAATTCGTGATACCCAAAGAGTCCGTTAAATCTTTAAACATTGGTTCAAAATAATCCACGCGAAGTGGTTTCGAAAACTCAAATGCGCAAGTATCTTGATAACCAATCATGAAAATCAAATAATTACCTGTATCCGCAGCTATTTGGAAAACCAGCATACTATCATCAAACGAAAGGACGGTGAACGCCGTCGGCAAATACCACGCAATACTATCAAACCCTTGGAAGGCACTGATGTTTACCGCCACAACCGTATCAAAAGGCGTGTTGTAGGTTTGCATTAAAAAGTCCATCGATGGCGCTTGTGCAGTGGCATCCAATGTCGTTTGAAAATCATAAATGCATCCAATCGAATCTTGCACGTAAATGGTGTAGGTAGAATCCATCGGAAGATTTTCAAATGTTGTGGAATCAGAATACGTTAGGTTATCAATGGAAAACGAATAATCTCCTGTTCCTCCTGTTGTATTTGTAACTTGTACGCTTCCATTTGGTGAACCACATTGCGTAAATCCTTCAAAAGTCGCAATAACTGGATCGGAAATAGTGACCAAAATGGTGTCTGAACCCGAACAGCCTGACATCGTTGTCCCAACAACCGTGAATAAGGTATCAATTCCTCCTACTCCATTAGTCGAATTTGTCGTCGAACCATTGGACCATACATAGGAAACTGGATCGGTTACATTCAATGGATTTACTGTCAAACTAAAAGGCAGGTTAGAGCAAACCAGAGTGTCGGGCGTTCCCAGAAGAACCATGTCTAGATTTTGAATTACGGTTGTTGTGTCATAAGCTGAACAACCATTTACGTTATCAATAACCTCAAA
>CBFIBY010000220.1:0-3644 GCA_965660955.1 Crocinitomicaceae bacterium | reverse complement strand
ACTATTCTTTTTCTTCGGTTCGTCCATTTTTCTAATGTTTATGGTGTGAAATTAATGAATTTTGGATTCTTCTTTCTCATTTCTGATTTCAATTTTCTATTTTCATCCTCAAATGCTAGACATTAGTTCCTATTTCCCAAAATTACGTTTGGCTCTTCTCGCAGAAGAGAAAGAAGAAATCAAACGCTATTCGCTTGAAAACGGGCAAAATCTGAAAGAACTAAAACGTTCAGGCTTGGCCATGCATCCGATTAAAATCAATAGAAAAAGCTTTGGTTTTGCAGATTATCCAGAAGTGTCCTTTTACTACCCCTTTCCATTCGAAAACAGACATTTTAGAGATTCATGTCCAATTGAAATATTCGCTCCGGGTGAAGAAAGTATAAAAGGTGTTTTACTTCAATTGGATGGAAAGAAAGGTGAAATTCGATTGTTTGCACCTGACTTTCCCGATTGGTTAGAGGATGGGGACACGGGTATCAAATTATCACCCGATTCTCGAACACTAGAAATCATGCGAAAGGCATTGGACTTCGCCGAAAAAAATGACTTTCTGAAAGAAGATGAGTTGTTTGAAGAGCAAGATGTGTCGGACTGGTTCAATAAAAACCTAAATGAGGGACAAAAAAAGGCAGTTTCAGAAATGCTTTCTCATTCAGATATAGCGTTGGTTCATGGACCTCCCGGAACAGGAAAAACTACAACCTTAATCGAAGCGATACGACAATGGACTTCGAAGGGTAAAAAGATTCTCGTTTCTGCACCAAGTAATGCTGCGGTAGATCATATAGCAGGATGTTTGCCTGAAGAAATTGACGTATTGCGTATTGGAAATTCCATCAAAGTTCGAGAAGAAATAATGCATCTTACGCCAGAAGGAAAATGGGCAAACAGTTCCGAATTAAAGACCTTAAAAAAACTCAAAATTAGAGCGGAACAATTGCGAAAAATGGCGATTCAGTATAAACGCAACTTTGGAAAAGCCGAAAGAGAGCAGCGCTCACTATTATTTAAAGAAGTCAATGCCATTCGCAAGGAAATTAAATCATTGAAAAAAGAGACGGAAGCCGAATGGCATGAAAAAGCGCAGGTTATCGTCGGGACACCCGTAGCAATTGTCGATCAATATTATGATTACGATTCGTTTGATGTTCTAATCATCGACGAAGCTGCACAATGTTTGGAACCTTTGGCTTGGGCACTTTTCCCATTCGGACGGAAGATAGTTCTCGCTGGCGATCCTTTTCAATTACCGCCTACCATTCTTTCTGACGAAGCGAGCCGACTAGGATTGAATATTTCCGCCTTGGAACGTTTTTTGCCAGCCGGATTACCAATAAACTTTCTTCCACTTCAGTACAGAATGCCCAAAAATATTGCAGACTTTTCGAGCCAGTATTTTTACGAAAACCGTCTAGAATCCCACAAAGCGAAACAGGAAAACGCCCTGTTGTTTTATGACACCGCTGGTGCTGGGTATGACGAACAACATGGCGATGAAGGCATGAGTTTGAAAAACGAAGGAGAAGCTGACAGCATCCTAAAGATTATTCAGCAAGAAGCTATTTCAAGTGATAAAATCGCCGTTTTATCTCCATATTCAGGTCAAATCGGACACCTAAAAGACCGATTAGACAAGTCCATTCGCTGTTCCACTATTGATAGTTTTCAAGGACAAGAAAAGGAGGTCATTATCATTTCGCTTGTTCGAAGTAATCCTGAAGGAAATATTGGGTTTTTGTCAGATTATCGACGAATGAATGTAGCCATGACAAGAGCAAAAGAACGATTAATCATTGTTGGTGATTCAGCAACTTTAGGAAACGACCCTTTCTATTCCTCTTTTTTGGATTATGCCGAAAAAGAAAATGGGTATCGGAGTGTTTGGGAGTTGACCTGAATTTCTTTTCAGGTATAACAAATTGGAGTCCCGAGTTGTTAAATACCATCCATTCTGGAATAAAAATGTTCAGAAATTTTGTAGCACTATAAACCATTCTTTTTTTATGATGAAGTTCCCTAACTTTACGGCAATGTTTTACAATTTTAATCGAATGGCTCGCTATTTCGTTTTTTGCTTTGCGATTTCTACTTGGTTTACCCACATCGCTTTTGCTCAGAATCCAGGGAATGTGGGGGCGGCAAATTTAACGGGTTGGTTCAAACCTGATGCCTTGCCGCTTGGAAATGTTACCGCTTGGACAACAGCACTTTCCACTATAGGACCTGTTACTGTAACTGATGCAACCGCTCCATTTCCTCAAGCGACGAATACTCCTGCTGGTGATGTCTCTAACTACAATACAACCCTATTTTTCAACAACAATACTCAAGCGAATCTTCAAGCACTAACGAATACAACAAGCTTGAATTTTATGCAAAACAATCAAGGAACTGCGAATTCAGGAACTTTTTTCTGTGCCTATTATTTTCCAGGAGGTGGAACAATTAATAACCACATGATGCTATGGAATAATTCACCTAATGCTATTCAGTTCAGAAATCTAGGTGCAAATGGGCGCATTGCTATTGGAATTTCACCCACGAACAGTACCAATGCTTCTCGTGATTGGGCGGAGAACAATCTTCCGACCGTTATTTCATTAAGAGGTAATCGATCAACAGCGACTTCATTAAACACTTTCGAAAACGATCTTCTTTTTAACGCAGGTGGTGCATCTCAATCTTCTGGTCCAACCGGTCTCCATATTGGGGTTATGCCTGGCAATGCAAATTCACCTTATAACGGCTATGTCCACGAATACATTTTCTATAACTCAAGTTTGACAGCTATTGAAATGCGAAGAATTCATTCGTATTTATCGATTAAATATGGTGTGACATTAGATAATACGGGTGGAGGTGTTCAGGGAGACTACACTTCAACAACAGATGTCGTACTTTGGGACGCTAGTGTAAACCCTTTATACCACAACAACGTAATCGGAATAGGTCGCGATGATAACCAAGCACTCGGTCAAAAACAATCGCATGCTTTTGATGATAATTATCGTGTTTACATCGGCAACTTAGCCGCAAATGTGGTTTCAAATACAGGCACTTTTGTAAATGATGTTTCGTACATACTGATGGGTCAGAATTTGGATGCTGGATGTGCAACGGCTAATGCCAATTTAGAAGCTCCGGCGTGGGTAGACAGCCGAATGGAAAAAGAATGGAAGGTGACCAACACGAATTTCACGCAAGATTTTAATTGGGATGTTAAAGTGGATACGTGTCAATTGGCAGGTTCGACGGTTGGACCAATTAATCCGGCTGATTTTTATCTACTTATTGATGACGATGGTGACTTTACAAATGCTACAACGGCTTCAAACTCTGGTGGAACTTTCAATATATCCTATGCAAACGGATTCGTAACAGTTTCAGGGATTTCAAATTTACAAGTACCGATCAACACTACACGATATTTGACCATAGGATATAACGCTACAGACGTTACCTTCTCGCAAACGGATACAATTTGTGAAGGTGATTCTTCATTGATTACGGTCAATGTATCTGTTCCTGGACCGGTGAACGTGAACTATACAGATGGAACCACAACCACAACACTGACCAATATTTCGGATGGATATACTTTTTATGTATCACCTGTGGTAACGACTACTTATTCTGTCCTG
>CBFIBY010000219.1:0-3692 GCA_965660955.1 Crocinitomicaceae bacterium | reverse complement strand
CGGAGGACGCTATCTCGATGTCTACATTTATAATAAACAAGGATTTATATCAATTGACTTCAACAAATGTTACAATCCATATTGCGCTTATTCGCATCGATACTCCTGCCCCATTCCGCCAGACGAAAACACAATAATAATCAGTGTTTTGGCAGGTGAAAAAACACCGATTTATAAATAAAAAAAGCCAAATCTTTCGACCTGGCTATGCTTTCAAATAAAATGTATTTTACATTAACATTGTTAATGGATTTTCCATGTAATCTTTAAAAGTTTGTAAAAAAGCAGCTCCAGTTGCACCATCAACTACTCTGTGGTCACAAGAAAGAGTAACTTTCATAATGTTGCCTGGAACAATTTGTCCATCTTTTACAACGGGCACTTCCTTTATTCCACCAATTGCGAGAATACAAGCGTCAGGCGGATTAACAATCGCCGTGAATGAATCAATTCCGAACATTCCAAGATTGGAAATTGTAAAGGTATTCCCTTCCCATTCCTCAGGTTGAAGCTTCTTATCTTTTGCTTTTTGAGCCAATTCTCTGACCTCATCTCCAATTTGAGCGAACCCTTTAGAATCGGCAAAACGAACAACTGGAACAAGCAACCCGTCTTCAACAGCAACAGCAACTCCGATATGAACATGTTGATTGCGTCGTATCACGTTTTCCATCCATGCACTATTTACATTTGGATGCTCTCTAAGCGACATAGCAACTGCTTTCACAACCATATCATTGTATGAAATCTTAACCCCTTCAATTGAGTTAATTTGTTTTCTCGCAGAAATAGAGTTATCCATATCTATTTCCAAATTCAAATAAAAATGAGGAGCCGTAAACTTACTTTCTGCCAATCGACGAGCAATCGTCTTTCTCATTTGAGAAATTGGCTCTTCTGTAAATGTTTCTGTTCCAATTGGTGTCATTCGACCAACAGATCCACCACCTGGATATGGAACATAATGATCAACATCCCGTTTTACGATTCGCCCACCTTCACCGGTGCCTTGCACACGACTAATATCTATTCCTTTTTCTTCTGCGAGCTTCTTCGCTAAAGGACTCGCTAAAACTCTTCCATTGGCGTTTGACTCAACTACAACTGGTTTTGGAGCTGGAGCTGGAGCAGGTTTTGCTGTAGCTGGAGCTGCAGCAGGACTTGGCTTTGGAGCTGATGCTACTTCTTCATTCTTAACAGGTTCATCTTTATCCTCAGTTGGAGCATCTCCTGCTGGTGCCGCGCTTGCTAATATTTTTTCAACATCATCACCTTTCTCTCCAATAACTGCCAATACCGAATTAACCGGAGCTCCTTTCCCCTTTTCAACTCCGATATGCAGAAGCACACCATCATAAAAAGACTCAAACTCCATAGTTGCTTTATCTGTTTCGATTTCTGCAAGGACTTCTCCTGAAGCAACGGTGTCACCAACTTTTTTCGTCCATTCAGCAACCACTCCTTCCGTCATGGTATCGCTCAATTTGGGCATGTAAATAATCTCTGCCATTTACTTTTTTTTTCTTAATGAATTAATATTCAACTATATAAGGGTAATTTGGTTCTTTGTAAACATCGTCGTACAAATCTTTTCCTTCAGGATAAGGTGAATTTTCGGCAAATTCTATTGATTCTTCAACTTCTTTTTTCACCCAAGCCGAAACTTCGTCGATTTTCTTTTCAGTCATCCACTTATTCTTTTTAATCACTTGTAAACAATGTTCGATTGGGTCTTGTTCTTGCCATTCGGCCACCTCATCTTTTGAACGATATTTTTGTGGGTCGGACATTGAATGTCCTTTGTATCGATAGGTGCGAATATCCAACAATGTTGGACCATCCCCTCGCCTCCCTCTTTCTGCGGCTTCGGCAATTGCCTCATGTACATCCTCAGGACGCATTCCATTCACAATTTTCGAAGGCATTTCATAGGACAATCCTATCTTTGATAAATCTTGAACGTTTGTTGTGCGTTCAACCGAAGTTCCCATTGCATAGTTGTTATTCTCAATTATAAAAACAACGGGTAATTTCCATAACATTGCCATATTAAAAGTTTCATGCAAAGCTCCTTGGCGAACTGCGCCATCTCCCATTGAAACACAAACAACATTTTTTGAACCCGAATATTTCTCTGCGAAACCTACTCCTGCTCCCATTGCAATCTGAGCACCAACGATACCGTGTCCTCCCATGAATCCAACTTCTTTGTCAAAAAAGTGCATTGAACCACCTTTACCTTTGGAACAACCAGTCGTTCGTCCGTATAATTCTGCCATCAATACTCTCGGATCCGTGCCCAATGCAATAGGATGACCATGATCGCGATAAGCAGTCATGTGTTTATCTCCTTTTTTACATGCACTTGCTGTACCTGCGACAATAGCTTCTTGCCCAATGTATAAATGACAAAACCCTCCAAATTTCTGTTGGATGTACAATTGTCCCGTCTTCTCCTCAAATTTTCGAATAAGAAGCATGTCTTTGTACCATTTCAAATACGTCTCTTTCGAAAACTTAGTTGATTTCGATGCAGTTGACTTCACTTTTGAAGAACCAGGACTCTTTGCTGCTTTGGTTGCCATGTGCGTTTACATTAAAAGTTCGACTGACAAATATAGCAAGAAGATTGTACTTTTTGAACGAAGATTTTAAAGAATGAAATGTTGGTAAGAATTCAACGAATCCAATTGATTTATACCTCTGAACTAAACAAGAATTTGTTTGGTTGAACCAAATCCATTTTCACGGCATACATGACAATTCCAGCGGTATTTTTAACACCTAACTTCGCCATAATATTCTTTCTATGTGTATTGACAGTATGATTACTAATGAATAGCTTTTCGGCAATTTGTGCATTTGTATAACCCTCTGCAATCCAAATTATAATTTCACTTTCGCGCTCCGTGAGTAATACGGGTTCGCAACTAAAAGAATCTAAATCAACATCATTTACGTCTATTGATGCCTTTTGAATTGTTTCTAGTATTTGTCCGCAAAAGAACTTATTACCTCTTCCGGTTTCTCGCACCGCATCAACAATCTCAGCCACATCACAGTCCTTTTTTATATAAGAAATAACTCCGCTTTTCAGGGCGTGCACCAATGTTTGAGCAGATTGTTCTGGCGTAATAGCCAAAATTTGAATTTTCGGATATTTTGATCGAATTTTAGGGACTACATCGATATCAAAACCAAAAGCAGTATAGTCAATCAACAGAATATCCGTCCCGAACTGAGACAAAAGTTCAAATAGCTGTTCACTATTTCTCGCTTCACCAACAACATCAATCCCTACCTCCGCATGAAGTATGCTTTGTAGTCCTACAAGTACAATATCGTTGTTATCAGCAATTACGACCTTCATGCTTATTTAGAATTGTTTTAGATAAGACAAAAATAGAAAAAAAAGGTTCACGAAGTTGTCATAGTTTTGAACAAAAAAAGAGCTACATAAATGCAGCTCTTTTACCCTGTTGTATCTTAGAGACTTAGCGCGTCCAAAGCATTTCTCTGAATTTCGGTAAAGGCCAAACTTCATCGTCAATAAGAATTTCCAATTTGTCGGCGTGGTAACGAATTTCTTCGAAATGCACTTTCACTTTGTCGCAATAAACTCTAGCGCGTTTTTCCATGTCTTCAATTTGATTTGCATCCTTGCGATCAACTAACATTTTATCACAAGCATC
>CBFIBY010000218.1:0-3706 GCA_965660955.1 Crocinitomicaceae bacterium | reverse complement strand
TCTTCGTTGAACGGGTCCAACATCCAAAACTGAATGAATTCTACATTTGCCTGTTCAAAATCATTTGTTGTTAAAGCACGTGTGATACCTCCCCATCTGGCTGTAGGATTTAAGAATGTTCCGTCTGGATTAATTGTTGTTCCAGTCGTATCGTAATTGTACATTCCACGCTCTTTCGGGTAATACGCCAAATCAAGAACTTGAAGATTTGGGATAGATCCAATTGGTAAATCCAAATTTGGGAAAACTTGTGTTTGCAACACCAAACGCATTCGACTATCGGATAAGGATTCAGGTGAATCCTTCAAGTGCTGAGGTGTTAAGGCACTATTCTGAAAGAACAAGGGATCGATGTGATACCATGATAAATGAGAACGGTTGTAGCCTGAGCGCAAATCTTTGAACTGTGCTTCTGGGAATAGATCAGGCTGTCCTTGGGGTATTGAAGCCAAACGCCATGCAGTTGCGGAACGCAAATCGATTGTTGATTGTGAACCTTCAAAATCATCAATGTACGATGTACCTTCTTTGTTAATTGCTCTAGGTTGACCCGGAATTAAATGAGCAAATTCACCTGTGAAGGATAAAGTCGACTTTTCTCTTGTAGAAATTACAGGCAAGTAATCCACCAACTTTGTCAAAAAAGGGACTTCTGTTTTAAAGGCAATGTCAAATCCTACTATATTGTTTTTAAACGGTTCGCTTCCAAAATCAACTTTCTGCGTAACCGGTCTCTCGAGCATACGCATCCATGTCGCCCCAATATTGAAATTCGGATTGAATCGATAATTGTACCTTGATCCAATCAAGGACCTGGCCTGGAAACCGAAAACGGAGTTACTTTCTATTGAGATTTTAATCGGAGTGTTAGATTCTAATATCCCTGAATTCAAGATCTTAACACGTCCCAAATTGTAATCAACTGAATAGTCAACTCCTTCTGTCAACTGAATTCCTCCGGCCGTTACGCTCACGGCACCTTCTGGAACATTCAAGGCGTTCAAAGGAATGTCATCCGTAACCGACGATTGAAATTCACCTTCTAGTGTGAATCGATTTTTGCTTGGGATTTGTTGTGCTGCCGTTTTAGTGGAATCATACAGTTCCGTGTATGCGTATCGATCGATAAGTACTTGAGGCTGACCTGCAGCTAATAACTTATCGGCTAATGTTTTTCCGAAAGGTTCAATTGTTGTAAAATAAACTCGACCGTTTCGTGTGTTAATTGTACCTCCATTTTCAGCCCGATTTCCATTGAACGTTATCGGAATGAAATCAAAAACTCCATCGCTAAATGGTTGTTGATTCATGTTTATACGGTCCATATTCAACACCGTCACCAATTGATCTTGATCCAACTGAGGAAAAAACGGTACGTTCAAAGAGGTTTCAGGATTGTTGTACAACACATTTAAACGAAACCCTTGTTGATCCACTTGATAGGCACCAATCGCATAAACATTCTTCATCATCAAGTCCCAAACTTTGTTCTTCGGACTTGTAATTGTTGGTTTCAAAAGTTTAACAATTAAGGCTTCTTGCCCTACCGCTCCGTCTGTTGATAATTCTCCGACTTGGTACGTCTGTCCACGGTAGGTATATTCATATGCCACCCCAAGTACCTCATCATTGTTCAAGGGTATGTTCAATGAAATATAACCGAGTTGCGCGTTGTAGGTAAACTCTTGTTCCGTCAGTTTTCGTGCATTCTCTACTTTTTCGTAATGAATGGCTTGTTGAAATGGACCAGGTTCTACTAAAGTGGTACTCAACAAAGTAACGGCATTGTTGAACTGACGAATTTGTGATTGGTTTGATGCCCATGCATATAAGCCATTGGCTGCATTTTGTGGAAGATCCGTTCCAGCTAGAGAACCTGGATTTCCTTCTAAGTTTTCTGGTAACGCTTCTCCAATATCTGCAAAGGCTAAAATGTTTCTTGTATTCTCTGTATTGTTTGTTCGGTTGGTTAACCAGACTTCAATTCGTGTAATATTTATAGTGGAGGACACTATTGGCGCCGTAGCCATTGCAGAGTCATAATGATCGCGGTGATACATATTTAAGAAGTAATGTCTATTCACTTCATAATTATCTGCCGACAATTGAAACGGTTGAATTTGCGCTTTCCCTTCAATGTTGATTTCCTGACGTTTCCCTTTCGAAGACGCTGCGATTAAATCAACGGTAGCTCGTCCAAACTTCAATTGGGTATAAGCCCCAAACAAAGTCTGTGAACCTTGAATTAAGGTCGTTGGTAAAGGCATTGCCACATTTCCTAGAGCTATTTTCTGAACGATTTGATCTTCGTTTCCTGTATATTCTAATTTTGAAACGTTGTCGAAGTCAAATGCAGCTTGTGTGTTGTAACTTGCGCCAATTTTAAATTTAGTCCCAATTTGTCCGACTAAATTCAATTGAATCTGTTGTTGGAAATCGAATCGAGTAATTCTTCTTTGATTTACCGGCAAGATTGGGTTGTCGTAGCGAGAGGAGTTGACTCCAAATGTTAATTCAACAGAACCTTGCGGGCGAATGGTGATTTGATCCGATCCGAAGAAGTTTTCAAAGGCTTTACTTTTTATCTTAATGGGATATTCAAGTGGTTGACCTTCCTTGGTTTGTTCTTCTATCTTATCTTTCCAATTCTCGGTCAAGGACCTCAGTCGTTCATATTCCAAATACTCCTCCAAGGTCATCATGGAAGGATTTCGATAATCCAATCCATCGCCAATCGTTTCTCGAAAAATATAACTGTCCGTTTTTGGATCGTAAATTATCGTTTGTTCAACTGAAGTTGGATCACCTAAATCGAAACTTTGCGGTGTCGATTGCGTAGGATCTAATGGATTCGTAATCGGGTATATTAGCGTCGTATCTTGACCAAACACAATTCCACTCAAAAGTAGGGCAATCAGCGAAAGTGCACTTTTGTAGAAGATCTTGATAGTGTAACCCATTTGTAACTTTAACATTATAATATTTTCAGAGCCTCTTTGATTAATTTTTCAACTGTAGATGTTGGATCAGAAATTTTATCCAACGCCTTTTCAGCCGATTTTTTATCAAAACCGAGAGAAACCAAAGCACTTAACGCCTCAAAGCGTGTTGTATTGTCTGTTGAACCAATATTTTCGGACGAAAAGTTCATTTTTAACATTTTGTCCTTCAAATCGATAATTACCCGTTGAGCGGTTTTCGCTCCTATGCCCTTGATACTCTGTATAGTACGCACGTCATCTGTCTGGATTGCTTGTGCAATTTCACCTGTCTGTAAAGAGGATAACATTATCATTGCTGTATTGGGCCCAATTCCTGAAACACTAATCAAATGATTGAACATTTCTCTTTCTTCTGTGGTCATGAAACCGTAGAGTAAATGTGCGTCATCTCTGACGATAAGTTTTGTGAAAATACGCACAGATTCATCCTCTCCCAATAGAGAATATGAATAAAGGCTAATCTTCACTTCATAGCCAACTCCACCGCATTCAAGTACAATTGCAGTTGGATTTTTTTCAATAAGTCTACCGTTGAGTTGTGCTATCATTTTCTATTTGTTTTGTGCATCAACGACGGCCACTTTCACCATGTTGATTATTTCTCTGACCGAAGCTCCCAATTGAAGCACGTGAGCCGATTTTTTCAAACCCACTAATACGGGACCAATAGCATCTCCTTCGGTTACTTCTTGCATTAATTTATA
>CBFIBY010000217.1:0-3715 GCA_965660955.1 Crocinitomicaceae bacterium | reverse complement strand
ATAAAATATTGTTCTTCACATAACCATCGTGCGCATACCAATTATCAAAAACACCAACTTCAATTGGCGCCATTGGATCTGTGTCTACATCTAAAATAATGACACCTCCATTTCCTCTATTTGCGCCAAAAATATAAGCGTATCCATTCTCATCTATGTACAAGTTATGCGCGCTTTCCCACTCATTTACTGACCCGGAAGGTCCCGTATAAATAGCTGAATTTAAATTAGTTGAAGCGGGCAATGGACTCATATCAATAATAACCAATCCTTCTTGCGCCTCCGTCGTTACATACAAATAATCGCCCCAAACTTTCAGATCTCGCCAAGTTGAATTCATACCTGGCAACCAAAAAACTTCAATAGGACTTGTCGGATCTGATACATCAACAATCGATGTTCCGTCATTTGTACCAACAAGAGCATACTCTTTCCCTGTTTCATCCACGTAACCCCAAATATCATTGAGTTCACTATTGTGTAAAGATTGATAGTCAAGATTAGATAATTGCGTCATATTCACCTGTGCAAAAGAAAGGCAGCTAAAAAATGACAAAAGAACTAGAATAGAGATATTTTTCATGAGGTTGTTATAAAAAGAAAACTAAGGCAAACTGAAACAGTAAAATAATGAACAAACACTACCAAGCATCCATACAATACTGTATCCATTTTCAACAAATTGTATTGATTTGCACTCCCTCAAAAGTACAACTTCAAAACGTATTGAACAAAATAAATGAATTCCATTCTAGGATTGTTATACAGGTCTACATTTCCATTTAAATCACCCTAAAATGAGCAACGATATTTTCACCTTCTGCTCTGGGAATTCAGACTTTAATTTACTACTTTTGCAACTCTAAAATTGACCCATAAATGATAGATAATTCCGTTTCTGAACAGCTTTCATCACTTGACTTCGAATCGTTTAAGTCGCAAGTAATTGCCGATTTTAAATTGGCTTGTATCTCTCGAGAAACATCTCTTTTGGGTCGTCGGGAAGTTTTAGGCGGAAAAGCTAAATTCGGAATTTTTGGTGACGGAAAAGAATTGGCTCAAATTGCTTTGGCCAAACAATTTAGAAAGGGGGACTTCCGATCGGGTTATTATCGCGATCAAACCTTTATGATGGCTATTGACCAACTGAACGTTCAACAATGGTTTGCTGGTCTATACGGCGACACCGAAGTTGAACGCGAGCCACAGTCGGCTGGAAGACAAATGGGAGGCCATTATTCTACGAGAAATTTGGACGGAAACGGCGATTGGAAAAACTTAATGGAGCAGAAAAATAGTTCCGCCGACATCTCCCCTACAGCTGGTCAAATGCCCAGACTACTTGGTCTAGCGCAAGCTTCAAAAGTATACCGCAACCATCCAGAATTAAAAGATCTTGAGCAATTCAAAAACTTTACAAATGGAGGAAATGAGGTTGCTTTTGGAACTATTGGTGACGCCTCTACTTCTGAAGGACCATTTTGGGAAACCATAAACGCCGCTGGTGTACTACAAGTACCTATGGTAATGTCTATTTGGGACGATGGTTTTGGAATTTCTGTTTCGAGAGAACACCAAACAACAAAGGACAGTATTTCAGAAGCATTAGCTGGAATGCAAAGAACAAAAGACAAACCTGGTTATGAGATTTTAATCACAAAAGGGTGGAATTATCCACATTTGTGCGAAACATACGAAAAAGCAGTAAAAATAGCGAGAGAGGAACACGTTCCAGTATTGGTGCACGTTCAAGAAGTGAATCAACCGCAAGGACACTCCACTTCCGGCTCTCACGAAAGATACAAATCTGATGAACGATTGAAATGGGAGTCTGATTTTGATTGCATCAACAAATTCAAAGAGTGGATTTTAGCCTTTGATGCCGATGGACAAGCGATAGCTACAACAGAAGAACTCGATCAGATATCCGAAAATGCTAAAACAGAAGTTCGAGCAGCAAAAACAGCGGCTTGGAAAGATTTAACTTCTGAAATAAAAAAGGATTTGAATGAGGCGGTTGCTTTGCTGAAAGTATGTGCAGCGGAAAGTGCCAATGGCGCGTTCATCACCAAAGAAGTAGAAGCGCTCGAAAAAGCAATGGATCCTATCCGAAAAGATATTCTTTCAACATGCAGAAAAACATTGAGGAGTTTGCGTGAAGAAAACATCTCGAGCAAACAAAACTTATCGAACTGGATTCAATTGAAAATCGAGGAAAATAAAAATCGATACAGCTCATACTTGTATTCAGAATCCAAAAATAATGCACTGTCACTCCAAGCTGTTGCTCCAACCTACGATGACGACGCAAAAATGGAAGATGGTCGTGTTATCCTGAGAGACAATTATCGTGAATTATTTAAAAATTATCCGGAAGCACTTATTTTTGGTGAAGACGCAGGGAAAATTGGTGGTGTAAACCAAACTTTAGAAGGACTTCAAGCGGAATTTGGCGAACTGCGTATTTCTGACACTGGAATTCGTGAGTGTACGATTATTGGACAAGGAATAGGAATGGCCATGCGTGGATTACGCCCGATTGCGGAGATTCAATATTTGGACTATCTGCTATATGGAATTCAAATTCTTTCGGATGACCTTTCTACCGTACAATACAGAACGAAAGGTGGGCAAAAAGCACCATTAATTGTATCTACTCGAGGACATAGACTAGAAGGAATTTGGCATAGTGGAAGTCCAATGGGAATGATAGTAAATTCACTTCGCGGCATGCATGTTTGTGTACCACGAAACATGACGAAGGCAGCAGGATTCTACAACACATTGATGGCTTGTGATGAACCAGCATTGGTAATTGAACCGCTAAACGGATACAGAACGAAGGAAAAAAGACCGAACAACATTGGCGACTTCAGAGAAGCTTTGGGGATTCCTGAAATTGTGAAAGAAGGAAACGACATTACTCTTGTTTCTTATGGTTCGACGTTCAATTTATGCGAAGTAGCCGCTGATCAATTGTCTCAATTGGGAATTGAAGTTGAATTAATCGATGTACAAACCCTACTTCCTTTTGACATCAATCACATCATTGCAAAATCTTTGGAAAAAACAAGTCGACTTTTGATTGTAGACGAAGATGTGAGCAGCGGAGCTAGCGCTTATATGCTGGATCAAATCATGAAACAAAACACTTTCTTCCATCTGGATTCAGCTCCTACTTGCTTAACAGCAAAAGACCACCGTCCTCCATATGGATCTGACGGCGACTACTTCTCAAAACCGAGTATTGAAGACATTGTTGAAAAAGCGTATGAAATTATGCAAGAAGTTGACCCAAACAACTTCCCTTCCCTGTACTAGATTCAGCAGCTCTGAGTCACTTGTGCAACACATTTACCGGGACTTTAACATTATTTTTACTGTTAAATTGAAATGTTTGAAACATTCCAACGTCAAAACAAAAATGGACAAAATGAATTACAAGAATTACACGGAACTCTTCGAAGAAATACTCGCAACCGAAACTCCATCTGCACCCTACGACAACGCGGATTATTTCAATTATGTTGAATTAAACAAACGTCGTCAAGACAGATGGGATAAAAAAGGGGAGATTTCTGATAAACTAAAAGCGAAAATTTCAAAAGTTGATTCAACTCAGAAATGGATTCTGATCACAGAGCCATGGTGCGGAGACGCTGCACACGCCGCTCCTTTTGTTGCGAAAATCGCGGAACTAAACCCAAACATCCAA
>CBFIBY010000216.1:0-3770 GCA_965660955.1 Crocinitomicaceae bacterium | reverse complement strand
TCAACAGAAATCCTAGGAATGGTTCGGGTTAAGAACGACCTCGGTGGATTCTGGGGAAGCAACGTCGCATTTGATGTCCGTCAAATTTACGTTCGTGGTGTCGCAGGCAATGTAGTTCGCTACCAAATTGGAAACATAGATTATAAATTAACTCCTTATACTTTTTACAATCACAATCCAGATATGTTATTGCCTGGAACAGGTATACTGCAAATGAAAGAGGACATATTAAACTATGAATCTTTTTATACGAAAAACAATACGTGGCGACAACAAGGCGCCGCAGCTGACTTTGGTCTTGCTTTTCCGAAATATGTGGATGAAATCAAATTTAATGGTTTTATTACACGGTTGAATCCTTCGAATCTAGGTGACATTTTTGAACGCTTGTACGGCGGTGGAAATATCGTTGTCGAGCAGAGTAAATATTTGACTTTAGGATTCAACACGGCAAGCGTATTTGACTTAAAAGGCACAGCAGCCAGCGAGAACACCTATAAAAACAGTGTTAATTCAGCAACTTACGACGCTCGTTTGGACAATGAAAAATGGCGTGTTGGAATCAAAGGCGAAAGTGGCATTTCCTCGGCTGGTCTCGCAGAAGATACAAGTTCATTGGATGATTTCTTTGTGAATGCTCAGTTGTACTTCACTTTAAAGAAATACAATTTGAATTTTAGCCTAGGTTACATGGACAACGGAGCTGATTTCCGTAGCATCGGTGCTCAGTCAAAACGCGTTAATTTCGGTCAAGCTAACAACTTCTTCGACAGATACACAAATGATCAAATTCAGAGAGGGATTTCGATGTTTGATTTATACAACGATCCTTTACTCTACAAACAGTCCATTTCAACGGGGATTATGGACTATGATCCATCTATTAACAACGCTTTGCCATACGGAACAGCGACCTTTAATCGAAATGGAATCTATACAACGGTTTCGTACAAAGATTCGTTAGAAAGAATATCAGCTGATGTTTCGTATTACAGATTAAGTGAATTGCGCGGTCAGGGTACAGAAAACTTGAAAAAATTTAACTTCTTGCAATCCAGCGTAAAAGTAGACTTAGCGAATACATTTGGATGGAAAAAAGAGGCTTCAGTGAACATAGCCGGAAGTTACCAACTAACCAAAAGAGACGGTGAAGTTGAATTTGAACGAATTTCGTTGACCTCGGGAAGTCTCAGTATTTCTGGAGAATGGGAGTTCGTCAATAAACTATTCTTACTTGGAAATGTTTACCATTTTGAGAGCAAAGGAAATGAATTGTTACCCGTTCGAAACACAAAAGACGAAATAATAAATTTCTCAACGATGCAAACCAACCGTTTTGAGAATTATTATGCTGGTGGATTGAAATTCCAATTTTCTGAGGATATTTACTTGTCCGCCTTTTATGAAACAAACTTTAATAATGGAAATGGAGCAAGTCCTTATAATTTGAATCAATTCCTTATTATTTACAACATGAAATTTTAATTATGAAGAAGTCCATATTTTTTGCCCTTATTCTAATCCCAATTCTCGTTTCATGCCGAAAGAAAGAAACGAAAATTGACGGTCCATCCTTGAACGATGTATACGGAATATTCAGCGTCATCACACCTTTATCCCAAAATCTCGATTCAGTAGATTTTTCTATTGGAGAACAAGTCACTTTTGCTGCAGAACTCTCTAAAATTGTGGATTGGGAAATCAAAATCACGGGTCAAACTTCTGGCGCGGTAAAACGAATTGAAGGAACGAGTTCTACAATTGATGCGTCAGTAGCTACGTGGCTTGGAACCACAACCGAATTCCCTATGTTTCAATCAGAAATGTGCGATATCCTTGTGAGTTTTGAGGGTGAAACGGAGACATTTACTTCGACAATCAAAGTCATTCAACCCAAGCTCAATCCAGGTTTCTTACTATCAGATTTCGAATCAGGCATGAATCCAGGTTGGAGTTCATTTATTCAAGCCGGTGCAGATATGGATTTCCAAATCAAAACCGATTCGTCGGCTGCCCAAGGTAATTCATATTACAACATGGCGGGTACTGTGGATTGGGATTACCTTATTGGGTATTTATATTTTGGTGCTTCAGCATATGGAAACACCTATTTTCCAGTGACTAGTAATCCAGACAATCTGTATTTCAATGTGTTGGTTTATGGAGAGCCTGGATTGGCAAATACTATTTTGCTCTTCCAGTTTCAAGAGGATGATAATGGAGACGGCACTTTCAACAATAACACAGAAGACTTATATTCTTTAGAAATGCCTGTAACATGGGCTGGGTGGAAATTAATCACAATGAAATACAGCGACATTCCTTGTTTAGTAAATGGCCAACCATCAACACCGAATGGAAATGGGCTCCACAATCCTGATAAGCTCCTACAAATAAACATGCTTGATCTGGCCAACCCTGCTCTAGGATACGCTACAACAAAGGTTGATTACATAATATTCACTGAAAACGAATCCCTGAATCCATGATGAAAAAAGAATTTTTTCTTGGATTGCTGGCCTTTTCATTTCCTGTTCTTTCTATAGGTCAGGATACTACGGATGTTAGAGAATTTGATGAAGTCAAGATTGAAAGGAATAGAATATTTAAGCGAATTGGCTTGTACGACTCCTATGAAGTAGACAACACACCTTCTATTTTAGGCTTTACGCAATTAACAATTTTTGATAACCAAATGTCGAATGAAGTTTGGTCATCTCCTGTGAACTCATGTGTTGAGTATGATTTGATTAAAGGTGAAAAAGCAACCTACTTAGATGTTTCGTGGAACAAAGACCAGGAAGGTTGTGATTGGGTAGGACTAGGCTTCGGCTGGGACTTTTGGAGTTCAAAAGATATGGGACAAATCATTGCTATTTCAGCACTTGAAATTGAAGTCCGTTCCAAAGGAAAGGTCATGGGTAATCTTCCATGGGCACTTGGGTTTGAGGATTATGCGGGTGGACAAGCATGGACAGGTTTTTCTGCCAACTTTGTTCCCAATGGACAAATAACCTCGGAATGGACCAAAGTTCAAATTCCTTTGGCTTTATTTCCATTTGAAGAGTTCGATTGTGACCCTTCTAATATCAAACAACTCATTATTCAACTGTTTGCTCAAGATGCAGTTGAAATAAACGCTATACGAATCGTTCCATTTGAAGGGAAATTACGACAAGAAATCGAGTCCTATCCACTAGCTAATCAATCGGTTCAGTTGGATGGAAGATTAAAAGAGTGGAAAAAGGATTTCACCAAGATTGATAGCGATCATTCTTTTGCCGTGATGAATACGAATGATTCGCTCTTCGTAGCCGTAAAAGTAAAAGATGATTCACCTCGACTAAATAATAAAACCAAAGGCAGTCTTTGGAATGGAGATGCAATTGAAATCGCTTTTTCGACCAATTCTAGAGCGAATCCGAAACGAAAACTGTTTTTACTCAGCGATTATCACATTGGATTGAATTGTGGCCCTACACCTTATTTGTGGAACTTCTCGGAAGAAACTCCTTTTGAACAAGGAAAGTTTGCCATTCAAAACACCTCGGATGGATACACAGTTGAAATTGCAATTGCATTAAAGGAATTGACGAAAAGAGATATTATCGATTTAGCCTCTATTGGGTTTGAGATAGCGATTGACAAAGGGGATGACACCTTGAATAGAAATGCTCAGGTGCGCTGGAACAGTTCAAGTTCCGAAGGATTCCACACCAATCCATCCTTGTGGGGAACTTTATTTTTAAAGTAATTTAGTTTTTCACAAA
>CBFIBY010000215.1:0-3772 GCA_965660955.1 Crocinitomicaceae bacterium | reverse complement strand
AAACAGCCCTCATCACATTCGTTTCCAAAATAACCAAATCATTTATGCATTCTTTTACGCGGTAATTTCCAGCAGCGATTTCTTGCAAATTACTATCCAAAAACAGATTGTTGGACGACGCCTTTTGTACCAAAAACAGAGTGTCTTCAAATTCGGGCAAACGTTTTATTGAAGAATATACACAAGGAATGAGCAGTGAATCGGTGTTCACAACACCCCAACCCCCTTTTCTTTTTACGATGCTCGTACCTCGGTAAAAATCATTGGCGAAAGTAAAATCTTCTTCAAATCTATTCTCTCCGTTCGTGTCTAAAAAATTCCACGTTGCCTCTTCTAATTGTATGTGTCTATTGAAATATTTGTCGTACGTGTCGGCTCGGTCCAATGCATTCTTGCCCTTATCGATCGGTTGCCATAGTGCATACGATACACACTCGGCGCAATTTTCATCTTTAATGGCAATTTCTCCGCCTTTGGCATAAGGAATAAGTCGGTGGTCGGTTTCGCTGACGTAACTAAAGACTTCAAACTTTCCTTCCCCTCCAAAAATACCTCGACCTTTGGTAGTTGAACACCGATAAAAGCTGCGTTTAATTCCATCTTCTACTTTGAAAGTTAAATACGTTTCAAAGTCTTCTCTTCTTCCGGTATTGTATTGAATTAACTTAAAGGTTAGCCCAACGTTGTATTTGATTTTATCCAACGTGAATCTTTGTGCACTGTGATTAACAATTGAAAAAGGTGCGTTGTAGACGTATTGAGGATTTACATATCTCGGCGGCATGATGATACTGTCATTCGCGTTTTTCAATCCCCATTTGTACGCATATTTTTCAATTACGCCAGATGTGTCCAATATTGCTTTTCGCTCATAGAACCAGCCAAGCGGAATCAATCGCCTATCAAAAACAAAATTGCCTGATATTTTCGATTGTTTAGCCGTAACGGCATTGTCCAAAATAATATCGGATACGATTTCATCATCCATATCCAGTTGAATCACTCGAATCTTATCCGAAATATACGCTTTGACGATTCGATCCCGCACCAAAATTTTGTCGTATTGTGTAGCTAAAATCTTCTTGTAGGTTTTGGAATACAAACCGTTTCGATTGCCTTGGTTTCGTGTATAGTGGAAATTGGAATCGCTGCTTATGGACGAAAATTCACACGGTATTTTCAACACATAATTCTTGTCTATCAGTCCCGTTAAACCTTGCGATTTGACGTGATAGTTCCCATTCACTTTTTGAATGGACGAATATTTAGGTGGAATGACTTCTTTAAATTCTTCGTTCAATAGTCCTTGTCTGCCTTTTTTTTGAACTGAATAACCTCCTTCAGAATAAGGGAATATTTGATCATAGGGACCGGAAATAATAATTTGATCGTTTGCTAGATCGACGAGGGTTGCTGTTTCTCCAGCGGAATAACACAAAAAATTACCCGACACTTTGATGTCTCCCGTATTCAAGGGCACATCAAAAAAGCGAGTTTTCGTCACAGCGTAACGCTTGTCGCCAACAGTGTAACTCGCATATTTGACCGAGCAAGTTGCGTTTCTATCGACTATCACTTTTTCGCCCAAAGGCGTGTAAATAGCCCGGGAAGTGGAATCTTGTTTGACATATATACTTTCAAAATAATTGCTGAAGACCTTAAATTCTTCACCCGTTTCCCATTGATTTTGATTGGGCAGGTACATTAAAAGTCCGATTGAATCTGTCGAAAAATGAACGTACGACGAATTGTGAATTTTAAAATCTACTATTTCATTCAGTAGGGTGTCTTTCGCCTGTAAGTCAAACAATCGATCGTTGTTGCCGTCCGCTAGTATGAAAAGTCCATATCCCAAACTGGATATATGTTTGCCCGATTCCGACAAAACGATGTTGCCGTTATTGTCCACGACGCCCATTTCGTTCTCCGTTTGGAACACAGCCATGCCTTTCTGGTCGAAATTCCCCAAGCTTGAAATGGATTTTGGTAATTCAATACGCGCATTTTCACGAATAATCCACCACGATCCATCCTTGTAGCCCGGCAAAACAACTTGTGATTCGACCAAAAAAGAAAAGCCCAATAATAGATATAGGAATAAATATCTCAAGATTTAGAATACGTTTCGAACGATATCTCCCACTTCTGCTCCTGAATCGGCCGTCAATCCAGTCGACTCCAAAACAAAGGTATGTCTTGGCTTTCCACGATTGGCTCTCAACTCTTGAAATCCGGCATCATCGAGAATAAACACCTCGTTTTTATCAGAAATAGCCACCAACGCATTTTTCTTGTTGGGCGAATAGAAAAAATTCGATTGACCGGCGCTTGAACAGTTGAGGATCAAATTGTCCTCGGCACACAAATAGAAAACAGTCATGCGTTCTGGATTTTCCACGTCACCTTCAAAATCAAAGGTTGCTGCAATGGGTTGAATATCGTTCATTCTGTACACGCAGTCCCAATTATAAGTACCGAAATTATCCAACGAAATGGAACGAACAATTTTACCATTGGACACATCCTGATAGTACGTGCGTATTTCAACAAAATCTTTCTCCAGTTCTTCTTTCAAAACAGTTGATTTCGCTTGCGCATCTTCCATCAGAAAGGGTTCAACTCTCAATTTAGTATCTTCTTTCTTTCGTTTAAAATTCAAGTAATAACCGCCTGCATCTTTCTGTAGACTCAACTTCGAAATGCTGTTTTTGATGTCATTCTGCTCTCCTTTGGTGAGGTCTTCAAGTGCGGACCATGCTACGATATTTTTGTCTTTCAATTCTGGAAATCGGCTGAAGTCAACCTCACAATCAATTAAGGTTTTCTCGAATTTTTTGACCTCTTTTTTAGCAGGAGCTTCTTTTTTTATAGGCGTTCCTACGGCAGTGGTTTCATATTTCCAATCGCCTGATTTCTCGTCCAATTCGTAAAAATTGTAACAAGGTGTATCATCCGTGGAAACCAAATCGACATCCACCGCTTTTCCTTTTCGAATGAATATTTCTTCTCCATTTTGATTGGCGTTGATAGTGAACATTCCACCCGACACAAAATTATTTTGTACACCCGCCGAATCATAGGTCATAGGAATACCAGAAAGCATAATGTCGGTCAAGGAGTGAAATTCTTGCCATTCAATTTTTACGGCTCCTTTAGTTTCGTTTCCATTTTTGTCCATAAAAGCACTGGACGGAATGTTAATCGTTCCGCCATTGGGCAACTTTATTTCCGCTCCCTTTTCGGCAATTACTTCATACACGGCAGGGGCAATTTCCAATCCTTCGAAAGGTTGAATGACCGAGGCCATGGTTTCTATTGTGTTGTGAATGTTAGTCGTTTCTGTCTTCGTCGACGATTTACAAGCCGCGAAAATTAGCGTCGCAGCAACAAGTAGGTGTATTGGATTCATAGTGTTGTGTTTTTTTATATAATGTCAGTTTTCTAAAAAAGTAACGGGGAAAGTGAAAATAAATTGATGGTTTACTGGTAAATGTAGCTTCTTTTCTTTTTCCTTGACGTTGAAATTACCGCTTCGAACAAAAGTATAGGCACGGATTACACCGCCGAAGGCAGCAGCTAAGGTAATTCACGCCAACACTTTTAATTTACATATTCGAGCGAACTGGATAAAGTGAGTACGTGAGGAATACCTTATTTCCCCCTTTTTAAAATTCCGTTGAAACTTAAATTACACCTTCGAACAAAAGTATAGGCACGGATTACAAATCACGCGCCAACACTTTTTAATTGCATATCCGAGCTATCGGGTAAG
>CBFIBY010000214.1:0-3776 GCA_965660955.1 Crocinitomicaceae bacterium | reverse complement strand
ATAAAGTATCATTTGAAATAAACGAAGCAGTTGGACCTCCAACTGTTATGGGCTTTGTAACTGTTTTAATACAACCATTGGTATCCGTTATGGTCAACGAAGCCTGAAAAGTTCCCAAACTGTTGTACGTCTGAGCAGGTGGATTCAAATTCGAGGATGTATTTCCGTTTCCTAAATCCCAAGCATACGTCATGGGTATACCATTGTTTGTCGAGGAATTCGAAAAGGATACATTGAACGGAGCTGTACAACCCAGCGCTGGACTTGGGTTCGTAGTGAAATTGACATATGGATTGGACACTCCTACAAAATTTGGGTAAGTTACTGTATTATCGCAGGACGGCGTATTTGTAGAAATTCCAATGGAAACACCAAACGTACCTGCTGTATTGTAGGTAAAGTTTATGTTTTGTCCATTACCACTCGAACCCTCACCGTACGTCCAAGAATAATTATTTACTGTTACTCCAGAAGGCAAAGTGACATTTGCTGAAAAATCTACTGGCAAAGGCATACAACCTCCTGTAACACTATTCGCTGTTATCGTAGGAACAGGTTTCGCAAAAACATTTATTGTGACAGTACCAACAACTGGACCGGTTGGTGTATTTTTAAATTCAACATTATACGTCCCAGGTGTTATGAAAGTGTTGGAAGGATTTTGCAAATTCGAACTTGCTCCATCCATAAAATCCCAATAAAAGGTAGTTGAACCAGATGGTGCGGTAAAATTCACGTTTAATGGAACACACCCCTGAGAAATATTGGAAGTTTGAGCAATAAAATTGGACGCAAAGAAACTTGAAAACAGCGCTAGCATTAAGAGGAAGTGATTCTTAAGTTTTGTAGAGTTTCGTTTCATTAACGTTTTGATTTTGCCTAGGTTATATGAAAAATATACTACGAATATGCAAAAAATAAATTTGAGCTATTCGTTCAAATACATTTACATGACGTTCAATTCATATGAAATGGTTGCTTCTCCTAGTCAACATTATTTAAATAGACCTGCAGGCAAAGTTCTATACATGAGAAAAATGAAGGTAAAGAAGTTATTGAAATGCAACCATGCTGAATAATTAACGTCTCTTAATAGAATACTTGAAAAAAATAATTCGAAAACAAGTCGGATAAAAATCGTATATTTTTTGAAGAAATCTTCATGTGTTTTCGGCAAATTATTGATAAACAAACAGTTAAAACAAAGACATCTACGAAAAATGAGAAAAGAAGTTTTATCCTCGCTTTCAAAAATTTTTTTAACCGTTGTGCTCGCTGGCGGAATGTTTTCATCAGCATCCGCTCAAACGATAAAAAGACTTCCTTGTATTGACAAAAAGTTTTCTATTGTTGCTCATATCTTCAAGGATAGTCTCGGCAATTACGCCGCTACCGAGGGAGCAATCAACTCTGCGATTGCTGGAGTCAACGGTTACTTTGATTCAATTTGCATAACATTCCAGGTGTGTGAATTTCAATACCACGATAACTTCACCTACACGCGACATAATTCTCCTGAAGAATGGGCGGAAATGCAAAATTTATATCACGTAAAAAATCGAATCAACATCTTCTATGTAGATTCTATAGAAATTCCAGAAGGCGCAGCAGGTTACGCCGGACTCGGCGCCATAAATAATTTAAATGGAAGTGGAATAGTCATCATGGGAAGCGGAGGAGTTGGCGTTCATTCGCATGAAATGGGACACTATTTTGGTCTGGAGCATACCTTTATGGATACGCAAACAACAGAACTGGTTGATGGTTCTAATTCTTTGACTGATGCCGACGGTATTGCTGATACTCCCGCTGACCCTTACGTTCACCCCAATGACATGGCCTTGTACGTCAGCGGTTGTCGATTTATCTCTATGCTTCAAGATGCAAATGGAGATTACTACGACCCTATTGTCGGTAACATAATGTCATATTATCCCTGTCGCTGCAGTTTTACGCATCAACAGTACTTAAAAATGGCGGCAACAGCTACAGCAATGCCTCAAATGTGGTAAAATTAGATGATTAAAAAAGTTCTTACATATTGCTGTTTACTTTTTTCCTTTATCGGAAACGCTCAAGATTTACATTTGAGCCAGTTCTATACGTCTGATCAGTTTTTGAACCCAGCGAGAATGGGTGCTCATGATGGTGATTTACGATTTATAGCGAACTACCGAAATCAATGGAGACAAATCAATGGTGCACCGCTAGAATCAGGAATGGTACAATTTGACAAAGCGTTTCATTATTATTCGCATGAAATTGATGCCGGAATCTTTTATGCAAGAGACAAGTTTTCTGGTTTTCAAACCATTACAAACAAGTTCTTTCTAACTGGAGCTTATGGATATGATTGGTTAGGAAGTCATTGGCGCGGTGGTGTTCAAGCAGGATTGGTTACCAATAGTACCGATTTATCAACCCAGACCTTCCCTACTCAATGGGATTATCCAAACGGAACATTCAACCAAAGTATTTATAATGGGGAAGAAAATATTCGCGCTTCTCAAATGTATTTTGACCTGAATATGGGAGTTTCCTGGTCCAAGAAGTTTGATAAGTTCAACGTAGTTGCCGGATTAGCGGCGAACCACATCAATCGACCGAAAGACACATATTTTAGTCAAGTTTTCGAAAGAAGAAAAATGCGAGGAGTTTTTCATTCTGAAGTAGAGTACAAATTGAATCAAAATTTTCAATTGGAACCAAAAGTAATGTGGATGTGGAGTGCAAAAGCGCAAGAATATCTCTTTGGTTCGAATGTTCGCTATGCTACGACTAATAACTTGATTCCGTTTATTTACGGTGGATTGTTTTACCGACATGGAATTAAAAGAACCTTTGACGCGGTTTATCCTGTTTTTGGGTTTATTTACAAGCGCTTTGATATTGGCGTAAGTTATGACGTAAACGTTTCTCCATTGAGTAAAGGAATAAAACGTGTTAAAACAGTAGAATTCTCGCTGAAATACACCGCTCCAAGTAGCAAAGTGAAATACAAAATCATTCCGTGTGATCGTTACTAAAGCTAACTTCCGAGTACTATTTATTTTGGGATTGGTCTTTTTTGGCTTCTCTCATTTTGGTAATTCCCAAGAAGTCGATCCTTCTGAATTAATTCAAACGAAAAGAGGAAAAACATGGCGCCTTGCCAACGAGGCCAAACGAACAAACAATCGATATTTGGCCATCAACTATTTTGAGCAATTGTATGCACAAGACACTACGGATTTAGGATTAATACTTGAATTGGCTCATTTGTATCGAAGTACAAATAACTATATCAAAGCGGAAAAATTTTATGCGAAGATTGTGAATTCGAAAATGGGTAAAAAACATCCAGAAACACTTTTCTATTTGGGACAAGCTCAAAAAAACAATCAAAAATATACCGAAGCAATTGCCACTTTCGGGAAATTTAAAAAGAAAGCAAGCGCATTAGGCGACAAAAGGCTATCCAAGTTGTATAAAATGGAATTAGCAGGTTGTCAACTTGCTATCGATTCTTCGGAAGCTAATGTTCAGACAAAATCATTGGGCAATAAAGTAAATGAACCGCACATAGACTTCTCTCCTATTCCTTTAACAGATGACAAAATAATTTTCGGTACTTATAAAGAGGATAGAGAGCGTGTATACGAAGTAAACGATACGGTTCCATTGGATATCGGTAAACGAAAATTCTATATAGCAGAAAAAGACGGCGACACATGGAAACGAACGCAACCCCTTCTAGGTCCTTTCAACGACTCTGAAATGGATGTCGCTAACGGATG
>CBFIBY010000213.1:0-3797 GCA_965660955.1 Crocinitomicaceae bacterium | reverse complement strand
AGTTATGAATAATTCGAGCGTGGTTTAACCCGGCTGAAGGTGTAATTCATCTTCTCCACCGACTTCACGAATCCAAAGTTCGTCTTCTTTTAGTTTTAAAATTTGGTAGGTGTTGTCAGCGTTATTGTTTTCGTAATCAAAAATTAAATTTTCTTTGTTTGAGTTAAATTCCCAAGTGCCATCAGTGGTATATGTAAAAGAACCCGTGACAGCGGCATTTAGTTTCGCATCACCATCCTTTGAAGTTGTTAGGGTATAAATGGTGTACTCATCAGTTACATCATTGCCATTTCTAATAGCCTTTTCAATAACCCACGTATTGGCAACTCGCTCTTTTTTAGACCGAAGACTTATTTTGGGTCCATCCTCATATTTATTACACGCCGTAAGACCAAAAAAGGCGATTCCAACTAATACTGCTGCTGATTTTATTGTCATGATTTGTTGTTTGTTTATTGAATCAAAAATACTACACATTTCAGGAAATAAAAAACGCCGACATAAGCCGGCGTTTCAAAAATCGGTATTGTTTGCTATTTATAAGAATCCAAGGATACTTTTTCATTCAACTTAAAAGAAGTTACTTTTCCTTCCATTATCATCGGTCCTACACTCATCGTAATCACACCAGGTATCATCACGCCGCCTTCAGACGAATATTTGTCGTACGTATATTCAGTCGTCATTGATTCTCCTTCCATTGTTGAAATAACAACTGTTTTCATTTTCAACATTGTTTTTGTATCGTAGTATTCGAAACTCTGTGCATCACCGTCATTGGAATAGAGGACATACATTTCTTTTCCATTTACAACTTCAATACCTTGTAACTCATATTTCATACCGGTTGTCGCAAAATTCAATTCTGGAACAAAACCTCTGGATTTCTGTTTCGCGGCTATTTGCTTTTCCGTAAGTTCTTTTGAACCCGTTTGGGAATTGGTCACCGATCCTGTCTTACCATCAAAATATCCTTTTTGGAATACTATTCCTTGACCTTCCATTTTGTTCGCTTCGATATCCGGTGATACCCAAACTTCAGTCATTTTCATTGTAAAAGGAAGTTGAGCCGCATCCATCTCTATTACTCTTTTAAATGACTTTATGGTCGCTAATTTATTTTTGGCTTCGTCCATCGTTTTCGATTGGGTAACTGCCAATACATGTTTTTCGATCATTTGATCTGCTGTAATATCTGCAGCTTTCTTTTCTTTGACTTCATTTCCAAAAGCATCCAGCTTCAATATTTTACCATCCTCGTCGAAAGGAATCAATTTGTCCATGACCTCTTCGTTGCCCACAACTATGATATTCATGTTTTCAGCAGACATATATTTCTTCGCTAAACGCAATATATCGTTTCTATTGATGGACGCTAACTTTTTAAGATAATCCTTATAGTAGTCTTTGTCCAAATTATACTTCTCAATGTTCCTTGCGAAACGAGCTATAGTCTGCGGACTTTCTAATGAACGAGCAAATCCTCCGGCCATTTTGGCTTTGGTTGTTTCCAATTCCTCATTAGTTGGCAATTCGGATGTGATTTTCGAAATTTCATAAATAATCTGAGTAATTGCGCTATCTGTTACTTCATTTCTGAAATTTCCACTTATGGTCAAAAGACTTCCATGTTCGTCTATATCCTGGCTTGCATAACATCCATAGGTGTACGCTTTGTCTTCTCGCAGATTTTGCATTAAACGCGTTCCAAAACCGTTTCCGCCGAATACGTTATTCAATACGGATAAGCCAATTTGGTCCGGATGACCAGGTGCAACATCCATCGGTAGACAAACATTTATTACGGACTGTACGGCCCCAGGTTTGTTTACAAAGGCAACTTGCGATCCGGATGCTGGTTTTGATTTTAATTGCGGTCCTTTATATGCTTTGCCGCCTTTCCAAGCCGAAAAGTATTTTTCTACCGCAGCTTTCGCCTCTTCTTTTGTGATGTCACCAACGATAACTAAATAACTTCCTTCTGGAACATAGGAAAATTTGTACAAACCTTGAATGTCTTCTAAAGTTAAACCCTTCAGTGATTCTTCCGTCATAATTTCGCTGTAAGGATGATCTTTAGGATAGTTAACCTTGGCATTTGCATTGCCGGCCATTTCACTTGGTTCTGATTGAGCAGCCTTTAGACCCGATTCAAACTGTTTAACCATTCTGTCAAACTCAGATTGCGGAAAATTCGCGTTCATCAAAACATCAGACATCAATTCCAACCCTTGATCTCTGTATCTGGTCATTACCGAAAGGAACATGCCACGTGAATTTGCATTTAATCGCGCACCGATGTAATCAATTTTGCTATCCAAGGCATCTTTATCCAAGTTGGATGTTCCAGACAGGATAAGTGACCCCATGATTTCAGAGGCACCTGCCTTCGGTCCTTCAGGAATCGGATCGGTTCCCAAAGAAAGCTGGAAACTGACCTTCGGAATTTTATGGTTTTCACTCAATATTACCGTAATTCCGTTGTCCGTTTTAAACACTTCCGAATCGTCAATATTGATGGTCGGTGCCGGGCCAGCTGTTGGAATTACAGATCGGTCCAGTTGTCCCCATGAAACCAAGGGAAGAAAAGCGAGTGCTGTATATATTATTCTTTTCATCTTTTCTAGTTTTCTTTAGGTAAGTAAATCAATATCAATCGAGCTTCCTTCGTCAAGTATTTTTTAGCTACTCTTTGGATGTCCTCTTTCGTAACTTTCATGTATCCGTCGAGCATGGTGTTTGTTCGATTCGCAGAACCATAGTACACATGATTATCCGCCAGATTCTCTGCAATACCGGCAACACGCGAATTCATCGCAATTAAATCATTTTCCATTTTGTTGCGTATCTTTTCAAATTCTTCTTGACTGACAAGCTCATTTTGCATTCGTTCTATTTCGATGTCCATTGCTTTTTGTAATTCCACAAGGTCAACACCATTCGCCGAAATCGCACCGAAAATCCCTATTCCACCTGCTTCCATGCCAAAAGGGAAGGAGAATGATGCTACGGCCATTTCTTTTTTCTCGACAATCGATTTGTTCAAGCGAGAAGAACTTCCGCCGGAAAGAATTTCATTCATCATTTCTAATGCATAAAAATCCGGATGTGTTTGATTCGGGAAATTGTAGGTTATAAATATCCCAGGTAATTGAATGTTGTCGTAAATCGTATCTTGAATTACGGATGTCAATTTTCCCTCATAATTAGGCGGTCGAACAACATCCGTTGGCTTTTTAGATTGTTTCTTCAATAATTTTCGACCTTTCCTTGCTTTTGGTTTTCCGGTGCTAATCCCGTCTAGGATTGATTTCTCTTTTCCATATTTCGCTAAGAAATCGGCATCGGACAAGTTCTCATAGTCACGTACCAAGTTGATACCTTGACCTTTCGGAATTGAACCAAAATATTGATCAATCCATTTTTTTGTTTGCTCGATATCAATATCGCCAGCTATACTTAATGTTGCATTACTTGGAACATAGAATGTTCGGTAGAAATTGATGTAATCTTCTTCCTGAGCGGCGTCTAAATCTTCCATGCTTCCAATAGGAACCCAGTTGTAGGGGTGATCGACAAACATACGTTTAAACGCCTCGGTGATAAATGATGCGTACGGTTGATTGTCTACACGCTGTCTTTTTTCTTCTTTCACAACACTTCGTTGCGTTTCGATTCCAATATCTTCCACTTTGGCATGTAATAATCTTTCACTTTCTAACCAAAGACCAAGTTCTAATTGATTACTAGGTAAAATTTCATAGTAAAAAGTTCTGTCATTCGAAGTATTGGCGTTC
>CBFIBY010000212.1:0-3810 GCA_965660955.1 Crocinitomicaceae bacterium | reverse complement strand
ACCTTATCCTGGTATTCCTTTAGCGAATAATTATTCTGAGCAACTTGATAATGGAACTTTTTAGCCGTTTTTCTCAATTTGGAATTCTGTGCTGAGGAGTGAAATGCTAAGGAAAGGAAAATCAGAATCGTTAAGAAAAAACGCATAGATTGGAATTGTTTTTGAATAAAGAATGACCAAATATTCATTTGATACGCTGTTTTTTGAATAATGTTCTTTAAATGTTTTTCTTCTTCTTACTGGATTTCGCCTTCGGATTAAAATCCAAACACAACTGCACCCAATATTCTAAATCATCCTGTCTGTCGACTCCTTCTGGGGTAACAAACAAAAAGCCTCGCATCGGTTTTCCGGTGAAATCCATGATTCGACTGTTCTTCATTTCTAGGGCTTTGTCGTAAACTTCTGGATCAATTCTAGCCATCAGTGTGTTTTTTATTACGCCCATACACATCTTGTCGTCTATCATAAAGCACAATCCGCCCATCATTTTCTTTTCATCCGAAACGATGACGTGTTTTTCAACCAATACTCGTCGTATTCTCTCTGCTAAAAGTTCGTCGTAAGCCATACTTAAAGTTAGAAAACTTAAAGGTAATTCTTTTTTGCTTAGAAGGAAAAGTTACTATAATTGAAAAATTATTCGTATAATTGTGATATCAAAATAATATCATTATGACTCAAGAGAAAAATATAAAAGTAGGAAGTGGTTATGCCGCACTTGGAATTTTAGTGGCGATTTTAATTGGAGGAATTGTTGGAATCGTTGTAACAAACAACCCGATTTTTGTTGCTTTATTTCCTTTCGCCGTATTGATGGTTCCTGGTTTCTTTACAGTGAATCCAAACGGTTCGAAGGTTTTGGTCTTGTTCGGAACCTATAAAGGAACGGTTCGCGAAAATGGATTCTTTTGGGCCAATCCATTTTACTCAAAACAAAAAATCTCTCTACGCGCACGAAATTTTGATAGTGAGCGAGTAAAAGTGAACGATAAGATTGGAAATCCTATTCTCATTAATGTCATCGCCGTTTGGAAAGTGCGCGACACCTACAAGTCAGCTTTTGATGTAGATAATTATGAAGAATTCGTACGTGTTCAAACAGATGCCGCAGTTCGTAAATTGGCGGGATCTTATCCGTACGATAATTTCGACGCTGACGAAGGTGAATTGACTTTGTTGTCGGGAATGGACGCTGTGAATGAGGCGCTGGAACATGAGATCACAGAACGATTGGCAATTGCTGGTATCGAAGTATTGGAAGCAAGGATCGGTTATTTGGCTTACGCACCAGAAATTGCCAGCGCTATGTTGAAACGTCAGCAAGCTGTGGCGGTAGTTGCTGCTAGAAAGAAGATCGTTGAAGGTGCTGTGATGATGGTGGACGATGCGCTTCAACAATTGTCTGCGGAAGATATCGTGGAATTTGATGAAGACAAAAAAGCTTCCATGGTGAGCAACTTGATGGTCGTACTTTGCAGCGATAAAGAAGTTGTGCCTGTTGTGAACGCTGGGACTTTAAACGGATAAGGTTTGGCTAAAAAGAAATCATTTGTATTGCGTATTGATCCGGAAACCTATGCTCAGATTGAGAAATGGGCAGCCGACGAATTTCGCAGTGTAAACGGTCAACTGGAATGGATGATTGCCAAAAGTCTAAAAGACAACAAACGATTAAAATCGAAGAGTAAACCCAAGTCAGAATAATAGTTTCGGGTTTCGAGTTAATTAGTTTCGAGAAAGTTGACAACTAGTAACCCTATACTGAAAAACTCGCAACTAATCATTTTTTCTTATAATTCTTCTCATAAAGCGCAATCCAATCCTCTGAGGACATTTTTTTTACCAATTCTCCAATCAATTCATAAGGAATCTGATCCATTTTCTTGAAGCGAATGCAGCTTTTGCCCATGTCTAATTTTGACTTGCAATGTTTCGGATATTCACCCACAAACCATTTCATCAATTCTTCATTGGCGTATATTCCCATGTGGTATAGTGCAACAAAGTTCTTCTGCGAAGCCACGTTCATGAAGGGGAGGGGCAATTTGGTGTCGCAATGATATCCAGCGGGATAAATAGACTTTGGCACATGATATGAAAGCATTTTATACCCAATTCCCTCTTCAAATCCTTTCGGTAGGTTGTCCAAAATCGTCTGTCTCAATTTCCCAACCGGTCCAACTCTGTCCTCAGGTAGGTTTTGCAGGTATTCTTCAGGTGTTTTCGCTTCGCTCGTCATGATTCATCTTTTAGAAGACTAAAAATAGGAAAAACCGATTAATTGCCGATTCCAAATTTCACGTAGATGGAACTACTGACCGTTATTTTCTGGAATTGAAGCACATCCTTATTGTCTCCTTCATTAGAAAAGCTGCCTACCATAAGTATTTTTGGTTGGTACTCTTCTAATTTGTAGTTTGCGTATGGATTCGCAACATGAATATTCTCTCGAATGATTTGTGGTGCGCCTAATTTTTCATCGATAGCAGCGGTTAGATAACTCGCTTTTTCTTTCGCTGCTTGAATGGCTTTGATTTTTACTTCTTTCCGAAATTCTTCAATTTTTGAATGATCTACTTTTGAAATGTATGCCTCGCGGATTTCGAGTTCATCCAATTTTTCAAAGACCAATCCAACCGATTTAGCGTCATTCACTAGAAGCGTAAAATCTTTTTTCTCAACGACTTCTCGTTTTCCCCATCCAACACGCATATAGTCTGCATTGGCATCTGTTACAGTTAGGTTTACTAAGTCAATACCAAGCGATTTAATGGCTTCTATCAAATTCTTCTCCTGTTCTTCTACCGACATTTTATCTCTGTTCTCGGTCTTTTCACGTATGATGATTCGGATATAAATTTCGTCAGGATTAATTTCTTTTTCAGCCGTTCCATTAACCTCAATAAAAGGTTTTTCAGGTGTATTGATATACGTTTGACCGAAAATTAGATTCGTTGCGAAAAGCAGGGCAAAAACGGCAAGTTGAATTGATTTCATGATGTTTAAATTAAAGTTTAATGATATGTATACGTCGACAGTACCTTTTTATTGAAGAAAGGTTCAAATTAAAGCGTGGGTTTACCAACATTCAAGTCAATGTATTCATCGCAACCAGGGATTTTACCTTTTTCGGAAAATTGCCAGTAGATGACGCGCTCATCTTTTAAGGCACGAGGTTCCCTCGAGTATGCCGCTATCCAAAACTTATGATTTGGGAAGTGGTTTTTGAATTTCTTATCGAAATAATCTAATGAACAATATATAATGGGACGATGATTGGTTGCCTTCTCAACTTCTTCCAGCCAAATTTCCATTTTGGCAATCAAATCTCCATCTGAAAATCCCTCGCTCTCAACATCCAACATAGGAGGGAGGTCAATGTCGCGATGATTCCAATGGTTTAGAAAATGTTTGACTTGATCTCTGGGCGGTTTTTTGCCATCAAAAAAGTGATAGGCTCCGTGAACAACACCCAATTCACTTAACTTTTTGCGGTTGTAGGCCCATTTGGTATCAATATGATCTACACTTTCTGTAGCCTTGCAATAAACAAAGTTGATGATTGTGTCCATGCGAAGGTCGTCAAAAATCAACTCCCAATCCATTTCTCCTTGGTGGTGGGAAATGTCAATTCCTTTTAAAGTATAGTCTGCAGGAAATTGCGCTTCAAAACCTGTTCTTCTTTTAAAAGAGCGGCCATTGATGTACCAATAAGCTGTTGGCAATCCAATCAAAAGTAGAAACAGAGCTATCGCGAGTCCAACTCTCTTGTTTCTTTGACGAATAGATTTTGATTTAGCCATTTTT
>CBFIBY010000211.1:0-3825 GCA_965660955.1 Crocinitomicaceae bacterium | reverse complement strand
TCGAGAGAATTTGTGTCAAATTCGAAACGTCCAATCCCAATTGACTATTGATGGACTTCAAGAACGAAAGTTCTTTGCTACTTAAGGTTCCATTGACCATACCCATTCCTACCAAGAAATATATCGTCTGTGAACGACCTCCTTCAGAAGGAACGTGCTTTTTGAGCCAATCCGTTACTGTTGTGGTTTGTATAGGATGTTTAAACGAGAACACGAGTGAATCACTAAAATTGTAATTGGCAAACTTGAAATATCGGCTGAAATATTGATTGATGAATTTGACTTTCCCTTTCGAAGCTTGATAATCCAAAATCATCATTTTAGCGCCTAATGCCAAATAAGCTTCTAGAAAGTTATCTTCTTTCGGGGGAAGATTTGGAGGGAAAATTCCTTTTCGCCAAAGTCGAACATGTCTCGTTTTGTAAAAATACAAAGCAATTCCACCAACCAAAGGCACAAAAAAGGCTAGCACAACAATCATTGGATGTGTGTCCTTAATAGAATTTAAATTGAGCGGAAGGAAAGACAACATGCGATTCGAAAATACATATAAAATCCAATATAGTTTTCATTTTTTATCCTTGTCAATTAACAGCTACGTCTCTTTTCTTTTCTTAGTTTTGCAGTGATTCTGTAACAGCATATGTTGAAAAATATCAATTGGTCTTCTTTTCGTACCATCCTTATTGTCGGACTTATTGTACGATTGGTAGCCGCCATTTTTTCGAAAGGTTATGGAATGCACGACGATCACTTCCTAATTGTCGAAGCGGCTGCGTCTTGGGCAGATGGTTACGATTACAACGGTTGGTTGCCCTGGTCGGAACAGAGTAGTGGTCATCCAGAAGGTCATAGTTGGTCGTATGTCGGATTGAATTATTTTTTCTTTGCTATTCTCAAGTTTTTCGGAATCGTAAATCCAATGATTCAAATGCTTTTGAATCGCTTCGTTCACGCACTTTTATCAATCCTAATTGTTTATTTTGGATTGAGAATCACGGAGAAATTATCCAATCGAAAGAATGCCGTAATTGTAGGTTGGATTTTAGCTTTGCTTTGGCTTTTACCTATACTTTCAGTTCGAAATTTGGTTGAGATTACAAGTGCTCCTTTCCTTATGTGGGGATTTTGGTTGGCCATCCGACAAAAACACAAATATGATTTGTTGTTCGCTGGACTAATTATTGGTTTAGCCGTGAGTTTTCGTTATCAAATTGGAGTTTTTGCCATTGGGATGGCGGCGTATTATTTTTTCAAAGGAAACTGGAAATCGCTTATTCAATTTTGCGTGGGTGTCGTCCTTACGTTTGCCTTTACTCAGGGATTTGTCGACTATCTTATTTGGGGTTATCCTTTCGCCGAATTGATGGGGTATGTGGTGTACAATATGAATGAAGGAACGGGTTATTTGCCCAATTCAAATTACTTCATGTATTTCTATGTCTTGTTTGGTGCGCTACTTTTCCCATTGGGACTGTTGGCCTTTGCAGGTTTCATTCGGTCTTTCAAATCACAATTGCTTCTTTGGATACCGACGGTAATTTTCTTGTTGTTTCATACCTTTTATCCCAACCGACAGGAACGCTTTGTTCTTACCATTTTACCGTTCGTTGTTATCCTAGCAATTATTGGAATTGAATTACTTAGAAAGAAAGCTTTTTGGAACAAATCCTGGAACTTTTCATGGAAAGCATTTTGGGTCTTGAATATTCCCATTTTATTGGTGCTTACTTTTGCCTCAACGAAATTATCTAGGGTTGAGGCAATGTATTCGTTGTATGGAAATGGGCACGAAAGAGAATCTATTTTGTTAGAAGCTTCTGGTGAGGAGAATACAGCGCTTATGCCGAAGTTTTACGCGAAAAGTTGGTATTGCACCTTCGTTTCAAGAGAAGATGCCGCACAGAAGCCACTAGTTGAAGATAATTGGACCTACGATTATATATTCTTCTTCGGAGAAGATAATCTTGACAAACGCATTGGAGAATACAAAGAATTCTTTCCGGATTTGACTTTGCATAAGAAATGTCACCCAAGTGGGATTGATAAACTACTTCGATGGCTGAATCCAAAGAATTCCAATGAATATATTGAGGTTTGGGAAACGCATCGGAGGTGGTGAAATAAAATACCCAAAAACCAAATTCCTGAGGGGTAAAGTAATTTATTTTTTGATAAATTTCTCTAAGACATTGCCATTTTCCATGATTACTCGGGCAAAGTATTCTCCCGGCGCTAAACCTCCGACGTTAATTGTATTTGAGTTTTTAGATAAAACGATTTGTCCGAGTAGGTTTACTATTTCAACTTGTTTGATTTTGTTTGGACTCTGTATATACAACTCGTCTTGAGTGGGATTAGGGTAAAGTAACACAAACACATCTTCACTTTCCGCTGGAATATCTTTGCTTTGATAATAATACTTATAATTTCTTACCAGGAACATACCGCCAAATCCATCCATATATTCATTGATTTCTTTGACAAACCCTTCTGGGTCATACTTCAACAAAATCATTGAAGAAGTATCGGAGTCGATTGATCTCGTTCTTAGCACCTCAATCAAATTTTCTTTTAGGTCGTATTTATATGTTTCTTTTCTCAGAATACCTGCAATAGAGTCATTTAGAACTTTGTAGGTTGTTTGTTGAGCAAATTTGTTTCCTACGTAATCGTATTCCGTTCTCGAGTCCCAATGAAACACTCCAGATAACTCTCTGAAATGATAATCGATGTATGCAATTTCAGTACCATTATAACTGATTTCCCAGAGTTTATAAACATTATATGAATTGGTGTTCGAATCATATCTGTACGTTATCTTTTTGGAAATAAGATTTGAGTTAGGCAGGTAATATGTTGAATCAAATAAACTTGCACCATTATTTGGAATGGTTGAACCTTCTATGGGATAAATTGTCTTCGTTTTTTCGTTCCTTAATGAGTCATAGGTGTAAAAGGTACTATCGGTAATTAAACCTGCCCATTTGGTTACCGAAAGCATTTCTAATCCCGCGTAATTATAGGCGTAGTGATATTCTAAATTGCTGCTTATTTTGGACATGTCCATAAGACCATCTGAAATCACATTGTGTACAACCGATTTTAAATTCAAAGGATAAGATTGATTCTGATAAAACTGAGCAGAATCACAATGTACCTTGTACTTTGATTTTCTGTCTGGCATTAAAAAACTGAATCCCCATTGATGTTCAAAAATGGGTTTAAATTCAGTCAACGAATTATACCAATCGGAATAATAATAGTGTGTGGAATCAATGGTGTAAATCGAGCCAATTTCATTGTACTTTATTTCACTTTTAGCAATCATTCTTTTTTGTCCAAATGAGAATGAGGCCATAAATAGTAACAGTATGAATAACAGCGTTTTCATCTATTCAAATATACAAAAATCCCTCAATCCCGATAGCAATCGGGACTGAGGGATCTCCTATATGTTGTCGTTCGTCACATCCGCCAAGCGGTAGCTCCGAAACGGAAATAGCTCCGACATGAGTCGGTAGCTAAGCCCTTGATAATTGCTCATTGACAATTATCAATTGTACATTGAATTACATCATTCCAGGCATACCTCCGCCCATTCCGGCAGGTGCATGACTGTGTGCACTTTCATCTTCTGGTTCATCAGCGATAACGCATTCTGTCGTCAACAACATAGAAGCAATCGAAGCTGCATTTTCAACAGCGATACGCGTTACTTTCGTTGGATCGATAACACCCGCTTTCAACAAGTTTTCGAATTTCTCCGTTCTTGCATTGAAACCGAAGTCGCCTTTGCCTTCTTTTACTTTTTGAACGATGATA
>CBFIBY010000210.1:0-3836 GCA_965660955.1 Crocinitomicaceae bacterium | reverse complement strand
ACCCTGCGGGATACGCACCATACATAGACCGTTCTACCTCAAATCAAACAAACTATCCACCCCAATCAACCTTTCCACCTGAAACCCCTCGGCATACTTCACCCCTATCGATCTCCCATACTGCAACATTCTGCCTTTGATGAAATCCAAAAACTCTTCGCCTGAGATGGGCGTTTGAGGTTCGCTGGAATTGGGGTTGTGAAATTGGGTTTTGTAGGCTTGGATGGCTTCCATTTTTCGGTCCACGTAGTCGCTGACGTCAATGACGAAGTCGGGCCTTAAATAATGATCTTGGATGTAGTGATACACCGCTTCGGGACGGAATGCCAATTGATCCGCGCCTTTCCATTCCGTATTGATTTTTCGGAGTCCGGATAAAAAGCAAGCTTCAGAAACCAGTTTGGAACCTCTTCCGTGGTCGGGGTGACGGTCGGAAATGGCGTTGGCCAGTACTATTTTCGGACGGAAACGACGAATTTGCTGGATGATCAAGCGTTTGTTGGCTTCGTTGATTTCAAAGAATCCATCGGGCATTTTGAGGTTGACGCGTTCGAGGACACCCATAATTTCATCGGCATGTTTGGCTTCTGCGTAGCGGGTTTCAATGGTTCCTCGTGAACCCAGTTCGCCTTGTGTCAAATCGACAATCACGACTTTCTTTCCGTGGGCAATATGCTTCATCAAGGTACCGCTCGCCGACAATTCAATATCGTCTGGATGTGCGGCAAAGGCTAAGATGTCTACGTTTGTGTGCATATTCCTATTTGCTTTTCAATGAGCGTTTGTACTTCATTTGGCGCAACCCAGCAAAGATGCTAAAGATTAAGAAGAAAATGGCTGTCCAATAAATCCACGAAGGAATTTCTCCTAGTCCATCTCCTTGGGCGTAACTGTGTAATCCAACGAGATAGTAGTTCACACCAAAGAAGGTAAATAAAATCGCTGAGAAGCCCCAGAATGTGGCAAGATTAAAGGATAATTTCGAATTGATTCCAGGAATAAATCGGAAGTGCAAGATAATCGCATACACCAAAACGGAAACCAATGCCCATGTTTCTTTCGGGTCCCATCCCCAGTAACGTCCCCAAGATTCATTCGCCCAAACACCACCGAGGAATGTTCCAATGGTCAACATAAACAAACCGATGGTCACAATCATTTCAGAAATGTAGGTCATGGAACCGATTGTCAAGGTTAATTTCTTTCCATTATTGGCAGAAATGAAAGCAAATAAAATCAAATTGATAAATCCAATCAACCAGCCGAGTGCCAAGAAGGCGTAACTTCCTGTAATGATCGCCACGTGAATTTTCAACCAATAGGATTTAAGTACAGGTTGCAAAGGCGTAATTTCTGGATCCAAAAAGGCCATGTTCGAAACGAAAATCATCAAGAAGGCCAAGAACATCGCAATTGCGAGAATAATCGGGTATTTTCGGGTAAAGAAGAAGCCCACCAAAACGCCAACCAAGGAAACGAAAATCAATACTTCGTAAGCATTCGACCAAGGTGCGTGTCCCGTAATGTACCAGCGCATTCCCAAGCCAGTTCCGTGATACAGCAAAACAGGAATGGCAACAAGGCTGACAATCCAACTTACTTTATTGAAATTTTGCTTCGTCTGATCCGTGGTACTTGTCAATTCCTGAATAAAGAAAATGACCAAAAGAATGAAAGCCAATATCAAATAGAAATAAGAGGCATTCTTGAAAATGTTCATCTTGTTGTACGACACTTCAACATTCAAGGCGGTTTCAGATGGAATCACCTTTGCTCCTTCTGCGCGTTGAAAAGCTTTGAATTCTGCCAGCAGTTTATCCGATTTATCAAAGTTTTTCACCTTCGCACAAGAATCGATGGACGAGAAATAACGCAGAGCTGTGTAAGATGCATTTGAACTCTTCTCTTTCAATTCAGGACTCAAGGGAACGAACCATGTTTGTCCGGGGTCGCTTTTGACAGGAATCAATTTCATGTAATTCCACATGAAGATTTGCCCCAAAACCTGGAATTTCTCCACCGTTTTTACCAATTTCTTATCGAACTCGTCCTTCTTGGAATCGGATTTCTGGAACGCTTTGTTGTACTCGTCCATCCATCTGAATCCGCCTTTTCCGTCGCTTAAGTCTTCAAAGCTATTGTAGGTCCCGTCCAATTTGAGTCGTTCAACAATATTGGCTGAGACATAAATAACCTTTTCCTTCGCCCAAAACTCCGGATACATGTGCATGGAAACAATTGTTTGTACAGCATTGTATTCTTCATAAGTGCTTTTACGCGATATTTTTCGCAACAATTCATCACACAGCGTATGCATGGGAATGATTCGCCCTTTGAAGTCTTGCACGGGCAACTTCGCCAGTTTATCCGAATGCTCTTTCGACATGAACTCAGCCTTAACAATCGGACGGTCAAAATTTTGAGGTTGTGGTGCTACTTCGGTTTCATGTTGGTGCGAAGTGTCGCCTTCTACATGAACATGGTCATCTTGACCGAAGGAAAGGAAAGAAACAAAAGCAAGTACAGTCAACAATTCTTTTCTACCTCTTATTTTCTCCAATTTTTCTTTGATTTCTCTGAATCGACCCGAGCGAACGAATAGAGACATGATCATCCCAAGCGCCATCAATAAATAGCCGATGTAGGTAATGTTTGTTCCCCAATAATCGTGGTTCACACTCAGATGTGTTTCTGTTTCATCGGGTGAATATCCAGATTGGAAAAATCTATATCCTCCGTAATCAATGACATTGTTCATGAAGACCCGCTCATCTCTATTTACTCCATTTGCAGGATCGATGATCGTTAATTCACTCGCAAAAGAACTCGGCGCGTTTGAACCTGGATATCTGTCCAACTGAAAGTCGCGGCATTTTATTTCAAACGGAATTGGAATTTGAGTCGCCCCATACTCCATTTCGTATTGTAAACCGTTGAATTCGAACACTTCGTGCCCAGGCATCTTCCCCATTCCACCTTCGAGCGTTACAATCTTTTGTTTGTCTCCGTCGGAAATTTTCACGGTCAAATAGTCTAAACCAGCATTCTTCTGTTTCGCTGGCAAAAGCATTTTCTTGGCGTTCTTTTTCAAACCCTTGAAAACGAATTGCTGATCTTCAACTTGGTACAACGTTGTCGTTTGAAGAATCGCTTTTTCATTCTTTGGAATTACAGTGTAAGCGCTATCCGACACCTCTTCTCCACTTTGACGTGCTTCCCGCATTTTACTCATCGGCAGAAAACGCATTTCGAAGGCCGACTGAACATATACTAGACCTTTTTCTTCTGTAACAATAACGCCAGGCATTGCATTCTTCTTGTTGAAAGAAAGCGCAACTTCGCCCATCATCAAGAATCCATTTTCTGTAACGAAATTAGAATTCATTCCGCCTGTAACAATCTCCAAAGCTTTGCCTTTGATAGAATCATTCACTACCAGGGAATCAACATGATTGGCTTTGAAATCAACGAAAGACATGGAAATATCCGAATTGTGTCCTGGTAATCCTTGCACATCAAAATTGAAACGATTGTTCCACAACTCCGATTGAAACATTTTTACGCCTTCCGAAGTCTCGTTTACGCCATCATTAATCTTAAAGTAAAGAACGGGATCAGAAGAGAAAATGAAATTAGATGTCTTTCCTTCGGGTACAATCATCAATCCTTCGTAACTAATGTAACGCGTGATTGCAGCTCCGATAATGATGACAATAAAAGAAAGGTGGAATGTAAGTGTCGCTAGTTTCTCACGACGAAATAATTGGTAGCGGAAAATATTGGAAATCAGATTGATGGACAAGAAAATCAGTAGAATCTCAAACCACTTTGCATTG
>CBFIBY010000209.1:0-3838 GCA_965660955.1 Crocinitomicaceae bacterium | reverse complement strand
AACAATATCCCCGTAGCATTCGCCACATTCAATGACTCCGCCTGACCAAATCTCGGAATCAGTAGTTTATCCGAAACCAATTTTTCAATTTCCGGAGAAATTCCATTGCCTTCATTTCCCATTATGAGAATTGCTTTTTTGTTCAGTGTTTTTTGATAAACGTTTTCGCCATCCAACAGCGCTCCATAAACCGGACGAGAATCTTTGCTTAAAAAGTCCTCAAGGTCTTTGTATTTCATTTGAATTCTAAAAATCGAACCCATGGTCGCTTGAATTACCATTGGATTAAAACAGTCGGCGGTATCTTTTGAACAGATGATTTCCGACACGCCAAACCAATCCGCCAAACGAATAATCGTTCCTAAATTTCCTGGATCTTGAATTTGGTCAAGAACGAGTGTAAAATCAGATTCCTCAGAAATGGGCTCAGGAAAACGAAGAAGTGCTAGGCATTTGTTCGGTGTTTTGAAGGTGGATATCTGAGAAGCTTCGGTGTTGTTGATTTCGAAGATTTTGTCAAATCCTTCCAGTTCATCCATTTCTAGGTCTTTAACGACATAAATCTCTTGAATATTTTGGCGCGAATATTGAAGTGCTTCTTTTACAATTTTCTCCCCTTCGACAAGAAACATTTTTTCATTGTCACGGTTCTTTTTCAAGCGCAGTGAACGCAGGAATTTGATCTTGTTTTTGGAAATTTTTTCCACGTGAGTAAATTGTTATTTTTGTTATCGATTATAGACCGAGTGAGTAAATTCAAAGCTACATATATTCTTGCAATTATTGCCTTGTTTGTGGCTTCTTGTCGCCAAACGAAACATGTCCCAGATGGACAATACTTGGTGAAGAAGAATAAAGTCTATGTTGAAGGGGATAAACTGGATGAAGAGGATTTAGTAGATATTATACGACAACCGGCAAACCACAAAACTTTAGGATTTAAGCTAAAGCTAGGCGCCTACAACATGGTAGATTCTACTAAAGTTGCCAAAAAACGTATCCGAAAGAATGAAAAACTGCATCGTCAGAATGATAAAAAGCGGGCAAAGCAAAAACGAATTAACGAGCATCGAATCGAAAAAGCAAGGCGGAAAAACCAAGAATTTTACACCAAAAAAATTATTCCATTAAAAGATACCTTGACACCGCGTTTGTTTGTTCGTGAATGGATGAAGTACAAATACGGTGAACCACCCGTTATTTTTGATTCAGCGCTATTTCTTAAAACGTCGGAGCAGCATGCTCTATATTTAAAGAAAAAGGGATATTATTCTGGAATAGACTCAGCCAAGGTGATTTACAAAAATCGGAAAAAGGTAAAAGTTAAGTATTACCTGACAACAGGTCCACGCATGTTTATTGATTCCGTAATCGTGGAATCCGAAAACCCATCAATGAAAGGGAAATATTTGGATTACGTAAATAATTCAACGAAAATTGAAAATTTAAAAGGGAAACCGTTTGATCGAGATATGTTGGACGATTACCGCGCAACAACTTCAAAAACCTTTCGCGATAATCAATATTATGGATTTAGTGCGTCGAATATCACGTATGTCGCAGATACCAATAACTTGGATGCCAATGGTTTGATTCTCACCCTGAAAATTGGAAACAGAGTGATGTATCACCCCGATTTCAAGGACAGTTTAATCACCTTGGAGCATAAATTAACGCGTGTTCGAAACGTCTATTTCCACATCAGCGATACAACTTTTTTAGGGGGTATTTTCAAAGACACCATGCGTGCGTTGGGGTTGAATCCGTTTGAAGGACAATACGCCAACACGATTGATACGCTCAAATACCAAGAAATTTGGGACAAAAAAGAAGAGAAATTCAAAGGAAGTCGAATGGCAACTTTCTATTTCAACGAGAAGTTATTTGTTGAAGCGGGAATCATTGAATCGCAGAATTATTTGGAACAAGGGGAGAAGTACAAGGAATATTATATCGATAGAACATACACGCGATTGGTGCAACTTGGATTATTTCAATCCATTAAGCCAGAAATCATAGAGATTCTAGGAACGAACAAAATTGACGTCCATTATTACTTAGTGCCCGGTAAAAAAGAAAGTTTTGGTTTTGAGCCAAGAGTAACTCATTCGAACGGATTTTTTGGTTTGACAGCGTCCATTTATTATTTGAACAACAACCTTTTGGGAGGAGCGCAGAAAATGAGAATGGCGCTGGATGGTGGTTTCGAATCGCAACCGCGTGTCTTTGATCCAAACAACGAAGAAACGATTCTAGAGCGACAATTTAATACGATTGAAATTGGACCGAGTTTGGTCTTTGATTTACCGGGATTATTCCCTACAAAAGTTACCGCGCTTTCCAAGCGACATCGACCACGTACCGTTGTTTCTACGGCTTTTAATTACCAAAAAAGAACAGAATTTACACGTCAAACCTTCCAAGCCAATTATATGTGGAAGATGCACGTGAACAAAACCCAAATTTTTCAGTTTGGTCTTCCTTTTGTTTCGCTTGTAAAGTTTGTCAACATTGAAAAACAACCTGATTTCCAGGCGACGTTGGTAGCATTGAATGATCAATTTCTTATCAATTCATACTCCGATCAGTTTATTTGGCAAGATTGGAAATTCATATTTGAATACAAGAATGTCAACAAAGACGGTTTTGATTCAAAAAAGGACATTCAAACGTATTTTAATGGTTCGTTTGATATGGCTGGGAATATCCTAGGCTTATTCACAGATCTGCAAGCTGTCGATACGACGGGAAGACATCAGATTTTTGGCGTGGCATATTCACGATTCGCCAGATTGGACAACGATTTAATTTTATCGAAAAGAATCAACAAAAAGACAAGTGCTCATTTTAGATTGCTAGCGGGTGGAGGTATTCCAACAGGAGATGAAGAAACTTCTTTGCCATTTGATTACAGTTTTTACGGTGGTGGTTCAAATGACAACCGTGCATGGCGACCACGTGCTTTAGGTCCGGGAACGTATAAGTATTTACTGGATCAAGATAGAACGCAAACGCAATTGGCTGATATTCGAATTTCCGCTTCGGCTGAATACCGTTTTTCACTCGGTTCATCGCTTTATGGAGCTACTTTCTTAGATGCAGGAAACGTTTGGACTTTCAACGAAGATGTCAATCGTCCAGGTGGACAGTTCACGTCGAGTTGGTACAAAGAATTGGCATATTCCGCTGGAGTAGGTGTCCGCTGGGATTTAGAATTTTTCATCATCCGTTTGGATTTCGCTGTTCCCCTGAACAACCCAAGCGTGCCAAAGGCCTCAAGATGGGTATGGCAATCGCGTGACGCGCTTTTAGACGAGCTTATCAACCATTACGGTGAAGCGGAGTACTATGCGTTAAAAGACGCCCAAAAAATACCGCTGGCCTTTGCACCACGTTTGGTGTTTGGTATTGGTTATCCTTTCTAAGTCTTATTTAACTAAAATCAACTGTGAAGTATGCACGCCGTCTACCCAATGCGTCACCATTGGTTCAATTTGGACATAATCTCCTGCTTTCAATTCATGTTTTTCACCTTTTTCGTTGTCGAAAAGAACATGTCCGGTAACGCAAACCAAAAGAGCTGGTACTTTGGTGATGTGTTCTGCTAGACGTTCATCTTTTTGAATTTGTATGGCAACGGTGGTTCCTGTTTCAGTCTTGAACATGGCTGTCGATGAAATAGGTTTGTCGGAGTGTAAGTCTGTAATATTCATAATTCAGTTATTCAAAATATGCATTAAATGTTTTCATAGATGCCTCAATATCTGCAAATGCAACGGAGGCATTTTCATCGTTCGTTGCTTTAAAAGGATGACATTACCCATACTTTAAAGATACG
>CBFIBY010000208.1:0-3842 GCA_965660955.1 Crocinitomicaceae bacterium | reverse complement strand
TGAAGAAACCTAGATTGAGTTTTTGGCAAATTTGGAATATGAATTTCGGGTTTTTTGGAATTCAATTTAGTTTCGGATTGCAACAGAGCAACATGTCAGCCATCTACAAGTATTTAGGTGCGGAAGAGGGGGATATACCGATGCTTTGGCTAGCTGGACCGATCACAGGATTAGTTATTCAACCCATCATTGGTGCGATGAGTGACGGAACTTGGTCACCCCGCTTCGGTCGACGTAAACCCTACTTTTTAATTGGTGCACTAATAGCGAGTGTTGGTCTTATTTTAATGCCATACTCTCAAACGATATGGATGGCAGCTGGCTTACTTTGGATTCTTGATTCCGCTAACAACATCGCAATGGAGCCTTATCGTGCTTTTGTATCTGATAAACTTAATAAAGATCAGCTTTCACTTGGTTTTCTCTCCCAGAGTTTCTTTACGGGCTTGGGGAGCACATTGGCCAATTTCACACCAGCCATTCTTATTTCACTTGGTGCTTTTGCCCTGTCGGATACTATGGAAAACGGAATCCCCGTCTCTACGTATTGGGCATTTTTTATAGGTGCCTTCGCATCGATTGCCACTATTTTATATTCTGTTTTAACAACAAAAGAGTATCCGCCAACCGAAGAGGAATTAGCGAAATTAAAAGTCGAGAAGGCAGAAGGAAATATCGTAACCAGAACTTTTGGAAGTATCGTTGAAGCGATGAAAGATATGCCAAGACCAATGAAACAACTGATTCCAGTTAAATTTTTCACTTGGTATGCTATGTTTTGCTATTGGCAGTACCTCACCTCAACTTTATCCTTGTCCTATTTCGGAACCTTGGACCAAACAACCAACGGTTTTAAGCAAGCACAGGTCATAACCGGACAAGCGAATGGCACCTACAATATCATTTGCTTCATGTTGGCTTTTGCATTAGTGCCTTTGGCCAGAAAAATTGGGGCAAAAGGAGTCCATTTCGTCAGTCTAGTGCTCGGCGGGATAGGACTATTGGCTATTCCCTATTTAGGAATTGATGATGCTTTGTTTTATTTCCCGAATTTTTTCGGAGGTGAAAGTATTCCTATTCCAACGCTTTATTTGTTTACTATAGGTTTAGGAATCGCTTGGGCTTCTATGTTATCCATGCCTTATCAAATTCTTGCCAATTCTATCCCAAAAGACAAAACGGGTGTGTACATGGGGATATTCAATATGTTTATTGTCATACCGATGATTATACAAATTTTCACCATGCAATACTTTGTTTACGACTGGCTAGGTAGTAACCCTATCAATGTATTAAACCTCGCTGGAGTATTTTTGATTCTTGGAGGAATATTTACTTTGCTCATTCGAGATAAAAAAACCTCTTAACTAAAAAAATATAATTTTCATTATTTGAAATTGAATACAACATACACAACTCCGTGGTCGGCAGATTCCATTAAGATCCTGCAAGATGCCACCACCCCTTGGGGTATTAAGGCTTCATTGACAAACACCACCAACTACGGTGCTATATTCACACGAGATGCGGTTATGTCAGGAATAGTCGGTTTATTACTCAAGGATCAAGTTATCATAGAAGGCTTTAAAAGCACCTTAAAGAATTTGACTTCCCTACAAGGAGATCAAGGGCAAATTGCTTCCAATTTCAAAGTGAAAAACAACAAAATTAGCGAGGTTAGTTTTGGAACATTAAGTCCGAAATTGGATTCTTGCACATGGTATTTAATAGGTATCGGATTGTTAGTTAAAGAGAGATACGTTGATCATGACGTTTATCTAGAACCAGTAAAAAAGGTTATCGGTTTACTCGATGCATGGGAATATAACGGCAAGCACTTGATATACGTCCCGAAAGGAGGAAATTGGGCAGACGAATACGTATATGACGGTTATATACTTTACGATCAAGTTTTACGCGCATGGAGTTTAAGTCTGCTTGGCGAAGTATATCAAAACCAGACATGGTTAGATAAGGCAACAGCCATCAAAGCAACAATAGAAAAAGAATATTTCAATGAAGAAACAGGTCATTTCGACTCCAGTTTTTATCCTGGAGGAAAGCTCTATACCTTTGATTTGGCTGCACATGCCCTGCTTGGTATTGTTTTCGAAAAGAGTGAATATAACGATAAAGCTTTTGAGTTTATAGCTCAGGAATTCTTAAACCAAAACACATTGCCGCCTGCTTTCTACCCTATCATTAGTGAAAGCGATAAAGATTGGTCGGTCTTATTGAAATATCACCTATTCGATTTCAAAAACAAACCCTACCACTATCACAATGGAGGGATTTGGTATATTTGGCTAGGCTGGTTGGCAGTTGCACTTTCATTAAGAAAGCAGGAAAATGAATTAAAAAATCTAACGGATAAGGCTTTTCAAACTTTACAAGAAATTCCATCGTTTGATTACGACGAATATTTATCATCTGACAAATTGGAGCCAAATGGCACTAAACAATTATGCTATACAGCATCTGGAATAACATTACTTGCGTTAAGTCTAAATAACTTTGATTTTTCCTTATTAAGAATTCAACCACAACATGATTAAAGAATCATTTCAATTAAAAGAAGAATACTTCTCTTTATCTTTAGGGATTATTGACGAACTAAAGTCAAAATCCATTTTAAAAAAGGATAAATTTATAATTGGTGTTTGCGGAGAATCTGCAAGCGGTAAATCAATAACAGCGAAATGTTTGCAAATCGAACTGGAAAAATTAAACATAAACTCAGTTATTCTTCACCAGGACAATTATTACAAATACACCCCAAAAGAAAACCATAAAAAACGAAAAGCGGATTTAAAGTGGGTGGGATTCAATGAGGTAAACCTCAACCAGATGCAAGTTCATGTTGACCAATTCTTAGCGGACCAATCCGGAATTACTCTTCCAGTAGTTGACTATGTGAACAATCAATTTTTAGATAACAAAGTTAGTTTTCAATCCGTGCAGGTATTAATTGTAGAAGGAGTATATAGCTTTCTATTGTCAGGGTTTGATTATAAAATATTCATGGCTCGCACCTACCTTGAAACTCAAGCCAAAAGACAAGCTCGAACACGTGAAGTTTATGACCCTTTTATTGAGCAGGTGTTGAAAATCGAGAATCAACTAATACAGCCTTTGAAGGAAAAAGCAGACTTAATTATAAGCAAAGATTACACGATTTCAATAACGTGATTTAGTTTTTGTTTCCCAACTAAAAATTCATCAAAATATTCAATTTCAAACCATTGACTCTAAAGTCCGTTTGTGGTGTAACAGGTGCTGAAATTGCCAGATTTTCTGATAGTATAAATTGTCGTAGAAGCATCAATTCCAATGAAAGTGAACGCGTACCCCTATTTTTCTCATAGGTATGTTTTCAAAAGTCGAAAGTCAAATTCAATTATTAATTATCAATTGATAATTGAAAACTATTCCCGCTTCAAATTCCCTGCCTTCCAGTCCTGAATGAGCTTCGCCCATGCATACGGATTCAACAAGTTATTGACTGGTAATTGTCCATTGGAGTATATCTGCGTATTACGTTGATTAATCGCCGAACCATAAGCTGTACTCGCATCTGTTTCCAATCTTGCGGCGACGAAGGCTAGATTTTCACCAGACAATTCACGTTGTGCTCTTCTTAAAGCATCATCATACGGGTCCATTTCAACAAATGCTCTTGCGAAATTCTCTTTTGACGGCCACGGATAAACGGTAACTTCTGGCAAATTGATGGTGTCTTCATTCATCAAGTGAATGATGTTGTAGCTGTTTTCAACTAAGGTGTCAGGGACAACATACGAGGACGTTTTGTAGCCATAATATGAGAAAAGCAGAGTGTCTCC
>CBFIBY010000207.1:0-3842 GCA_965660955.1 Crocinitomicaceae bacterium | reverse complement strand
TATTTATGGTAGTTTTCATTGAAGAACATCAGTTCATACGAATCAGTGTAATCTTCAATGATTAGTTTTCCAAAAGGATTTCCCTTTTTCGAAATTCTATCCTCTGCCAAACCGGTAACGCAGGCGAAAGTAAATTCTTTCCCTTTGTTCTCTTCCAAATCTTTGAGCATGGAAATATTTCCTTTACAGAAACTATCTATTTCCATTTTAAAATCGTCGAGCGGGTGACCAGAAATATAAATCCCGACGACCTCTTTCTCTCGATTCAATTTATAGGTACTACTCCACTCATCCGCTGGTGGCACCTGAGGTTCAGGAATGGTTGTTCCCGTTGCTTCACCAAACATCGAAACTTGTGAGGAGTTCACACTTTCTTGATAATTTCCTCCAAATTTTACGGCACTTTCTAAGAACGTTCTGCCATTTCCATCTTCAAAAAAGTATTGTGCACGATGAATTCCCTTGAACGCATCAAAAGCTCCGGCATACGCTAAACTTTCCATTGCTTTTTTGTTGCACAAACGAAGATCAACACGTTTCGTAAAGTCGAAGATATTCTCATACGGACCGTTTTCCTTACGCTCACCGATGATGGTTTCAACTGGACCATTTCCAACTCCTTTAATTGCTCCTAAACCAAAACGTAAATCGCCTTGTGGATTGACATTAAAATGGAAATTGGACTCGTTCACATCAGGCCCCAATACATTGATTCCCATTCGCTTACATTCCTCCATAAAAAACGTCACCTTTTTGATATCGTTCATGTTGTTGGAAAGAACAGAAGCCATGTATTCAGCTGGATAATTGGCTTTCAAATACGCCGTTTGGTAGGCAACCCAGGCATAACACGTCGAGTGGGATTTATTAAAGGCATAAGATGCAAATGCTTCCCAATCTTTCCAGATTTTCTCTAATTTCTCTGGATCGTGTCCTTTCTCTTGCCCGTTTCCAATGAATTCCGGCTTCATTTTGTTCAGAACGGCAATTTGCTTTTTCCCCATCGCTTTTCGAAGCGTATCGGCTTGACCCTTTGTAAAACCAGCCAATTTTTGGGAAAGCAACATTACTTGCTCTTGATAAACCGTAATTCCATACGTTTCTGCGAGATATTCCTCACAATCATCGATATCGTAAACAATCTCTTCTTCACCATGCTTCCGTTTTACGAAAGATTCAATGTAATCCATTGGACCCGGTCGATACAAGGCATTCATGGCAATCAAATCCTCAAAAACGGTTGGTTTTAAGTCACGTAAATGCTTCTGCATTCCTCCCGATTCATATTGAAATATCCCAACAGTTTCTCCTCTTTGAAAAAGCTCATAGGTCTTTTCATCATCGATTGGGATTTTCTCAATATCAATATCGATATCGTGCTTTTCCTTAATCATTTTGACCGTATGTTTGATCAAGGTTAAGGTGCTCAATCCCAAGAAATCCATTTTCAGGAGTCCGGCTTCTTCCGCAACGGAGTTATCATATTGCGTACAATACATTTCAGAATCCTTCGCCAAAGCAACCGGAACGTAATCTGTAATGTCGCCAGGCGTAATAATCACACCACAAGCATGAATCCCTGTATTTCGGACGCATCCTTCAACATCCAAAGCCTTTTGTACAACTTTAGCAGCTGGTTGATTGGATTCCGCTATTTCTCGAAGCGTTTTTGCTTTTGTATAATCCTCTTGATTTTTAAGTTTATCCGCCAATTCCGCTTCCGAAAAAGCAAACATTTTTTTCAACGAAAGTGACGAAACCATATTAGATAGTTGCGTAGCTTCGTTCAACGGTAAATTTAAAACGCGAGAGGTATCTCGCAGAGAAGACTTCGCGGCCATTGTACCGTAAGTAATAATTTGAGCCACTTGATTGCTCCCGTATTTATCGATCACGTAGTCAATTACTCGTCCACGCCCTTCATCATCAAAATCAATATCAATATCTGGCATGGAAATACGTTCTGGATTCAAGAAACGCTCAAATAGCAAATCGTACTTTAATGGATCGATATTGGTAATTCCGTTGCAATACGCCACAACAGAACCAGCAGCTGAACCACGACCAGGCCCTACAACTACATCTAATTCCCTTGCTTTGTGACAGAAATCCTGTACAATCAAGAAATACCCTGGGTAACCTGTATTAGCAATTGTTTGTAATTCGAAATCTAATCGTTCTTTTATTTCGTCAGTTATTTCTTCGTATCGTTCTTTAGCGCCTTCGAATGTTAGATGACGTAGATAATTGTTTTCTCCACGTTTTCCGCCATCCTCGTTATCTTGACTGTCTTTAAACTCGTCGGGAATATCAAAAGCAGGAAGTAGTACTTCGCGTGCTAAAGCATACTGTTCAACCTTCGCTGTGATTTCTTCAATATTTTGAATGGCTTCTGGAAGGTCCAAAAACAATTCTTTCATTTCTTCTTCCGATTTGAAATAGTATTCTTGATTTTCAAATCCATAGCGAAAACCTCTTCCGCGCCCTATTGGTGTTGAGACCAATTCGTTGTCGCGAAGACAGAGCAGTATATCATGTGATTCAGCGTCTTTCTTATTTGGGTAATATGTATTGTTTGTCGCAACTAATTTCACATTGTGCTTTTCTGCAAACCGCAACAAAACTTCATTGACCCGTTTTTCATCTTCCTGCCCGTGGCGCATGATTTCCAGATAAAAATCATCCTGAAATTGCTCTTTCCACCAAATCAGCGCTTCTTCAGCTTGGGCCTCTCCAAGATTCAAAATCTTGTTGGGCACCTCACCCGTCAAATTTCCTGAAAGACAGATCAAATCGCCTTTGTATTGTTCGATGAGTTTTTTATCTATTCGAGGAACGTAGTAAAACCCTTTCGTAAAGGCGATAGACGATAGTTTGATCAGGTTTTGGTAGCCTTTTTTATTCTTCGCAAGTAGTACGACAGAATTCCCGTTGTCTTTGACTTTTTTGTTGGTATGATCGGCACAAACATTTACTTCGTAACCAATTATTGGCAACAATTCTTTTCCATCAAAGTGCTCTCCCGCCTCTTCCGCTTCCTTTCTTGCGGTTTGTATTGCTTTATTGTGCGCAGCGACCGCTTTTTCGAAGTGGAAGGCTGCCATCATGTTTCCAGTATCCGTTAAGGCAACGGCATTCATTTTCATCTCCACAGCTTTATCTACCAGAGCTTTGACACTTGTGGTAGACTGTAGAATGGAAAATTGAGTATGATTGTGCAGGTGAACAAATGGAGCGTCAGCAAGGACTTTACGTGCATTTTGTTTATCGACGGAGTCCAATTCATCCTCACCGGTAGACTTTAACGCATCACTCGCCTCTTTGAGATTGACATGTTTTAAACCATACGCGCCAATTATATCTTGGTGCGCTTCCTTAAAGTTCTCAAAATATTCTTTTTCAACCTCTAATTCTTCCGTTGTAAAAACCTCACGACGAATTAATTCAAAGAAACAGCGTGTTGTTGCTTCCACATCGGCTGTGGCATTGTGCGCTTCGGCAAAAGGAATTTGAAAAAGGTATTCATGTAATTCAGTTAACGTAGGCAATTTCCATTTACCGCCTCTACCCCCTGGAATTTGACACAGTTGCGCTGTCACTTCCGTACAGGTATCTAAAACCGGCATATTCAACAAAATGGAATCAAAATCTGAGCGTATTAACTCAGCTCCCATTATGTTCAAATCAAACTTCAGGTTCTGTCCAACGACGAATTTGGCTTTTTTGAGTGCCTCCTCAAATTCCTGAAGGACTTGCATCATAGGCACACCTTCTTGGGTCGCTAATTCTGTCGAAATCCCGTGAATTCTTTCTGCATCGTAAGGAATATCGAATCCATCTGG
>CBFIBY010000206.1:0-3935 GCA_965660955.1 Crocinitomicaceae bacterium | reverse complement strand
TGATTTATTTATCGTTTTCTTTTTATTGAATGCCAAGACTAGACGGTTTGCTTATTTCTTCGTGGTAGCCTTTCACCTGATGACAGGTTGGTTATTCCCAATTGGTGTTTTTCCTTACGTTATGATTGGCTGTACACTCATTTTCTTTTCACCGCTTTTTCATCAAAAAATCATCAATTTCTTTCAAAAAGGAACGTTTTCGAGCAAAAAAGAGACGATTTTCGTTAAAATATCAGAAAAACGATCAAAACTGCTTTATTCCTTTTTCATTCTTTTTATTGCCATTCAGGTTTTACTGCCGATGCGCTATTTGCTCTATCCAGGGAATTTATTTTGGAACGAAGAAGGATTTCGCTTTTCGTGGCGGGTAATGCTTATGCACAAAGAAGGAAATGCTCAGTTTTACATCCGCGACTCAAAAACACAAGGAGAAATCGCCATTGAAAATTCGGACTATCTGTCCAAACGGCAAGAAGAACAAATGTCGACTCAACCCGACATGATCCTTCAATACGCGAAATTCTTGGAATCAAAATTTAGCGATAGCGTTCTAACGATTAATGATTCAGAATATAAAATCACCAATCCTTCTGTTCATGCGGATGTACATGTTTCCTTGAACGGTCGCCCCTCCCAAATCATGATAACAAAAAACATTGATTTGACGAATAAAAAATATAACCTCAAACATCGAGAATGGCTCGAAGAATTCCGAAACTGATGAAATACATGTTTTTCTTCTTTATCCTATTATCGAGCAACAGCTTTTCGCAATCTCTAGTCGGAAATGTTTCGAATGGCATTATTCCTATTTATGGTGCCAAAATTGAAAACCTAGAAAGTGGAGAAAGAATCGCCTCGGATCCAGATGGTGATTTTTTTATTCTAGCAAATTTAGGAGATACTATACACGTGACCCATCGGGATTATGACACTTTGAAATATGTCATTGCCTATTTAGACCGTAAAGTACGTCTGAAATTGACTGGAAAATTGCAAGAATTGGAAGAAACAGAAATCATAAAAAAGCGGATGGAAAAGTTCGACGTAGGCTTTCTTCCCACGCTCAAAGGAACACAAATTACTACGGGAACCAATGCTGTGATTGCTATCGAAACAATGAATGGAGCGAAATCAACGGGAAATCCTCGTGAATTATTCGCCAGAATTCCAGGTTTGAATATCTGGGAAAGCGATGGTGCTGGAATTCAAATCGGAATTGGAGGACGTGGATTAAGCCCAAATAGAGCCGCCAATTTCAATACACGACAAAATGGTCACGATATCTCCGCAGACGCCTTAGGTTATCCAGAAAGCTACTATACACCACCAATTGAAGCCTTGCGTTCAATAGAAATTATTCGTGGTTCAGCTTCCTTACAATTTGGGACGCAATTTGGCGGACTTTTGAACTTTGTCATTCGCGAACCTTCTGATCGTTCAGCTTTGGAAATTACGACACGTCAAACGGTAGGAAACTACGGTTACTTAGGCAGCTTTAATCGTATTTCAGGTTCGAAAGGAAGATTCTCTTATCAAGCGTACTACCAGCTAAAAACGGGTGACGGTTATCGAGATAACAGTGATTTTACGCAGCATCAAGCTTTTGGTCAATTATCGTATCATTTCACGGAGAAAAGTAAAATTCGCCTAGAATACACGCATATGAACTATTTGGCGAAGCAAGCCGGTGGATTAAGTGATGTGAATTTTCAAGAAGACGATAGACAAAGTTTACGGGATAGAAATTGGTTTAACGTAGATTGGAATATGCTCGCCTTGCATTTTGATCACAAATTCAACAGTAAAACTTTGCTGAATATCCGAACCTTCGGCATGCTTTCCTCACGACAAACATTAGGTTTCTTAGGGAAAATCACACAAGCCGATCCGGGTGGAAAAAGAGAAATGATTGCTGGAGATTTTAAAAATGCAGGTTCAGAAATTCGTTTGATGCGAAAATACAATAGCAAACGTGGAGCAAAAACATACATCCGCGGTGCTGTGCTTGTCGGAGCTCGCTATTATCAAGGCAGAACATCCAGTTTACAAGGTATAGCAACGGATGGAGTAAACGCCGATTTCACCTTTCAATCGCCTGAAAACTTAGAGAATTCTTCTTTTATCTTTCCATCGAAAAATATTGCTGCATTTGCGGAAAACATCTTGTTTATTGGACAAAAGTTCACCTTGAATTTCGGAGCTCGATATGAAAACATTAGCAGTTCTTCATCAGGCTATTACAAACGATATGTTGTGCACCCTATTAATGGTGACACCTTGGATGTGTACAAAATTGAAAATGACAACGAAGTGAAACGACAAGTACCGCTTTTTGGAGCAGGAACGTCCTACCGATTCGGAAAAAACGCAACGACCTATTTCAATTTCACCCAAAACTACCGAGCAATTAATTTTACAGATATTCGTATCAACAACCCAAATATCGTCGTGGATAGTACAATTCGCGATGAATATGGTTATACAATTGAACTCGGATTCAGGGGGCGATTAAAGAAATATTGGGTGTTTGATGTGGCAGCGTTTCACATATTCTACGGCGATAAAATTGGATTAGCTCCGAAAGCTGGGACAACACAAAAAGAGCGAACAAATATTGGCGATGCCTTGAATTCGGGCGTTGAAATTTTCAGTGAAATCGATATTTTAAATGCTATAAATCAGGAAGCAAAACAACAACTTTCCATCTTCGTTAATGCGGCTTATATTCAAGCGTTTTATGTCCGATCTAAGGAAGCCAATTACATCAACAAACAAGTGGAATATGTTGCACCATTTATTCTACGCGGAGGAATAAAACACAAGGTCGGAAGATGGAATACGCAGCTACAAGCGTCATATACTTCGGATCAATTCTCGGATGCTTCAAACGCGATTGAACCTTCTGGAGATGCCGTAATTGGATTGGTACCCGCCTATCTTGTTATGGATTTATCCACTCGCTACTCACTTAAAGTTAATTGGTCTATCGAATTAAGCATCAACAATTTAACAAACAACAAATATTTCACAAGACGGGCTTCAGGTTATCCAGGACCTGGAATTCTCCCTTCCGATGGAATTGGCATTTTCGGTACGATTCAATATCAGTTTTCCATGAAAAGAAAACCTTAAATTCGTTGAATGGAATTTTGGGAAGAGGATTATCAATTCGTTAAACAGTTGTCTCGTGAAAAGTCGATACGTTTTGGAAAGACTTCCTTGATTGAACATAATATCACAAAAGAAAGATTTGTTTTAAAAACAGTTGAATTGACTTCTGAAATTGGCTTTCAGCAGCTCCAAAATGAGAGTGCTTTTTCTTTCAATTTGAATGGTCTTCCTGAAGTGATTACTACGCATCAATCCCATCTAACTTTTTCCATTCTAAAGCGATACTCTTCGGGGGAAATTTTAAATGATTATTGGTCGAAAGTGAAACGAAAAGATCGTCTCTCAGCCTTGAAACAAATCGTTAAAAGTCTCGCCCCTCTCTTCCAAGAGCTGGATAAGCATGAAATCGTTCATGGCGATATCAAGCCCGAAAACATCCTTATTTCAAAGATCAATGGTGAAATACACAGTAGTTTGATAGATTTTGGCTTGGCTTTCCGAAAAGATAATTTACCAAAAAGACAAACACTTTTTCAGTTGGCCTATGCCCCACCCGAAATTATTCTGAACAGATTGGACTGCTCTAATCAGGGGTCTGACGTGTTTTCCTTTTGCTTAATTGTTTATAAACTATGGACTGGCAAACTACCGTTTTCAGAATCTAATCCTGCGATGATGACACAACTGCAAATCACATATCCCATCGAAAAACCTTGGAAAATAAAAAAGCGTCTTTGGAAAATCTTAGAAAAAGGATTGTGTAAGCACCGGTTTCAACGTCCACCGAACAGAATGAAAAAAGAAGAAATTGCTACTGTCCT
>CBFIBY010000205.1:0-3939 GCA_965660955.1 Crocinitomicaceae bacterium | reverse complement strand
GCAAATTGATTTGAGTTTTCCTAAACAAGCATATAAGTTCTTTGTCTTCGTTCCTATTGGAGTAATTGCCTTTTTTGTTGTTAGTAATTTAAATCAAAAAACTTATGATATCGATGTTTCAAATATTCAACTTCAACAATTGAACACCGTTTTAGAAGAGAATCAAAAAGCGTTTGAAAACATAATCGTGGATATCGAAAAAATCCCCTCAGTTAATAAGGTAAAAGGAATTAGTATTTTAGATGAAAACGGGGAAGTAAGTTTAGCATTAACAATTCAACCTAATTTGTTTAAACCAGACAAAGAACTTTCAAGTAAAGTTTATAATAGTTTAAAAGGAAAAGAATTAGCACTAGACCGACTGGATAATGTGCGAATTGTTGAACAAACTGGTTTTGAAATGACTCTTGCTTCTTTTAACAAAACTAGTGTAAAGAACTTTACGAATTAAAATGAAGATAACACGCTCTATACTCCACTGCGCGGTGTATAGCGCAAACGTTCCCAACTACCCAATATAACTCGAGAAAAATTTTGCAAACCAACATTTTGTACGTAATTTTGTACAAATAGTAAGATTATGATGACTGCAAGCATTTCTGATTTCAGAAAAGACATAAAAGAATACTTAAATAAAGTGACGCAAAATTTTGAGACCTTGATTATTAATCGAGGAAAAAACTCGGGCGTCGTGGTTATTTCATTAGAAGAATATAACGCGCTTTTAACGACTCAACATGAAATGTCTTCTACTCCAAATAAAGCCAGACTTGATTCGGCTATAGAGAAATTTAAAAAGGGCGATACCTTTGATAAAGAACTATTGGATTAATGAAATACGTATTTGTAGAAGAATCTTGGGAAGATTATTTGTATTGGCAAAAAATTGACAAAAAGATGCTCAAACGTATTAATGCACTTTTAAAAGATATTTCGAGACAACCATACGAGGGAATTGGAAAACCTGAACCACTAAAGCACAATTACCGTGGATTTTGGTCTAGACGTATTGATGGCGAACATAGGTTAATCTATCAAGTGACTGATGATGAAATCAGAATTGTTAAGTGCAGATATCACTATTAATAGATGTTGGTAACACACGCTGCACCTTAGTGCAGGTTCCCACCCTGGGAAATCATCCAAACTCAACAAAACAATCCTTACTTTCGAAAAACAAATCTAAATTGAGAGCTTACCGTGGTGTAGTGCTTACCGTTATTTAAAGTAATTCAACCCTCAATCCCTTTTTTCCAAAACTTTCTTCAAAAAAAATGCAATACTTTTAAAAACCTTCGTCTTTAAGAATGAAGACACCTGTAGAGAGGTTTAGAAATGAGTTTGGAAACAGAAAACAGAAAAAAGCTGACTAACTTTTTTGGCGAAGAATATCGCGCTTTGAAAGGCTATGTGAATGCTCGAATTCGCGATACGGCCAATCGCGATGCGGAGGACATTCTGCAAGACGTTGCACTGAAACTGTTTTCTGGCGCGGATCGATATGCTCCCATTAACAATGTGGCTGGATTCGTCTACCGCTCGATTCGAAATCGAATCATTGATGTAAGACGAACGTCCAAAAACACCGAAGTCGAAGAAATCGACCATGAGTTCAACGATCTCAAAGAATTGTTACAACAATCATCCGACGATCGACCATCCGAATTGCAGATTGCAGTTCTGAAAAAATGTCTCGACGAACTCAAAGCTCACTACAGGGATATCATCATTGCCGTCGACTTTGAAGGATATACGTATCAAGAAATTTCGCAGGAAACAGACATTCCCATTGGCACTTTAATGTCCAGAAGACACCGCGCCATTGGCATTTTATACAAGAAATTAGAAATAGAATTTAAACAGCTTAAAAACGAATAAACATGAAAAATTTTTTCACACACAACATGAGAAAGAGATCGCCGATTGAGATTGTCGGGATGATCATTTTTGGAGCAGCAGCCATCATCGGATTGGCGATATTGTTTGGTTACGTCATCATGTGGCTCTGGAATTGGTTGATGCCCGACCTCTTCGGATTGTCGCCATTGACCTATTGGCAGGCTGTTGGATTGTTCATCCTCCTCAAGATTTTGATTGGTGGATGCGGCGGTCGCGGTGGATCGAAATCTTCTAGCAATTCTTGTGACGACGATAAGAAGAAAAAGAAGAAAGGCGATTTCTCGAAATGGGAGCACTACGACAAATTCTGGAAAGAAGAAGGCGATGAAATGTACCAGAAATTCATCAGCAAAGAGTCCGACGAAAATTTAAAAGCGGAAGAGGAGAGTCCAGCTGATTCCATTGAAGATAAACCTGAAGAATAAAAGGTCATGGAGATTTTAATATTTCGCACGGATATCAAATCAAAGAAAAAAGTCAAAGCGGTAAAATCTGTTTTCAATGACCATGCGCACATCCACAAATGGAACATTGATTTGGAGGACATCGACAACGTTCTCCGAATCGAAGCACAACCCGAACTTACGGAAGAGAAAGTGATTCGTTTGGTTCGTCCGCATGGGTTTTATATTGAAGCGCTGGACTAATTGAAAGTTACTATCTTTCAGAATTAATTGAACGATTTAATCGTTCTAATGTAGATTCTGATTATGAGAAACGCAATTAGTTTAGTACTATTTTTTGCATTGATTCCCATTTCTTGTAAAAAGAAAGACAAACCTATCGTATGTGCAGAACCAGCAGTACAATCAAATCCGCACGAACACATTAAATACTTTGGCTTTGCGTTGATAGACACCTATTGGGATGATCCTAATGACGGAGTGACCAAAACTGTTTACAACGATGAAGTTCACGCCTTTTCGAATATCGCGGATATTTTGGTTGTGAATCCAACGGATGATATAGTAAGTAGAATCCAGGACATGAACAACCTGCAAATGAACGCTTATTTGCACATTAGTGAACTGTTCTTTGAATGGGTAGATACAACGGGTCCATCAGGCGCCAATTATGATTTACGTTCCGATTACCAATCGCGGTGGGATGTTTTTGTTGCAACCAACGACCTTTCTGGTTCTGCAGATCAAGTTCAAGCTTTGTATCTTGGGGAAGAACCTACCTGGAATGGAATCACTTTTTCAGAATTGAAAGCGGCATCAGATTATATAAAAAATACCGTGCCTGACATTCCGGTTATGGTTATTGAAGCATATCCATCCGTTAATGACATCCAAATACCGATTTCCGTGGATTGGATAGGCTTCGATCATTATTTTATCAAAGACCCTTCCACTGATGCGCAATTCTTGAGTGAACTTCAAACCTTGAAAAGTAAATTTTCCTCAATGAATCAGAGATTGATTTTAGTCATGGATACCCATTACATTCCTGCGTTTCATGGAGTATTTGCCGGAATAAGTCAAGAAGAAATGAAAGAGGTGGCAACGAATTATTTTAATTTAGCGATATCCGAACCCAAGACCATTGCCATTATTGGTTACACTTGGCCAAGTGGATTTGATACAGCCGATATGTTAGGAGCAAGGGAGTTGGAACATGAAACGAAAGCTGAATACCAAAGAATTGGAAAGTTAATTACAGGCAAGCCATAATCTCTTACTTTTGCCCTTAGAATGAATCAAAAAACGCCTTGGTATTATTTGCCTTTGCTCATCCTTGCGGCTGAGTGCGTTTTCATTCTGCCCTTTGTTTTGGCTAGAGTTTTTCGCCCAACAGTTTTAGATTCTTTCGGTTTGGACAATCTGCAATTGGGTTTATGCTTTTCGGTGTATGGATTCGTCGCTGTTTTCTCCTACATTTTTGGTGGACCTCTCGCTGACCGATATCCACCACGCAAATTGATTGCAATTGCCCTCTGGTTGACGGCAGCCGGAGGTATCGTTTATTCCACTTTTCCGTCCTTTCGTATGCTGCAGATTTTATATGGCTATTGGGGATTCACAACTATTTTTCTTT
>CBFIBY010000204.1:0-3943 GCA_965660955.1 Crocinitomicaceae bacterium | reverse complement strand
TTCTCCCAAATCACTTTGTTCAAATCGGGTAGTGTCTTCCAAGTATATCCTTCTCCAGGAATGGGTGGTTTTTCGTCTCGTTCCCCTGTGGAATACCAATCCAATACCATAATATTCCAATGATGAAGGTGAGCAATAACATCGCGAATGTTTCGGTATAGCTTGTCGTCAGGAAATTCTTCCTCTATTCGTTCAACAGGAATCGCGTCAATAATAGCGTTCAATTTCTCATAATTGGCTGAACTCAATGCGATTAATTCGTCTTTGGTTTTTGGTCGTGGCATTTTTCTTTTAAGATAAGAATTTCCACGTTTTATTCAAAACCTGAGTTCGAATAATCGAACTCAGGTTCAAAGCTATTTCACTAAAATAATTCGTTGATATTTCTGCATTTTTTGCGCAATAGAGAAGGGAAGTAGCGATCCTGCGATTGTGTTTTTGATGAGGTTTTTAGACATTAATCGATACACCAATTTCGCTAAACCTTTGTTCTTGTAATATTTATTGGCGATTCGATTAAAGCGCTTTAAATTGGGCAAAATGGCATAAGAAATATCATCATTCATTTCTACTGTGAATCCGATTTGCTTGGCGATGTCTATCCATTGCGAGATGTTGTGGCCAAAATTCACACCCATCGTTTTTTCGATGAGGTAACCGGCTTTTTTCTGATCTTCAGAAAGAGTTGCAAATTCATCCGAACGGAAACCTTCAAACAACATGAATTTTCCTCCCGATTTTAATATGCGATAGATTTCACCTAATACGACAGCAGGTGCATCCGTGTGACAAATGGATTCCATTTCAAAAGCGACATCAAAAGTGTTGTCTGGATATTCAATCTTGTGAAAGTCTCCAAATTTCACGGACATGTTCTTTAGCTTCGCAGCCTTTTCATTTGCACGTTTTAGGTGTTTCGAGGTAATATCAATTCCATAGAAATTGGATTTAGGAAATTTCTTCGCGAGAAAATCAGAATTGAAACCCATTCCACAACCGAGTTCGAGGACTTCCATGGGTGAAGCAATCAGTTCACTAATTTCATTCACTTGTTGATAATACCCTTCGGTATTGAAAACGCCATCGTAATTGAGCGCCATATGAACTGAATCTTCCTTGGAATGCACAATTCGATATCCCCAATTGCTATCGTCGAAATACTTCTGAATTTTAGAGCGGTCGAGATTCTCTTCTAGGATTTTACGCGTATCGAAAATACTATCAATGACTACCAACTGCTTCTTGAGATTTTCTTCGTTTTCGTAATACGCATTTTCCATGAGGGCAAAAATAGTTAGATTTCATGGACACAATGCATTACAGAACTAACAATTTCACCCAAAATAGTGTAAAAACGGATAAAATCTAATTCTTCCTGTGAATCAGACGTGCCAAGGCTTTGATAACAAGAATAAATGAATATCTTTAAGGTTCAATTTTTTAATACCTAAATGCAAGATTCACTATTTGATATTCTTTTCTCGCCGATAAACATGGCGCTGACGATTCTACTCATCATTCTAGCGCTGTATTGGATATTTAGTCTTTTACTGGGATTGGATTTCGATGTCGATTTTGACGTTGACTTCGATGTAGACGTGGATGTTGATTCTGCAATTGGTATGGATGGAAGTAATGTATCACTGGACGATACAACCAACGCTGAAATCAAAAAGGAAAACGTACGCAAAAAACCAACTGATGATTTGAAATGGTGGCAAGTCGTGCTGGTGTATTTCAATTTCGTTGAATTACCTTTCATGTTCACTTTCACGTTTTGGATTTTGTTTTGGTGGTTGTTGACCGTATTCTTTACGTTTTTGACGGGTAGTTATGACAATGTCTTTGGTCTTTTGATATTTGTTATCGCACTATTGCCGAGTCTCTTCTTAACGAAAATCTTTACAACGCCATTTAAACACTTCTTCAAAAATTTTAATAAAAATGGGGAAGAATCCCTTGAAATCGTTGGTCGGTCAGGTGTTGCGATATCTAACATTACGGGTGATAAAATTGGTTCGGTTAAACTCACAATCGACTCAAGTCCCATTAGCATTTACGGAAAATCGTTTGACGGTAAAACAATCGAAGCAGGTCAGAATGTTTTGATTATTAAAGAATCATCTGACAAATCATATTATTATATTCAATCCTTTCAATCAAATTAAAAACTTATGGATTCATTGAGCACAGGCGCACAAATACTCATTATCGGCGTCGTTGGAATTATATTCCTCTTTATTGTTTTCATCGCCATCATCGCGATGTTCTACAAGAAAATTCCGCAAGGAGAAGCACTTATTCGAACTGGTTTTGGCGGAACAGCCGTAGCGTTCGATAAAGGGATGTACGTCATTCCTGTTCTACATAAAGTAGAAATCATGGACATCGCCGTGAAAAAAATCGAAATCGGTCGTGTGGGAGAAGATGGACTGATTTGTAAAGATAACATGCGTGCTGACATCAAAGTCGCTTTCTTCGTTCGTGTCAACAAATCAAAAGATGCCATTATCGAAGTTGCCCAAACGATTGGTACACGTCGTGCATCGCACATTGAAACATTAGTTGAATTATTCGAAGCGAAATTTTCGGAAGGATTGAAAACTGTAGGTAAGAAGTTCGAATTTGTTCAATTGTATGAATCGCGCAGTGAATTCCGCGATGAAATTATCAACGAGATTGGTCGTGATTTGAATGGATATACTTTAGAGGATTGTGCTATCGACTACTTGGAGCAAACACCTGTTAAATTCTTAAGTCCAGAGAATATTTTGGATTCAGAAGGTATCAAGAAAATTACCGAATTGACGGCTGAACAGAATGTGAAGTCGAATTTGATCAAACGAGACGAGGAAAAAACCATACGCAAACAAGATGTTGAGGCAAGAGAGGCAATTCTTGAGTTAGACAAACAATTGGCTGAGAAAGAAGAGCAACAATTACGTGAGATAGCCAATATCAAAGCGCGTGAACACGCTGAAACTGCTAAAGTAGCTGAAGAAGAGCGTTTTAAATCAGAAACCGCGCGAATCGCTACCGAAGAGAAATTACAAATAGCAGAGGAGAATAAGCAACGTCAAGTTATTGTTGCTGCTAAAAACAAGGAGCGAACGAATGAAGTTGAAGGACAGCGTGTCATGAAAGACCGTGATCTCGAAATGACAGAAAGAGAAAAGTTAGTTTCATTGGCGCAAATTGAAAAAGAGAAAGCAGTTGAAATTGAAAAGAAAAACATCCAAGATGTGATTCGCGACCGCGTAGCACTTGAAAAAGGTGTAGTGGAAGAGCAAGAGAATATGAAAGATATCTCTGCATTCAAAACAGCCGATCGTGAGAAACAAGTCGCGATGACCTTGGCAGAAAAAGATGGAGAATCTGAATTGATCCGTCGTACGAAACAAGCCGAAGCGTCGAAAGAGGCTGCGAAACAAAAAGCCGAAGAAATCAATATTGAAGCGCAAGCGAAGAAAGAAGCATCAGCAAAAGAAGCGGAGGCGAGAAAAATCATCGCTGAGGCACAAGCCAAAGAGGATGCAACACTCGGATTATCAGAAGCACAAGTGATGCATGCGAAGGCAGAAGCGCACGAGAAACAAGGATTAGTTGACGCGAACATTGCTGAAAAACTCGCTCTAGCAGAGGCAGCCGGAATAGAAGCGAAGGCCGCTTCTTATCAAAAACAAGGAGAAGCCGAGGCGGAAGTTATTCAGAAAAAAGCAACCGCGGAAGCAAGCGGAATCGAAGAGAAAGCAGAAGCCATGAAAAAACTCGACGGTGTTGGAAAAGAGCATGAAGAGTTCAAATTGCGCTTGGACAAAGAATTGCAAGTTGACTTGGCTGGCATTAATATTCAGAAAGAAATTGCCGATGCACAAGCTCTCGTAATTGGTGAAGCATTGCGTGCATCGAATATTGATATCGTCGGCGGTGAAACCATGTTCTT
>CBFIBY010000203.1:0-3949 GCA_965660955.1 Crocinitomicaceae bacterium | reverse complement strand
AAGTGAAAAGGATAATCGTTTGATTCTTACCGGGATGGTTTCTTTTCCTCCTATCAAGATTTCAAACTTGTTTTTTTGCACCGCTTCAAGCATCCTTTTCGCACAAACTTGAACCGGCATTCCCGTTGCTTGATTGTGATCCATTACCCCATGTTTATTACCATTTCCGGTAATTGCGTTAAGCGAAATTGAGGTGTTAATTTTTCCAGGACAAGCAATTGTTATCCGAATATTATTCTCCTCTTCTTCTAATCGTAAACTTTCATAATAACCGTGCAAAGCATGCTTTGAAGCACTGTAGGCGGAACGAAGAAAAAATCCGAATTTGCCAGCTATGCTAGAAACAACTAAAACATGACCTTGTCTTTGCTTTCGAAAGAGGGGTAAAATTGCTTTTGTTAGGGCAATATTTCCAAAATAATTGATCTCCATAATCTGTTTATCCACTTCAATTTCAGTATCAAAAGCGGTTGCTCGTTGACTCAATCCACCATTATTGAATAAGTAATGAATTGGTCCAATCTTTTCTAACTTATTTGAAATGTCTTGAATTTGACTTGAAACTTGCTCTAAGTCCAGAGGAAAAACAATATGTTGATCGGGATTAACCAATTCTGTTTTTACTTTCTGCAACGCCTCTTCATTTCGTGCGGAGAGTATTACTCGACATCCACTTTCCGCTAATTGTTTGCTCAACTCCTCTCCGATTCCAGAAGAAGCGCCAATTACCCATGCGGTTTTGTTTTTGTAGGACATTAAATTGGTTTAATTATTCCATTACAAAGGTAATACAAGTTTGTGAATTGAATTGATCAAAATGGTGCGTCGAAATGAAGAAAAGCTTATCTTTGCCGAAAAAATTATCAATGGGAACAATTGGACATCGCTTCGAAACAGGAGAACAAACTAGTCAAAAAGGACATTTTCGTAATTTAGTCATGCTAGCCCGAATTGACGGGAATGTAGCCGAAGAAGAAAAAGACTTGTTAGCAAGAATATCTAGTCGACTGGGATTAACAGACGAACAGGTGAAAGATGTGATGAACGATGAAAATAGTTACCCAAACATCCCACCCGTTTCTCGTGAAGAACGTTATGAGCGATTTATTCAATTGGTACAAATGATATGTGTTGACGGAAAAATAGACCCAAAAGAAGATATATTGGTTCACCGCTACGGCATCGCTTTGGGATTCACACAAGAGAGACTAGATGAAAAATATCCAATAATCTTGGACAAGGTTAAAAATGGAATGGATCGAAGTGAAATCTTGGATATAATTCTATAGATTTTCGACTTAATTTTTGGACATTCCCTCTTTTGATTGGAGAAAGTCTGCCTTTTTTATAAACACTTTCTGAAAGTAATACACAATCGCCTCATTTTGGGGTGTTGATCGTATTTATTTGCCTAAATTTGACTTTTGAATTTTGACCATGGATCATCAGGATTTACAACAGAAAGTAAAGAATATATTTTCCGCTTATTTGGAACAAAATGGTCACAGGAAAACTCCTGAACGATTCGCGATACTCTCAGAAATTTACGATTACGAAGGGCATTTTGATATTGAAACATTGTATTTCAAGATGAAAAGTCACAACTATCGTGTATCAAGAGCCACGCTATACAATACGATTGATTTACTTCTCGCTTGTAACTTGGTTCGCAAGCATCAATTCAGCAATACCAATTCTCAATTCGAAAAAGCGCATGGAAGCAAACAGCACGACCATGTCATTTGCACGGATACTGGAGAAGTGATTGAATTTTGTGATCCGCGCATTCAAAACATTAAGTCAACGATTGAAGAAATTCTCGGCGTTGAAATTCAGCACCATTCGCTTTATTTCTATGGTGTCCGAAAAAAAGGAGAAGATAAAAAGTAGCATGGCATTTTCAGTTGATATAGATGAACAAAATGGTTCAGTGGTATTTCTTTTGAAAGGAAAATTGCTCAATGAAGGTGATTCACTAAAACTAAATGACACCATAGCAGTTGAAATTGAATCTGGTGTTCAAAATATCGTTTTTGATTTGTCCAAACTTGAAAACTGCAACTCAAGCGGCTTGAATGTATTGATTCGGACATTGACCAAAACAAGAACAAAAAATGGTGACACGGTAGTTTGTTGCGTAAACTCAAGTTTGGATAAACTTTTTGCTATCACCAAATTAAACGAAATATTTAGCCTTTATTCAAATCAAAAAGAGGCATTACAACATTTTAAAAAGTAAACATATGACCCAGGTAGATGTACTATTAGGCTTGCAATGGGGCGACGAAGGAAAAGGAAAAATTGTTGACGTCCTTACGCCACAATATGATATTATAGCTCGTTTTCAGGGAGGACCAAACGCTGGTCACACCTTAGAATTTGAAGGTCACAAGCATGTACTTCACACTATTCCGTCCGGAATTTTCAGAGATGGTGTAATGAATTTGATCGGTAATGGAGTCGTTATTGATCCTGTTATTTTTCAAGGAGAATTAGAAAAACTGGCTCCGTTCAACTTGGATTTACCAAAACGAATGGTGATCTCAAAAAAAGCGCATTTAATTTTACCCACTCATCGTCTTTTGGATGCTGCTTCTGAACAAGCCAAAGGAAAAGACAAAATTGGTTCAACTTTGAAAGGAATTGGGCCGACATACATGGACAAAACAGGTAGAAACGGTATCCGTGTTGGTGATATTTACTTACCTAATTTCCAAGAAAAATACGACGCCTTGGTTGAAAAACACGTCGGTATTTTGAAACACTATGAAGGTTTTGAATACAACTTAGCAGAATTAGAAGGACCTTGGATGAAAGGGATAGAAATTCTAAAAGGATTGCCTGCGATCGATAGTGAGCAATACCTTTATGAAGCGAGAAAAGCTGGAAAGAAAATCTTAGCCGAAGGTGCACAAGGAACTTTGTTGGATATCGACTTTGGAAGTTACCCATTCGTAACCTCTTCAAATACAGTTACTGCTGGAACTTGCACTGGATTGGGGGTACCTCCAAACTCTATTGGTAAAGTTATCGGGATATTCAAAGCGTATTGTACGCGAGTTGGTAGTGGCCCCTTCCCTACTGAATTGCATGACGAAGTAGGTGAAAAAATCAGAAAAGAAGGGTCCGAATTTGGTGCTACAACAGGACGTCCGAGAAGATGTGGATGGATAGATATTCCTGCTCTGAAATACGCAATTATGATAAATGGCGTTACAGAATTGTCGATGATGAAATCGGATGTATTGGATAACTTTGAAGAAATAGAAGTTTGTACGCATTATATGGTTGACGGTGAGCGCATGGATTACTTGCCATACGACGTTGCCAATGTAGAATGTGTGCCTGTCTATGAAAAAATCAAAGGATGGAATTGTGACCTGACGAAATTATCAAGTTATGATGACGCTCCAGCTGAATTGAAATCGTATGTTGAATATTTGGAACAAAAATTGGAAGTACCTGTGAAAGTCGTTTCCGTTGGTCCAGACCGATCGCAAACGTTGAATAATTAAGAATTGAACGCAAAAAGAAATATAAACTTTTATGCGCTTCTTGTAAGCGCATTTTTTTTGATGCCCTTTATCTCGTCGGGGCAACAGAACATCCTTGAGTTACTCCCAGGTTCGGAACGCATGATTTATCGTGAAGATCTTCAAGCGACGAGCTTGGCTGGAAACGTTATCTTTAAGTATCAAGGCAACACAATGTATTGTGATTCAGCGCTTTATTACGACAAGAAAAACTTCGTACGCGCCTTCGGAAACGTACACATTTCAAAGCCGGGTGGAATCAATTTATTCTGTGATTACTTAACCTACAATGGGAATACCGAAACAGCCTTTCTTTCTGGAAACGTCCGCGCAAGAGATCAGGAATATAAAATCACCACGCAAGCCATGGAATATGATGCCAGAGCTGGTAGAGCTATCTATCGTACAAATGGGAA
>CBFIBY010000202.1:0-3949 GCA_965660955.1 Crocinitomicaceae bacterium | reverse complement strand
CGAACGTGCGCCGAATACTGAAGTGGATTTACATCCTGGAAGTTATAACTTTTAATTACCGTTTTTCCATTGGGGTTATCCAGTCGTTCGTTTTCATTCATACCAAAAAGATATCCAACTTTTCCACCAAGATGAAGTTTCAAATGTTTCCAACTCTGTTTATGGAACCTGATTTCTAAAGGGATAGAAACTTGATGAAAATTTAAGGCACTTTTCGCTTTATAAGGCGGAATGGATAACTCCGTCGATTCTTTTGTGAGGTTGTTATAAAAAGTTTGATCATGGCGGATGTGCGTCCAATGATGATTGAATCCCCAACCTATGGAAACCGTATTTCCCTTCGTCAAGGGAACATCAAATAGGAAGTTCGTTCCCAATCCGATTGAAGTTGGCTTCACTTCGAAGGGCGTTGCATCACCTGTCCAATCGTTGTAAGTAACGTCGAAAATAAGTCGGTCATATTTGCGCACTTTTTCCGTTTTCGCAGGGTTTAACCCTGTGTAGAACCAAAAAATACCTGGACGAAAGCGTGAGGTTTCATCTTCAGGTGTGCTTTTATACTGTGCAACGGAAAGTGAAGACACGAGTAAAAAGCTCATTAAAAGTACGTTTGTTCTTTTATTCATGTGGACCTTAAGTTAATTTGCCAATTCCAGGCTGAGCGCATGGATTCTTCAATCGTTCGTTTTGCTTTCCAATTTAATTCTTTTTCCGCTTTCGAAACGTTTGCGTAAATGGAGGTAACGTCACCAGGTCGTCTGTCTCCATATCTGTATTTCAATTTTTGATTTGTAACTTCTTCAAAAACATCGACTAACTCCTGAACACTGGTTCCCTTGCCCGTTCCTAGATTTATAAAATCGAAAAATCCGGAATGATTTTCTAATTTTTCTATTGCTTTGACATGAGCGTCGGCTAGATCCTCTACATTGATAAAATCGCGAATACATGTTCCATCCGAGGTTGGGTAGTCTTTGCCGAAAATGACCAATTCTTCACGAATTCCCGCTGCTGCTTGGGTAATGTACGGAACCAAGTTGTTCGGTATACCAATTGGTAATTCCCCAATTTTGGCAGAATGATGCGCTCCGATTGGGTTAAAGTAGCGAAGTGCATAGATGTTTGAAGCGGGTAACGAATGATGGTAGTCGATTAATATTTCTTCAGACATCATCTTCGTTTTTCCGTAGGGAGAAGAAGGTGTAATCAAAGGCGTGTTTTCGTCCACCTCACTTTTACCATCTGGTTCACCATAAACTGTACATGAGGATGAAAAAACTATATTGTTGACGGTATGATGTTTGGCAAGTTCCAAGACATTTAACAAACTCATGAGATTATTCTGATAATACATTAAGGGCTTAGCGACACTTTCGCCTACCGCTTTGTAAGCCGCAAAATGGATGATACCGTCAAATTTATGATCGACAAAGACGGAACGCATTTTTTCTATATCACAACAATCAATCTCATAAAAAGGAATGGATGTGCCAGAAATCTCTTCAATTTCTTGAATAACAGAGGATTTTGAATTTCTAAAATCGTCCACAATAATGGGTGAAAACCCGCTTTCAATCAAAGCAATGACGGTGTGCGAACCGATATAACCTGCTCCACCAGTTACTAAAATCTTTCTTTTATCTGCCATGCGTTTTCAAAGGTAAAATAATTGCTTTAATTTGTGGCTATGGAAGAAAAGCCTAGGATAAACATTCGACGTTTTCAATCACCTAAGATTAAGAAAAAGTATCTCATTAAATTTGCGATGTATGTACTCATCTTGCTATCTTTATGGGTTTGGTACAAGCAACAAAACAGCAAACAACCTAATAAAAGTGTAACAGAAATAACAGTAGACTCTGAAAATGTTGAAATAGATAACCTTGATATCGAACCATAATCAAAAAGAATTGTTTCCCCTACCATGCGTATACTAATTTTTATTTTTTCCTGTTTCCTATTTTCCGGTTTTTCTAAGTCGCCAAGCGCTTCTTCGAATTACATTAAGATAAATGTATCTGGTATGGAAGTGTCAAAAGGCAATATTCGCGTAGGAATTTTTAAATCTCAAAAAGGCTTTCCAGTGACCGGAAATCAATACAAAGGGTTTGAATATCCTTCAAAAGGGAACAAAATGACAATCGAAATCCCAAACATTCCCAAAGGAAAATATGCTATCGGAATAATGCACGACGTGAATAAGAATGGCAAGTTGGATAAAAACTTTTTCGGTTATCCAACTGAGATTTATGGTTTCAGCAACAATGCACGGGGAACGTTTTCAGCACCTTCGTTCGAATCAGCGAGTTTTTATCATGATGGAACTACAACACTGAATATCGAAATGTACTAGTAGGTAATTTTCGAATGACTGTAGTCCGGTGTAAATCGTTCCGTATCCAAATCAGGATATTGCGGATTCATTTCTTTTAAGGTATCCACCAAAATTTTTGAAACAGTATATGTTTTTGCCCAATTGGTGTTGCACGGAACAATGTGCCAAGGTACTTCGTTACATTTTTCGAAAATCGTTTCGTACACTTTCATAAAGTCATCCCACTTCTCTCTGGTTTCCCAATCCCCATCGGAATGTTTCCAGTGTTTCTCTTTCGTGTCGATACGTTCTTGGAGTTTTACACCTTGTTTTTCGTATCCAACATTGAGATAAATCTTAATCACTCGAGTGCCGTTTTCTTCCAGATGTCTTTCGAAATCATTGATTTGTTTATATCGTTTATCAATGGTTTTTTGATCAATATATCCATACACGGAAGGCACGAGAATGTCTTCATAATGCGACCGATTGAAAACGCCTATTTTTCCATATGGAGGTGTGCACTTATGAATGCGCCACAAAAAATCATGAGCAAATTCTTCATCGGTTGGTTTCTTAAAAGAATGAACATTCACCCAAGCGGCGCTACTTTTTTGAAACAATTGACGCGTCAATCCATCCTTTCCCGACGCATCCATTCCCTGGAGAACGAGTAAAATACTCTGTTTGCTTTCAGCAATTAGCCTTTTCGAATATTCATACAACTCCTTGAGGTTGTCGTCAATTTTGCCTTTGATTTCTTTTTTATCCCAGTCACTTGGGCCATTCGGGTCGTGTTTTGCTAATGTGCTCATTGTTCCAATATTAAATAAACGGGTAGGTGATCAGAAAATCCTCCGTAATACTCATTCCCACCGTACGTTGAATTCGGTTTTTGTCCACCGTCTTTGTACGTGTATAGAATTTCTTCATTTTTGTATACGTAGGCCTTATTGTCTTTGACGCGGATACCTTCTTCGTCCATCAAGTTGTGGGATACCATTATTTGGTCGAACATGTACCATTCTCTTTTATGGACAATTGTTCCTTCACCATCGTGTGCTGCATCTGCCATCAAATTGAAAAGAGAAGCGTTTTTCCCGGCCGCGTTCAATATTTGTTGAATGCTCTTGTCTTTTGGTTCGTCGTTGAAATCCCCGAGAACCAAGATTTTTGCATCTTCATCCACTTTTCTGATTTCAGTAATTTTTTTCTTCAGAACCGTTGCCGCTTGAATACGTTTGTGCTCTGTTTCTTTGACTCCTTCGCGACGAGAAGACCAATGATTTGAGAAAACATGTAGAACCTCACCTCCCTTAACTTGTGCTTTGACATAAAGAATGTCTCTTGTCAGGTAATTGCGATTATCAGGTAGACGAACGCGTAATTTCTCTTTGTCCAAAACGGTAATCCGATCTGCATCAAAAAGCATGGCACAGTCTATTCCCCGCCGGTCTTCTGAGTCGAAATGGGCGAGTTTATAGTTCGTTCTTGACAATCCTCCTGTTTTAGCCAAGTCTTCCACCACTTTACGGTTTTCCACTTCCACTAATCCGATGATCATAGGTGCTTTATTGCCTAAATCGTACAGCACTTTTGAGATTTGATCCAATTTATGGATATACCTTTCTCTTG
>CBFIBY010000201.1:0-3983 GCA_965660955.1 Crocinitomicaceae bacterium | reverse complement strand
AGGAAGAGGCGCTTGTGAAAATCAAGGAATTAAAACCAGACGTTATTTTTCTCGATATCCGCATGCCCTCCGACTCAGAAGGATTTGAACTACTAGAGGAACTGGAAGATGCAAAAATTCTTGTGGTTTTCGTAACGGCTTTTAAAGATTATGCAATCCGCGCATTCAATGCCAATGCAGTTTATTATTTATTAAAACCTATTGATATTGACGAATTAAAACTCGCAGTAGAGAAACTTCAGGAATCCAAAAAAATATTCACCGAAAATCCAGAAAATTACACGACGTATTTTCGCTCTTTGAAAAATCTTTCAGATACGTTTTTAACGAACAAACCCAACAATCGAATTGCGATTAGTCATACAAAAGGATTGAAAATCGTGGAGGATGACACTATCGTTCACTTGGAAGCAAGTGGCAACTGCACCATGCTGCATTTCGCAGATGGTTCACGCTATTTAGATACACGAACATTGAAAATCTACGAAAATTTACTTGATGATAGAAAATTCAACCGAATTCATAAATCGCACATCATCAATATCAATTACATGACTGATTATCTCAATGAAGACGGTCATTTCGCCGTTCTCAAAGATGGAAATCGAATTCCAATTGCCAGAAATCGTGTGTCAGAATTCATTAAAGGTTTAAAGAAATAAACATGCGGATACTTCTCGTCGTGCTTATTGCATTTGTTTCTGCTCATACATTTGCACAACGCTTTTCATTTGTCGAATACTCCACGGAAATTGGTTTACCCCAGTCGCAAGTGAAGTCAATTGCTCAGGATAAGGATGGTTATCTCTGGATTGGAACATTGGGAGGCCTAGCGAAGTTCAACGGTAAAGAATTTACCTCTTACACGAGAGATGATGGTTTGGCCAACAACAAAATCACCAGTCTTAAGTATTTCGACAATACACTTTGGATAGGACACGAAGGCGGTGTTTCAAACTACAAGTCTGGAAAATTTAGCCGCTGGTATTTACCGAATGAGGTCAAAAACATTCAGGTAACACAAATCATTTCTTTTGAACAAAGGATTATTATTGGAACAAATGGAGCTGGACTTTATGAATTGACGGAAACAGGAATACAGCCCATAAAATTCAAAGCGAGTGAAAGTCATCGGATTAGAGATATTCAGTTTTTTAAAAACATGTTCTACTTGGCCACGCGAAATGGTGTGTACACAACGACCGATTTTAAAAAATTTGGCTTCATTCAGCAAACAGACGACTGGAGTGTCTCTGACTTAGAATTGTATGATAATCAGATTTGTATCACAAGTTTTCAAGATGGGATTCATCTGTACGACCCGACCAATAAAAACATTAACCCAATTCTTACTGAACCTGATTTTTATCCAGCGAGCGCTTATGCTGATAAAAAAGGAAATCTATGGATTGCAGCGGCTGAAGGAATTTTGGTATACAACCGCTCAAAATCTTATTTTATCAACGAAGAAAAAGGAATTCCGCTTGTCGCAATTAACCGCATTTTCGAAGATGACGAAAACAACATTTGGGTGGGCTCAGATGGAAAAGGACTAATAAGCTTTTCTGGTGAACAATTTGTTCATCACAATCAAAGCACTGGATTGCCGTCAGATTTGATCATTGATGTAAACCAGGATGCTTTAGGTCAATTCTGGATTTCGACGTTCAATAAAGGACTCGTTCTTCAAAAAAAATCAGGAGTTTTTGAGCAAGTAAACGATGACATTCTCACGTTTTGGTGTTCGGTAATGCGCGTAGATGGTTACAATTGGTTTGGAACGGAACTTGGCCTTCTTGCCTACCAAGGAACAACTTTAAAGCATATCTACAATGGAGCGAATAAACTGCTCGGTGACAAAATAACTTCACTACACAAAATATCTTCAACCAAAATGTACATTGGTGGATCTAGTGGTTTAATGCTTTATGAAAATGGCGATTTTGTTCCCCTGCATGACAATGATAATTGGGACATCGGAACAATTCGTGATATGGAAGAAAAGTCTGGTGACCTATTCTTAGCGACAGACAAAGGATTGTATCGACTCAAAAACAATAGAATAGAATCGGTCGATAAGTTTAATAAAACTACCTTTTGTTTAAAGAAAGACCAATTCGGTAACCTTTGGTTAGGCACGGAAGAAGGTCTTTACATCTACGATAACGGCAAAGTGGTCAATCGAAATTTCGCAACGGAGACCTCTTCTAAGTTTATTAATTTTTTGAATTTTTCGCATGGTAAATTATACATCGGCACCAATAATGGTTTGTATACATACTTGCCTAATAATGCTGGGGAAGCCGAAAGAATTGAGCATTATGGCATTCAAGAAGGTGTAGTTAGTTTAGAGACAAATTTAAATTCGAGTTTTGTAGATAATCGCGGGCGACTTTGGTTTGGGACTGCTTCAGGTTTAGTTATTTTCAAGGAGGAATCCTCCTCCGAACAAAAAAAGACACCTCGTTTGCTTCTACAGAACATGCTGTTGAACTATGAAAAAACGGATCACAGCAAAGCTTTTTCGGAAGAACTGATGTCATTCCCGTACAAGAAAAACAACATCTCCTTTAATTTTGATGGCATTTCATTTTCCAATCCAAAAGAATTAAGATATCAGTTCTGGCTAGAAGGAGTTGAAGAATCATGGGCGCCTGAAACTTATAATCCCACTGTTAATTACACAGGCTTGCGCTCAGGAAGTTACATTCTGCATGCGCGAGCCGTTGGACCAAGGCAGAACTATTCGGAAGAGATATTGATTCCTTTTGAAATTCGATCGCCTTTTTATCAAACATGGTGGTTTATTCTGCTTTGCTTAATTGCTGCAGGATTTTTAATCTACAGTTTCATTCGATTTAGACTGCAACGCGAAAGAGAACTTGCCGATAAGGAAAAAATGGAAATTAAAAACAAATTGCTGTCCTTGGAGCAACAATCCTTGAATGCTAGCATGAATAGGCATTTCATTTTTAATTCACTTAATTCAATTCAGTTTTTCATTAATAACAAAGACCGAGAATCGGCGAATAAGTATTTGACAAATTTTGCTCAATTGATTCGAAAAAATTTAGATTCATCAACGAGCGAAGGAAACTTGTTGCCCTTTTCGAAAGAGATTGAAAGACTAAAACTATACTTGAGTTTAGAATCCATGCGATTCAAAGATCGCTTTGATTATTCTTTTGAAATTGATGTACCTGAGGCAGAATCAATTTTAATTCCTTCCATGTTGCTTCAACCCTACATCGAGAATTGCATTGTTCATGGTGTTCTTCCTCAAAAAGGCGTGAAAGGACAGATAAAAACCAAGGCATGGACAAACAACAACGTTCTCTTTATTCGCATTGAAGACAATGGAATTGGAATTAGTCAAAGCTTAAAAACGAAAAAAGATTTTAACGGTGATCATAAATCGCAAGGTGTTGAAATTACCGCTAAACGCATCTCTTTAATCAAACAAATGAGCAACCAAGGTTTCGATATTATCGGCCCTGAGGACATTCTAGATGAAAACCGTTCAATCAATGGAACATACGTTTTACTCAAAATTCCTTTTGAAGATTTGGAAAATTAGGACTTTTGGTCTATATTTGAGTGTTATAGAAGCAATTCTTACGTTATGTCAAAAAAAATAATCTTATTAGCGGTGTTTTCAGCAAGTTTGCTTTTCTCTTGTCAGAAAGAGAATATAGTTCCTGGTCAGAACAACACAGTCCTTCAGGAAGAGAGCATGCAGAGAAATGCAGGATTCATTGACGTTGTTGATGTTGATTCAGATCAGTCATCAAATGAAGTCAAGTTTTTGGACGTGGTTAGAGATGAAACAATAACGGATCCAAACAACGACGAAGATCGTAACAAAAAGAAAAAAGGAAATCATTAAGATTTACAATATATACTAAGCCTCTTGGAAATCCAAGAGGCTTTTTTTTGTTCTATACATCCGCACAATCAATAATTCATACATTTCAAAAGTTACT
>CBFIBY010000200.1:0-3994 GCA_965660955.1 Crocinitomicaceae bacterium | reverse complement strand
GCTCGCCTTCGTAATATCTAAAATCCAATCCACCAGAAAAACTCCAAGTATCATTCATATTAAAGGTAAATTGAGGTAAGTAACCCACCCAGAAATGATTGTTTACAGATGCCAATTGCATGACTTTAGCTTTCAATAAAACAGGTGAATAATTCTGATCAATACTCGGAACTTGGGTACCAAAGAAATCTGTTACTTGATTGTCTTGAATCATAAAATCCCAATCAATGGTTTGATCATCTGCTGTACGAACGATACCGCTGCTTGTGTTCAATCGAGTTCCACCACCACGGCCAATTGACATGTATGCTATATTAGAAATCGCTAATCGCTTATTGACCACCCAGAAGTCTTTTAATGTAATTTGAGGTTTATTATAAAAATTTAAACGTTCATTCTTCACTTCTCTCTCGCCATTTTCATTCGTTACGTATCCCCAATGTTGGTTATACCGAATCCCATGATTAACCGTTTGAGAAGGCAAAGAATCAGGCACAGAGATACCTAAATCACGAGCATATTCTTTATCCCAATATCGAATAGGTTGAGAAAATGATCGTTGTCCATGGTTTTGAGGAGCCATAAAACCAGAAATTGATGTTAAATGGTTACCCCATTTCTTTTGTAATTTTAAATACACAAAGACACCTTGTGAATTTGTACCGTCTACCCATCCATCAGCTTGTTTATAGCTGGCTGCAACTGTCATTCCATAACCTCTTGGACTCAATCCTGAATTATAAGAAAAAGTCGTTCGAAGAAAGTTTCCAGTACCATATTCTTGTTTAAACAATCCTCCTTCTTTACTTCCAACTCCTTTTGTGATAATGTTTAGTGAGCCTCCAACAGAAGGCAAAGCTAATTTCGTTGCTCCTAAACCTCTTTGCAATTGCACGGTTGAAGTAATGGCATCTAATCCAAACCAATTGGACCAATAAACGGCCCCATTTTCCATATCATTTACTGGCACACCATCAATTAATACACCAATATTTCTCTGGTCAAAACCACGAATATTAATTCGAGCATCACCATCTCCACCTCCTGTTTGAGTAGCATATACTCCTGGTGTAGCGTTCAAAAGCATTGGTAAATCACGCGACCCAAGCTCCTCAGTGATTTGTTTAGCAGAAATCTTGGTTACCGCGACGGGTGTCTTTCTGTCGGTCACTAAGTTTCCTATAACTTTCACTTCTTCGAATTCCAAACTTCCACCTAGCTCGATATTGTAATTGGTCACGGGATCATTCACTTCCACACTAAATGTTTGTGTTTCAAAGAGCATCATTGATACTACCACAACATAATCACCTTTGGAAGGTAGTTTAACGCTGTAATTTCCGTCTACGTCCGAAATCGTTTTGTACGTTTCATTGACAACGACCTTTGCACCCGCAATCGCCTCGTTTGTTGATCCATCCTTAATCTGTCCTTTTAGAATAAAATCTTGACCAAACAAGCTGAAACTGGCAAAAACAAAAGTTAGGAATAAAGCTATTTTCATATTTTACTTATTTAAGCAAAAAAAAGAGGTCAACTAAGACCTCTTCTTCAACAATATCGGTTCTATCTTACTATAATTTTCTTCGTAATCGATTCACCAGTTGATCGACTAAGTTGCACGAAATATACACCTTTTAAGTCAAGAGTGAATGTTTTATTCAATTCACCATTTACGTTAATCTTTTTAACTTTTTGACCTAGTGCATTTAAGACCGTGATTGTATTTATTTCATTTAATCCTTTCACAAAGAAAGTTCCTGTTGATGGATTCGGCGAAATAATCACTACCTCTTTCGCTGTTTCGATAATACCAAGGGGGTTACATCCACAATCATGTGTTCCCAATGAATTCCAGTTGCCATCTAAAATCGGATTTCCTGTACCACCAAATATCGTATCACCGTTTAAATCCAAACGAACTACAACTGCTGGAATAGTGTCCCATTCTAGCATTGGATTGAAGAAAGAAATGGTTGGGCTTGTTTGACCTGTCTTAATTTCAGACTTACGAATCATTGAATGATCGACAGTAACATTAACTCCGTTTAATCCATTATAAGGAAAGACAGTTGACCATCCACCCGTTGGTTGCGAGTTACCTCCTTGATTGTTGGTAGGCCGTTCACCGATTTTCCCAAAAATGTCAATCACGGTCATCCCAGGAATTGTTGTCAAAACTTGATTTGGATCAGAAGTTAAAGTTCCTTTTAATAGAACTACAGCATCATCACCGTTCCAATACATAGCGTTACTTGTGTTGTAATCTGGTGCATAAAATCCATCTGCTCTAGCCTGCAATGAGTCCCAAATGGGAGCTTCTTGACCTGTTCCATTTGGATCCAACTTCTCCAAAACAGCAACATATACCCCGAAAGCTGGAATTGTCCCTGTCAATTGTACTGCATTTTGAACGGAGGCTGTTGTCGAACCATTCGAATATCTTGCGATAATATAATTTGATAAGCTGATTGAGCTTGCTGTTGGATTATAAATCTCAAGAGCTTTGTTATTTGACCAACCTTCTACATATTCAGAAATGAATAATTCACTACACTCTTGTGCATTAGCAAATGAAGTAGCGATTAATGATAAAATGAGTAATGATTTTTTCATAAAACTTAATTTATTGTGGATAAGAAAATACATTTGTGTAAGGAAAACTGAGTATCGATGAACCGACTGAAACTAGGCAATGCGCTGGAAATGCTAACATTTAAAATTCTCCTTCTAATTAACGTGTTTATCAATGGTTTCAGCTCTGTTCGAACGTCAAGGATATCACCGAAAAACTTAGGGCAAAATTACGGCATAAAATCATTTCTACCAATTTGCAACTGTTAAACTTATGTGACGATAAGGTTATAAAAAGGAGGTTTTCAACGACTTTTGTTATTTTAGAGCCGTAAATAAATCAATTATAATGCGCAAACCCCTATTATACCTCATATTTTTATTTTCAACAGTTATTAACGCTCAGGAAATAACTGTTGAAAAAATTTGGAAAGAATATCAATTTTTTGCCCGTGGTGTAGATGGTTTTCGATCCATGCAAGATGGTTTGCATTTTACAAAGAGAGAGAAAATCGATAACTCTGATTGCATCGCAAAGCACTCGTTTAAGAGCCCAAATGACAAAGGAGAAATAATCGTAAATGTAGACAAGCTCAAAATTGGCGGAACGAAAGTTAAAATAGACGATTACGAATTCAACAAGGATGAGAGTAAAATACTTTTCACAACGGAGACTAAGAGTGTATACAGACGTTCATTCTTTGCTAAGTATCTTGTGTACGATCTAAAGACTCAGGAGATAAAAGAGCTTGACAAAGAGCGGTCGCCTCAAATGCTGGCGGAATATTCACCAGATGGTACGCAGGTTTCATATCTCTTCGAAAACAACTTATTCGTAAAAGATTTATCAACTGGAAATGTAACGCAGATTACAAAAGATGGAAATCGGAATGAAATTATAAATGGAGGAACCGATTGGGTGTACGAAGAGGAATTTGCAATAACAAAAGCTTACGGATGGTCGGCAGATAGTGAATACATTGCCTTTATACGTTTTGATGAAAATGAAGTTCAGGAATTCACCATGACCTATTTCAGTGAATTGTATCCCGATTTGTACAATTTCAAATATCCCAAAGCAGGAGAGGATAATTCAAAAGTAACAGCGCATATTGCGAATGTTGCCAAAAACGAAATTTCAAATCTGAATTTGGGAGAGTACGAATATATTCCACGATTGAAATGGTCTGAAACGAGAAATACCTTGATTATTCAAACGATGAATCGTCACCAAAACAAACTTACCTACAACAAGGTAGAACAAGTAGGCAACAAGTGGATCAACAAAGCATTCTACACAGAAAATAGCGAAACGTACATAGATATTGATGATAATCTATTGATTTTAAAAGACGGAAAAACGATACTGCGAACAAGCGAGAAAGATGGATACAATCATATCTATGCCCTAGATTTTGAT
>CBFIBY010000199.1:0-4049 GCA_965660955.1 Crocinitomicaceae bacterium | reverse complement strand
ACACGTGCACTTTTAGTAGTTCCTAAATATCTAGCTATTGCTCCATAAGATGTAACTCTTCCTTTGGGAATTAATTTGACTACTTCGTAAACATCTTGAAAAAATTGTGATTTCACTATTAATAAAATATGCAGAGGAGGAGGGATTCGAACCCCCGGTACCTTGCGGTACAACGGTTTTCAAGACCGCCGCATTCGACCACTCTGCCAATTCTCCGCGACAAAATTACTAATACTTTGATTACAAACAAGAGGCATAAAGAACTTTTTTTTTGAACTTCACCGAAACGAATTCAGTTTTCACCACAAAACACTGAAATCAAACTACTTAACCTACAGATGTTGACGATAATTTATTCGTTTTTATCCATTTTCGATTGAATTACGCAACCGTTTACTCACTAAAAGAGTCATCACACTACAATCGATGGTCATTTTAGGACATTCGTACGCATTTTTCGTAACTTTACTTTTTAAAGTCGTACATGAGATATTTAATTCTTTTCTTGATAGCATTCACCAGCGTGTCATCCGTATTTTCTCAGGATAGAAAGTTGAGAGTTTACTTAGATACTAAGCAATTTTTCGCTCCTGGTGTTGGGCATTTGTTAGAAGTAAACCTCCAATTTGAAGGAGCATCATTAAACTACAAAGGAAAAGACGATGGATTAATCGCAGATGTCGCTGTTTATTTGACTCTAGAACAAAACGGATCAATTTACAAGGAGGATGCACACAGACTCGAATCGCCTTTCATGAAAGACAGTATTATTGAAGATTTTTATGATTTGAAACGATTTGTTGTTGAACCAGGGGATTACGAATTAAAAATCGAATTGAAAGATTTGTTGAGTGAAAATCCATCAATAAAGGGATCGCTGCCTATTTCTATTTCTGAGGTCAATGATAAAGTAACCATTAGCGATATTCAAATTGCAGAAGTTGCCAATCCCGGCAATGAATCCAGTTTATTTCACAAATCTGGATTTGAAATTATCCCAAGAATTTCAACGTATTATCCCAAAGAATTGAATGCGATTCCATATTACATAGAAATTTACAACACCGATCTTCTAGAAATTCCAGAATTCGGTCTGAAACAAACGGTGATCGACCAAGAAACGAACGAGGAAATTGAAGAATTATCAACCTTTTATCGTTTTGAAAGCGCCAAAGTAGTGCCTGTTCTGAAACAATTGGATATCTCAGCCCTACCAACGGGAACATTTGTTTTACAGTTGAGTATTTTGAATCCTGATTTGTCAATCATCAATACAAACGCATATATTTTTGATAGAGCAAATGATAAAGAAATCCATTTTGATGATGATATCACCATACTTGATCCTGCCTTTGAAGAAAGCTTTCCAAAAGATAGCGCTAAATATTATTTAGGCAGTATCATCCCTATTTCTACTGCGGAAACCTCTAGAAGGGTAATGTCGTTGTTAAAATCTGGAACCAAAGAAGAATCCCTGTTGTTTTTACAAGCTTTTTGGAAAGCCACATCGGGAGCCGAAGCATATACAGATTGGTTAAAATACAAAGCACAGGTTCAACTTGTTGAAAAACTTTATGCGACGAATTTTCAGGATGGATACGAAACAGATAGAGGACGTGTTTATCTTCAATATGGCTCTCCGTCAAATATTCTCCGAAGACCAGTTTCCACCTCCGAATATCCATATGAAATGTGGAGATACGATAAAATTGGGCGTTTTTCAAACAAGAGATTTATCTTTTACAACACCGATTTAATTGGAGAAAATTATCGACTATTGCATTCAGATATGATTGGTGAGATAAAAAATTCCAACTGGCCTCATGCCTTAAATTCCAGAAACTCAACAAATGGAGATGTCGACAATGGCAATGCAGGTGTGCAAGAACACTATGGTGGACAGAGCGAAGAATTATTAAGACAATGGTAAAATCTTAGTTTCGCTTTGGAAAAACTTTCTATCGTTATTCTCAATTACAACGGAAAAAACTTTCTCGAGAAGTTCTTGTCAACAGCTATTGAAAATTCTGGAGATCATGAAATCATCGTTGCTGATAACTGCTCTACGGATGATTCCGTAACGTTTCTCAAAAACAATTTTCCTAATATTCGTTTGATCATTAATGAATCTAATGGCGGTTTTGCAAAAGGATACAATGATGCTCTAAAACAAGTGGAAAGCGACTATTATTTATTGCTCAATAGCGATATTGAAGTTACCCCAAATTGGATTGATCCGTTGCTTAAAGTAATGAAGGACCCAACTGTGGCAGGTTGCCAACCTAAAGTTCGCTCATTTCATACAAAAGAAAAATTCGAACATGCCGGAGCGTCAGGAGGTTTTTTAGACAAAGATTTCTTCCCTTTTTGTAGAGGACGAATTTTTCAAAAAGTGGAAGACGATGCAGGTCAATACAACGAACCAATTGAAGTTTTTTGGGCAACAGGTGCCGCCTTGCTTGTGCGTTCAAACTTATACCATGAAGCGGGCGGACTTGATGAGGACTTTTTTGCGCACATGGAGGAAATTGATTTCTGTTGGCGATTAAAAAAACAGAATTACAAATTCATGGTAGAGCCAAAATCGGTTGTGTATCACGTTGGTGGCGGAACGCTGGATTACTCCTCCCCTTTTAAAACCTACCTGAACTTCAGGAACAGTTTGTACATGATCATTAAAAACTATGAAGGTATTTTGTTCTTCAAGATGTTCAGACGATTGATTCTAGATGGAATTGCCGGTGTACGATTTCTCGTTCGCGGTGAGATGAAGCAATTGGCAAGTATCTTAAAGGCTCATCGAGATGTTTATTTAAAACTCGGAAAAACTTTAAAGAAGCGCAAAGCTATCAAGAAATCTTCAACACATTTTAACGAAAAAGGACTTTTCAAAGGCAGTATTCTATGGCAACGCTATGTTCTAAAGAAAGATAAATTCAGCCTTTTGTCAAAAGACAAATTCTAATTACTTCGTATTGATGAAGTATTGAATCGCCAGTCGATATCCCTCCATTCCAAAACCAAAAATACACCCTGCACATACAGGCGAAAGGAAAGATTCGTGTCGAAATGATTCGCGAGCCGTAATATTTGAAATATGCACTTCTACGACCGGAATTTGCGTACTCGAAATGATATCGCGAATAGCAATGCTGGTATGCGTGTATGCTCCAGCATTCATAATTATGCCATCAACTTCCGCACTTTGAATCGCTGAAACCAACTCTCCTTCGATATTGGACTGAAACAAACTCAAATCAATTGGAAATTCTTCTTTCCATTTCCCGAGCATTTCGTCAAACGTAAGATTCCCATAAATTTCGGGTTCTCTTTGACCAATTAAGTTTAAATTCGGACCGTTGAGTATCAGTATCTTCATTACATGTCTAATTCAGAACGCTATATTAAGCAATTTGTCTCTTACTTGAAAATCGAGAAAGGCTTGGCCGATAATTCCGTTTTTGCCTACCAAAGAGATGTTGACAAGCTACTTTCCTATTGCGAAGGTGAGAAAAAAGACATCCTCGATCTTCAATACAAAGATTTGAATCAATTCGTGGGAATGCTTTTTGATCTTGGATTAAACCCACGAAGTCAGGCCCGCATAATAAGTGGTATTAAGCAATTTTACGCCTTCTTAATTATGGAAGACCTCATCACGGTTGACCCATCTGAAAGCTTGGAACAACCCAAAATTGGTCGAAAACTGCCAGAAGTATTATCCATTGAAGAAATCGATTTATTAATCGGAGCTATTGATATGAGCAAACCTGAAGGGCATCGGAACAAAGCTATTTTGGAAACTTTGTACAGTTGTGGATTACGTGTTTCTGAGCTTGTGAATTTAAGTTTTGGAGATTTGTATTTCGATGAAGGCTTCATTCGTGTAATCGGGAAAGGAAATAAACAGCGGCTTGTGCCTGTCAGTCCAGTTGTAGAGAAAGAAATTAGCTTTTACAAGAATCAAATTCGGAATCATTTGAATGTGGTAAAAGGAAGTGAAAATATCGTGTTTTTAAACAGACGAGGTGCCCAATTAACCCGTGAAA
>CBFIBY010000198.1:0-4068 GCA_965660955.1 Crocinitomicaceae bacterium | reverse complement strand
GGAAATCTGACGGGCTTGAACGACTTCTCGTTTTCTTGTTTTCGATTTCAAAATTTCTATTGGTAAATCGAAGTAATCCGAAACTACTTTTTGAATGTACTCGATAGATACCTCTCTTGCCGTATTTTTCACGAATTTGTCGACCATCTGGCGAGCCAAATCCAATGAGATTGCTTTTTTGTTCAAAGAAGCTTGCGCCAACAAGGATGTCAAAGCACCTTCCATTTCACGAATGTTTGTGTTGATACTATACGCTAGGTATTCAACTACATCCTTCGGCAACTCAATTCCATTACCGTACATTTTCTTTTCAAGGATAGCAATTCTTGTTTCCAAATCTGGAGTAGACAAATCAGCTGAAAGTCCCCATTTGAATCGAGACAACAAGCGTTGCTCCATTCCTTGCATTTCTACAGGTGGTTTATCCGAAGTAAGGATGATTTGTTTTCCGTTCTGGTGCAAGTGATTGAACACATGGAAGAATACATCCTGCGTTTTTTCTTTACCTGCAAAGAATTGGACGTCGTCAATAATCAACACATCTATCATTTGATAGAAATGAATGAAATCGTTGGTTGAATTATTTTTTAGAGCGTCAATAAATTGGTGAGCAAATTTCTCAGATCCAACATAAAGAACCGTTTTATTCGGAAATTGATTTTTGATGGAAATTCCAATCGAATGTGCCAAATGTGTTTTACCCAGTCCAACTCCTCCGTAGATTAACAAAGGATTAAAAGCAGTTCCACCCGGCTTATTTGCAACGGCGTATCCAGAAGCACGCGCCAAACGGTTGCAATCACCTTCAACGAAATTCTCAAATGAATACGATGGATTCAAGTTGGATTCAACATTCACCTTCTTCAATCCAGGTATAATAAATGGATTTCGAATTTGACCTTCATTCACATCGATCGGCATATTTACCGGTTGATTGCGTAAAGGCTTCTTGGTAAGTGCTGGCAACTTAACAGTATATGGTGTTGATTTTGTATTGTTATTTTCCATAACAATATTGTATTCTAATCTTCCTTCGGTTCCTAGTTCTTTTTTGATAACCTTTCTGAGTAAATCAATGTAATTCTCTTCTAGCCATTCATAAAAGAAATGTGATGGAACTTGAATTGTCAATGCATTGTTTTCAAGTTTAGCAGGAACAATTGGCTCGAACCAGGTTTTGAAAGCTTGAAGTGATATATTGTCCTTTATCACTTTTAAACAAGACGCCCACACCTTTTCATGTTCTAAAGTCATTTAATGTTTGTTTTAATAGTTTATAATTTTGCTCCTATACGGCAAAGTGGATATATAAGGACAACCTCTCTCATTCCGTTTAGGAGTGAACAAATATTTACATAAAAAAGTGAAAAAAAAAGTTGATTACGTATTGTAATTTTAAAATCTTTTACATGTATGGAAATTAAACTTTTTTTTGGCTCAATTCGGTATATTTTAACAGTAAGTTATGAAATATTTAACACAATATAAAGTTAACCTTCATTTTACCCAAATCAGTTAAAATTTACCGTTTATTGTTAACTTTTAACTTTACACAAGGTCTTGTTTTTTTATTCTAATTTTATTCTCAATATGGAATATAATTTTGAACATAATACGAAGCTCCGAGTTCGTTACGGTGAAACCGATCAAATGGGGTATTGTTACTATGGAAATTACGCACAGTTTTTTGAAGTTGGACGTGTAGAGGCTTTGCGTGACATAGGTTGCTCGTACAAAGAACTAGAAGATTTAGGCTACATGCTCCCTGTCAGTGAATATTCTGTTAAATATTTACGACCTGCTTTCTACGACGACGCGCTTGATATCGTTACGAAAATCACTACTATTAAAGGACCAAAAATCTCGTTTAAATATACGATCCTAAATACGAAGCAAGAAGTAGTTTCAACTGCACAAACGGATTTAGTATTTGTCAAAAAAGACAAAATGAGTCCTTGTGCTCCACCCGATTTTTTCCTTTCTAAATTGAAGCACTATGAGAAAGAGTAAAACTGGTGCATTTCACTTCAGCTTGTTTAATGAAAACAATAGGGCGAAGAATCAGCGTAAGGGTGAAATCAAACTTTCCGAAAAGATTAAGTTTGGAGAGAATAGTAAAGATTCGAAGTTTGTCATACTGGGCATCTCGGAAGATATCGGTCCACAAATGAATGGCGGTTTTCCGGGCGCGAATAGAGGTTTTGATGCATTTTCGAAGGCCATCCAATCTGTTCAGTCGAACGAATTTCTACAAGGAGATGATATCGCAATACTGGGTGAAATCGCTCAGAATGAATCATTTGTATCTATAGAAAAATCCAAAGGGAAAGTTGAAGAACTAGATGAATTTGTAGCGGAAATATTGAATGAATACGTTTCAAAACAGCAGAAACTGATTGTAATCGGAGGAGGACACAATAACGCCTATCCAATCATTCAACATATTTCAACAAGCAATAATCAACCTGTCCAAGCCATCAACATTGATCCACATGCCGATTGTCGAACAGTAGAATATCGTCATAGCGGGAATCCTTTTTCCGTCGCATTTAAGAACGACCTCTTGAAAGATTATACTGTTTTCGGTCTACATGAGTCGTACAACAACCAGAACATTCTAGATTTTCTAAAAGCAAAGAATTGTCACTATCAGACTTTTGAATCCTTTGTTGTAAATCGAGACGCTAGTCTTTCAAACTTTAAGACAAAAATCTCAGAATTGAACGGAAATCTGCCCATTACACTCGATATTGACCTAGATTCAATAGCTTTCAATCCTTCTTCAGCCATAACGCCTAGCGGATTTAGCATTGAAGATATCCGCATGTTGATTCATTTAGTCGGTGCAAAGAATGAAATAAACGCTTTACACTTGCCTGAAGGTTCTCCTTCATCGGAAATTGAACTTCGGATGTATGGAAAAATGCTTAGTTACTTTGTAATCGACTTTATTAAAATTTAATTGGATAAGTATCCCTTTAAATCCAACAAAATCATCATTTTTTTCGTTCCTTTATATATATGGTAAGTGATAATCAAAAAATGGGATTCTTTAAAATAATAGCCTCCCTTTTTCCCATTCATTTATTCATTGCTCAACTCAAGTTTAACTTACTTGCTTTATTCTATTGGATCTTTTTATTTTTAATCGTTAGCGACAGTTTAGGTTCGGCGTTTGGTATTCCAATTCTATTTTATTCACCAGAATACCTGGGCGTCACAGGTTTTTGGTCCTTCTTGTTCCTTGGTTTCGCCATAGGCGGATTCACAATGGGATACAATACCTATAGTTATATTCGACTAGCTCCTCACTTCCCTTTTCTCAACACCTTGAATCAGCCCTTCTATAAGTTTTGTTTGAACAATGGTATTCTACCTCTGGTATTTAACCTTTATTTCATCTTCCGTTTCTGCAGCTTTCAAATGCGTGAAGAATTCGGTAGTACGAGTGATGTAGTATTGCACACCTCAGCATATGTTTTGGGATTTTTCTTGTTCCAATTGTTATCTGTCCTGTACTTCTTTCCCATGAACAAAAGGGTAGGACGAAAAGTGGGAAGTGATTTTACACCCAAAAAAGAAGAAAAAGTTATAAAAACGGTTATCCCAAATAAGGAAAGTAAAGTTGTCCCTTCAGCCAAAGAAGAAAAACGTGTTTATTTGTATCTAGGAAGAAGATTGAAATTTTACTCATCACGAAGTGCACAACACTATTCGAAAGAACTACTGACTCAGATTTACAAACAAAACAAGGTCAACGCAACAATTTTCGAAACTATCGCACTCATTAGCTTTTTGTCGCTTGGTTTCTTACAAGGGATAAAATACTTCGAGCTACCTGCCGGAGTAAGTATCGTACTACTGCTGACGATTATATTGATGTTGTTTTCTGCCCTACTCTCCTATTTGGACCGTTGGGCGTATCCTGTGATTATTGGTGTTTTTTTATTGATGAACTTTTTAAGTGTACGAACTGATTTTTTCACCTTCAGAAATTACGCCTATGGAATGAGTTACTCCGAAAAAAATAAAGTTCCCTATTCCGTAGACGATATTTCAAAGATGGCA
>CBFIBY010000197.1:0-4073 GCA_965660955.1 Crocinitomicaceae bacterium | reverse complement strand
CGGCAAAAGGAGAAGCTGAAACCTTAGGTGGATTTATGGTCGAAAATGCGGGTCGAATTCTCAGAAACAAAGAAAGTTTGATGGTCGGTGAAATGAAGTTGACAGTAGAATCATCGGACAAGCGTAGAATTAAAATGGTCAAAGTGAACCTACCTCAAACCGAATTATGATGAAATTCCTTCTTCCCTTTCTTGCACTGACAATCTTCCTTTATTCATGTGATGAGGACGAAATATTGATTCCAAAGCCTCCTACTTATTTGCGCACGGAACTTCCGGATCATTCGTACAAGCAATTCTCGGATAGATGTCCTTATACTTTTAAATTATCTGAGTTATATACAGCCAAAGAGGTTAGTACCGAAAACTGCCACAAAGATATTGACTTAGGAAAAGTAAACGGAGTGATTCATTTCTCCTATATCGACATGACCGAGTCGTTGTCTAACTATGTCAATTTTGCCAACGATAAGATAGATGAACACAAATTGAAAGCAACAGCCATTAATGACGAAAAGATTCTTCATCCTGATAAAAAGGTATACGGTACATTCTTCGAACTAAAAGGAGATGTTGCCACACCGTTTCAATTCTATTTGACTGATTCAACGGACCGCTTCGTTAGTGGTGTTGTTTATTTGAATAGTAAACCAAATTATGATTCTCTTGTTCCGACCTTAAGCTATTTGAAAGTTGATTTAATGGAGTTGGTCAATAGTTTCGAATGGAAATAATGGAATCTTTATTTCTTTCTCTTGGATCAGACATTGGAGACCGCAAGAACAATCTTGAGCAGGCATATGAACTAATCTCCGAAAAAATAGGTCCAGTTGTTCGTAAAAGTGAGTTTTATGAAAACGAAGCCGAAGGTTTTGAATCTGAGAATTTATTTTTGAATTCCTGTATTGAGGTGAATACGAATCTCAAGTCGGAAAAAATACTAGATGAATTACAAGCCATAGAGAAACTTCTTGGTCGCTCGGAAAAATCGATAGATCAAAAATATTCGTCTCGCATAATTGATATTGATATTATTCTCTATGGAAGTCATATTATAGAGCAAAATAAACTTACTATTCCACACAAACTCTACCGAAAACGAACATTTGTTTTAATTCCGCTATCAGAAATTGCTCCAAATCAAATTGACCCAATTACGCAACTAACTGTAAAACAATTGCTTGAATTAAACTCTAAAACCTTCTAGAGAAAAAAGCATATTTTTTTTCAAAAAAGAGGCAATAAAATGTAACGAATCAATACCAAGTCATTTTTTTCTTACTTTTGTAGGATAAATCTTAGAAATTAAACCAATTATGAAAAAACATACGCTAGTAGGTTTTGCTTTTTTAGCAGCGGGCGCACTTGTAACAAGTTGTGACCTATTGAAAGACTTAAAGTACGATGTTACTCCTAGTCCTCTTGAAATGCACGGAGACTCCGTCCGTGTAAAAGTAGATGTAACTTTCCCAGAAAAAGGAATCAACAAAAAGGCCAGTGCCGAAATCCAGCCGATGTTGGGTGAAACTGCGTTGAAACCAATTACTGTACAAGGTGAAAAAGCTACTGGTAATGGTAATGTAGTTCAATACAAGCCAGGTGGGAAAATCACGTATTATGACGTAGTTGCTTACAAACCTGAATTTGAGAATACAACTCTTGATATTACAGGAACGGTTTCTAAAGGTGGTAAAGTTAAAGATCAAATTGATCGCACGACAATCGCTTATGGTACAATCATCACTCCAATGTTGGCCGCGAAAGATTTCCGTGTGACAATGGAAAAAGATAATTTCAAACGTACAGTTGAATATACGGAAACAGCAACAATCAATTACTTAAAAGGTAAATCAGATGTTCGTTCTTCTGAAATGTCTGATGCGGATGTTAAAGCATTGACAGCTTGGATGAAAGGTGCTGATACAAATGAGCGAATCAAAATCAAGTCAATTAATGTAATTGGATATGCTTCTCCAGAGGGTGAAGAAGATAAAAACAATACATTATCAACTGACCGAGCTTCTGCTGGAAAATCTGCCGCTGCTAATATGGCGAAGAAAGCAGGAATCAAAGAGTTAGGTGAAGTTTTCAATTTGAATGGTCGTGGTGAAGATTACGAAGGTTTCAAAGCTGAATTGGAAAAATCTACAATGAATACAGACGAGAAAAACTTGGTTATCCGAGTTTTGGAAATGCACAAAGATCCTACAACACGTGAAACAGAAATGCGTAACATGGGGAAAACATTCTCTTACTTGGATAAAAACATATTCCCGAAATTACGTCGTTCTGAAATCAAAGTAGTTTACGACAAAACGGGATATACTGATGAAGAGTTGAAACAAATTTCGACAACAACTCCTGAAATCTTAACAATAGAAGAAATGTTATTCGCAGCTACATTGACGGATGATTTAAATACTAAATTGTCAATTTACAAAGCCGCTCAAATGAAATTCCCTACAGATCACAGAGGATTTAATAATGCGGGAGGTGTATTGTATATGCAAGGAAAAATGTCTGAAGCAAAAACGGCATTTGAAAAAGCGAACAATATCAAGGACAACGCCATTGCAAAAAACAATCTTGGCGCTATTGCCGGAGCTTCTGGTGATTTCGCAACAGCAAAAGCATTGCTTGCACAAGGAAAAGGTTCTGGTGCTGAAAACAATTACAACCACGGAATCATCAACATCAAAGAAGGAAAATATGCTGAAGCAGTTTCGAACTTTGGATCTGACGATACATACAACAAAGGTTTAGCTCAAATCTTGAACGGAAACGCTTCAGGTGGAACAAGCACAATCAACAACTCTTCGGATAAAGAAACAGCTGCTGGTTATTATTTGAAAGCGGTTGCGGCTGCTCGTCAAGACAAAATTGCTGATGTAACTAGCAACTTGACAAAAGCAATTGCAATTGATTCTTCTTACAAAGCGAAAGCGAAAAAAGACAGAGAGTTTTTAAAGTATGCTGAGAACAGTGCATTTATGGCGTTGTAATCAGATATTAAACTAATTTTTAAATCCTCCTTGATCATTCAAGGAGGATTTTTTTTGTCTATTGATTTTCTGTACCTTTCTGCCTCAAAGGACAAGAAAACTATCTAACTTACATGATCATATTCCTTCGGAAAATTTCGCTGATTCTTACCCTGTTTATTTGTTTATTGTGGAAGGACCTGCACTGCCAAACACTGTGGGGTCGTACCACACTCAGCGGCGCTACAAATGAAGCCATTGATGTTGAAAGTGACGCAGCAGGAAATCAATATGTAGCAGGTTATTTTTCGGGTGGGACAAGTTTTCAATTAGGGGCTGCACAGCTCAATTCCGCTGGCAACACTGATATTTATGTTTCCAAATACAATTCTTTGGGTGACCTAATTTGGGTGAAGACTTTTGGTGGTAGTTTTTCAGACAAACCGACCGATCTTGCGTTGGATAATCTCGGGAACATTCTGGTGACAGGAGAGTATTTCGGTCAAGTAAGTTTTGGCTCGACTACTTTAAACTCCGTCAATTCTTCGAAAGATATTTTTGTCTTGAAACTAAACAATTCGGGAATAGTTCAATGGGCGATCTCCGAAGGAGATGCAGGAAGTGAAAACGCCTTTGGAATTACCGTGGATGGACTTAACAATGTTATCCTAACTGGGCAATTCCTCGGAAGTTCTAACATTGGTGGTCAAGCTTTATCAAGTGCAATCGACCCCTTAACGAACACACCCAATTACGATTTATTTATTTCAAAGTATACCGATCTCGGAGCGGACATATGGATGAAAACAGGTGTTGCAAAATACGCAGAACGTGGGTTAGCCGTTAGTGTAGATTCCCAGAACGACGTTTTTCTCACAGGTCAATTTTCCGATACGTTCAATTTGGCTGGAACAATCATCAACAACACAGATTTAAACGTTGGTTTAGTCGCAAAACTGAATTCAGCCGGAGCACTGCAATGGCTAAATCTATTAAAGGCGAATACCGTTTTCCCTTACGATGTGGAGGTCAATAATTCTGATGAACCTGTGGTTATTGGTGATTTTTCAGGTTCAATGCAATACATTGCTGG
>CBFIBY010000196.1:0-4085 GCA_965660955.1 Crocinitomicaceae bacterium | reverse complement strand
AACCTGTTTTTGATAAATTAACCGCAAAATTAGGTCAAGCGATGCTATCTATCAACGCAGTAAAAGGCGTTGAATTTGGTGCTGGTTTTTCGGCTGCTGAAATGAACGGAAGCGAACACAATGACACCTATCACACGGACGGAAAGCCAATTACCAACTATGCAGCGGGTACTTTGGGAGGTATTTCAAGTGGACAACCCATATATTTTAGAGTCGCTTTTAAACCTGTTGCAACCATTGCAAAAGACCAACAAACGATTGATTCGGATGGAAAAGCCACGACTATTTCAGGGAAAGGTCGACATGATGCATGTGTTGTACCCAGAGCCGTGCCCATTATAGAAGCTATGGCTGCGCTGGTCCTTCTCGACTTTTATCTCATTCAAAATGCCTACCAATAAACTTTGGACTAAGGCGAAGCAATTTCTACTTCATCAACAAGTGGCATTATTTGCCATGCTTTTTACCGTATTATTTGTTGCGAAATTTCAAAGTAACAAATGGTATGAATGGGACAATCCAGAAGAAACATTTCGATCAATCGTTCGCTCTGATGGAGCTGGATACTACGCCTATTTACCTCAAACCTTCATTTATAAAGAAAATCATTTTCAATTCATCGATCGGCTCAAAAAGAAATATCCAGAATCCAAACTTGATGAATTTAAAAATATTCCTGAGGATTATATCGGGCGATTAGACAAGTATTTTCCGGGTGTTTCGATTTGTCAAGCTCCATTTTTTATAGCAGCGCATTATTTTCATACAGAAAAATACGATTCGGATGGATATAGTTTACCTTATCAAAAAGCAATGGTGATTGGCGCTATTTTCTTTTTACTCCTCGGACTTTGGCTATCCTATCTGGTTCTGCTTCATTTTCGAATTCAAACATGGATTGCCGCAGTTAGTTTGACCATTTTCACCTTAGGTTCGACACTCCTCTATTATTCAGTGAACGAAATACTTACGGCACATGCCTATTCATTTACATTCGTCGCGTTGTTCTTTTACAGCTTGATTCGTTGGAAAGAATCATGTACATTAAAATGGCTGCTGATGGTGGTGTTTGCCTATGCCATGGTGATATTGCTTCGTCCAAGTAATGGGATCGTTTTCTTACTCTTTTTCGCCGTTTTTGCAAACCTTAAAGAAGCTTGGTCTTTCTTGATTAACAATTTATTCAAAAAGTCAAAGCGTTTAATACCGGCAATACTTCTATTTGTCGCATTGATTTTTATTCAATTCGCAAATGTAAAATACCAAACCGGCCATTGGGGATTCAACATATATGGCTCCGAAGGATTTGATAATTGGAACAATCCGCCTGTTTTGAGTGTGCTGTTCGGATTTAAAAAAGGTCTTTTTATCTATACGCCTTTGTTTTTGATTTCTTTGTTTGGATTCTGGTTCTTCAGAAAAGAATATTCATTCGCCAATAAAGTCGTTTTACTCTTTCTCGCCTTATTTACATACGTTACAGCATCTTGGTGGTGCTGGTGGTACGGCGGAAGTCTAGGGATGCGTCCATTCGTGGATGTGAGTTTGGTTTTCATGATTGGTCTAGCTTTTCTACTTCAGAATACCAGAAACATCGTTCGCATCTTATTAATACCCTTACTCGTGTTTTGCGTGTATTATCAGTTCATTCTAACGATTCAATTGGAAACGGGGATTCTTCACTATGCAGAGATGAACAAAGAAAAATTCAAGAAGGTCTTTTTAAAAACCGACAACCGTTTTCAATGGATTTTCCATACAAAAGAACCCAAAAGTTTTGATGATATCCCCAACGTTTACAATGCCACACAAAAATGGAGTATTGAGAACAACATCAAATTGATTCCATTTTCTAAAAAGATTGAGCACATTCAAATTGAAAATTTAGTTCAAACTCCGATAACGGCAAAACATCAAGGAGCTTTTGGATTGCGCCTCAGTCAGTCCTATAAAATCACGGACAAGCACAATTTGCCTTGGTTGTATTATGACATTAAAAAAGATAGTGTTTGGACAAATATTTTTGTCGATTATATCGGCATGCGTATTCCTTCTCTGAACGAAAGCTATCATGTGAACAGTGATTTATTCCTTACCAAAGAGATAAAAGACGCTGATTCTTTGCGCATCCGTTTTCACAATACGAATGGACTTACAACTATCGAAGGCTGGCATGCAGACCGTCTTTCTGTTTTTAAGAAAAAATAGATTAACAAATATTCGAAGCGATTCAATCGTTTCGTGACAGTTCTCTCCAATAGTTCCTTATTTTTGCACAAAAGATTTTCAAAATGATACAACGAATTCAAACTGTTTATTTAGTCATCACATTGATTTGCCTTGGTTTCGTAAGTTTCGGAACAGAAATATTCGCTTACGTCTCTGAAACGATGCGATATAAAATTGATGCCTTTGGCGTTACACAAAGTACTATTGCTGCTGATAAATTCATCAATCACGATGGATTTCCTGGCTATTTAGTGGGAATAGGTTTAATGTTAATTACCATTGTCACAATCATTAGCTTCAAAGACCAGAGACGTCAACATCGTTTCGGTCGCATGTTGTTTTATACCTACTTCATCGTAATTGCCAGCGTTATCGTTATGATTAATTTTGGCTCAAGCCGTATCGCAAGTGACATCACAGGCAAAGAATTGGGACTAGGTTTCTTGCTCTTGGTCATAGGCTTTCCCTTTGTCTTTTTGGCAAATAAAGGGATTAACAGAGATTTAAAATTATTGGATTCACTAAATCGATTGAGATAACATCAAGTCAAGGACTAAAATCATAGTTTTCTAGAATTTTAGTTTTTTGAAAAGAATATTGAAAAAATCTCAGTAAAAGACGCACAAAACCGCACCATGAACGTACTCTCCGTAGAAAACATTACCAAAACTTTTGGCGTCAGAACCATCTTCAAGGACGTTTCTTTTGGTCTCGATCAAGGAGATAAAATGGCCATTGTTGCCAAAAACGGTAGTGGAAAATCTACATTATTGCGCTGTCTAAATGACATCGAACCCATTGATAGTGGACGAATTGTTTACCGGAATGATTTATCCATTTCATATATGGAGCAAGCCGAGAATCTAAACGGAAACGAAACTGTTCTTGAAGGTGTACTTGGTGGTGATATGCCAGAAATGGTTGCCATACGCGAATACACAGAATCATTAGCGACAGGCGATGAGGAAATGATGAACCGTAGTATGCAAGCTTTGACGGACTTGAATGCTTGGGACATTGAATCGAAAGTAGAACAGATATTGTCCATCCTGCGCTTAGACGATACTTCGGCTAAAATTTCAATGCTATCTGGAGGTCAACAAAAACGTGTTGCGTTGGCAAAGGTGCTTGTTTCTGAAGCGGATATATTAATTCTTGATGAGCCAACCAATCATTTGGATTTGGACATGATAGAATGGCTGGAAAGTTATTTGGCCTCTTCAAAATCCACTATTCTGATGGTAACACACGACCGATACTTTTTAGAAGTCGTTTGTGATGTGATTTTAGAATTAGAAGACGAAACGCTCTATAAATACAAGGGGAATTTCTCCTACTATTTAGAAAAGAAAGCCGAACGTCAAGAGCAATTGGCGGCAACAGTCGGAAAAGCAAAGAATACGTTTAAAAAAGAATTGGATTGGATTCGTCGTCAACCGAAAGCCAGAGGTACGAAGCAAAAGGCGCGTGTGGATGCGTTCGCCAGTATCAAAGAAACTGCGAGCATACGATTAGACGAAGACGAATTGGAAATTCCAGTAAAAATGGAGCGTCTTGGTTCTAAAATTGTCGAATTCCACAAAGCTTCAAAATCTTTTCCAGGCAAGCCCATGCTGAAAGACTTCACGTATCACTTCAAACGAAATGAACGATTAGGTATTGTAGGAAAGAATGGTACGGGAAAAAGTACCTTTTTGCAAATGATTACAGGAAACCTCGAAGTTGATTCAGGTAAAATAGTAATCGGTGAAACGGTTCACTTTGGGTACTACAGTCAAGATTTAATCGAAACGGATAAAGACAAAAAAGTCATTGAGGTCATTCGTGATATCGCTGAATACATTCCTTTGGAAAAA
>CBFIBY010000195.1:0-4104 GCA_965660955.1 Crocinitomicaceae bacterium | reverse complement strand
ATTATGTCATTAAGAGCTGTCCCAAACGGAGATGAGGCAGATAAAGATGTCGCTTTGGCAATTCGTTATGCAGTAGATAACGGAGCACAAATCATCAACATGTCATTTGGAAAAAGCTATTCGCCACATCAAAAAGAAGTGGCTGCAGCATTTGAATATGCCGCTTCAAAAGGAGTTTTATGTATTCATGCAGCTGGAAATAGCGGTGAGAACTTGGACGAATATCCAAATTTCCCGACGAATCAGTATGCACATCAAGCGAAGCCAATGGACTTATTTATGACAATTGGGGCCTCTACCTACAATAAGAAAGATCAGTTAGGTTCATTGCCGGCGAATTTCTCGAACTATTCTTCAACGAAAGTGGATGTTTTCGCTCCTGGATTCCAGATATACAGCACAGTACCGCAAAGTGATTATGATACATTTAACGGAACATCAATGGCCTGCCCGGCAACAGCAGGTGCAGCCGCGTTGTTGAAGTCTCATTTCCCTAAATTGACAATGGCCGAAGTGCAAACTATTTTATTGACAAGTGCAAAGTCATACGCAAGCACGGCAACGGCAAAACCAGGAGATGGAGAAAGAGTTTATTTTACAACTTTATCTGTCACAGGTGGAGTGATAAATCTAAAACGAGCAGTGAAAGCAGCCAAAGCTTTGTACAAAGTAAAAGGCTATTAATCCTGAATAAACTATATTTAAACCGTCTTGAACCATCAAGACGGTTTTTTTATGCGTGTACTTTTACTTTTATCCATTGTTTCATTTGCCTTTGTTCTTCCTCAAAAAGGGCCAAAACAATCCGTATTGGATGAACTGGTCACAGATTGGCATAAAGCTGCTTCAGAGGCGAATTACGAGAACTACTTCGGATTAATGACCGAAGATTTTGTCTTTTTGGGAACGGCTCCAGGTGAGCGCTGGACGAAGGAACAATTCTCAGAATTCAGCAAACCATACTTCGACAAAGGAAAAGCGTGGGATTTTAAGGTTATCAATAGGGATTGGGTGTTTTCCAAAAACAAGAAAATTGCCTGGTTTGACGAAAACCTAGACACATGGATGGAAGATTGCCGTGGATCAGGAATCATGGTCAAACGAAAAGGCAAATGGAAATTAGCGTATTACAATTTAACCGTTCTTATTGAGAATGAGAAGATTCAAGAGTTTATTGAACTTCGAAATGAGCCAATTCCGGTACCCAAAAAGTAAGCGTTTAATTGGAGAATGGACTGTCGCCAAAGTCGACTGTTGGAACATGGATTTTATATTTATGAAATATTTAAATCCATCAATTCATGAAGTGAACGTTCGAGACTCCATTTTTACTTATTTCCCTTTGCATGATCCGCTAAAAACTGAGCCAGTCCACTATCTGTTAAAGGATGATTTGCAAGGGCTTTAATCGCCTTCAAAGGACCAGTCATCACATCAGAGCCCAATTCAGCACATTGAATAATATGCATAGGATGACGAACAGATGCCGCTAAAATTTGCGTTTCAAAACCGTAATTATCGTAAATCAAGCGAATTTGTCCAATTAAGCCAATACCATCCGAAGAAATATCATCCAAGCGACCGAGAAAAGGCGAGAGGTAGGTTGCTCCAGCCTTTGCGGCTAAAATGGCCTGTCCAGCGGAGAAAACCAAGGTACAATTCGTTTTAATCCCTTTTCCACTGAAATATTTAATTGCTTTTATTCCTTCCAAGGTCATCGGGATTTTCACTACAATGTTCTCATGCAAACCAGAAAGATGCGTTCCTTCCTTCACCATACCGTCGAAATCGGTAGCAATCACTTCAGCGCTCACAGGACCATCAACAATATTGCAGATGTCGATATAGTGATTCAATATTTTCTCATCACCTGTGATTCCTTCCTTTGCCATCAAAGATGGATTGGTCGTTACACCGTCTAAAATTCCAAGGTCATTGGCTTCTTTTATTTCTGCGAGGTTGGCTGTGTCTATGAAGAATTGCATTGATAAGCTTTTGTTTGTTATGAAATGCAAGATAAGAGTTTTCTCTACACACGTTACAAACAAAAAGAAGAAGATATCAAGAAAAGTATAGACAAAAAAAGTGGGGCAAGCTACTCACATCGCACCGCTCAACCTCATACCCTTGCTACGTTCCCGTCCTGGGGGATTCAGAGGGAGCTGGTCGTATAAGACTTACCCCGCCGCAAAAGTACTGCTTTTTTAGAAATGAAAAAGGAAAATGGAAGTTAATTAAAACAAAAAAGTCGATCCTAGGACCGACTTTTCTTTAATTATTCTTTTCTAGCATCTTATTCAGCATGCATGAAGTCTTTTTTCGCCAACAATTCATCAACCGATTCGCGGTAATCTGGATCGTCAACGCAACAGTCAACAGGACAAACGGCGGCGCATTGTGGCTCGTCGTGGAATCCTTCGCATTCTGTACATTTATCGTGGGTGATGTAATATACATCCATATCCACCGGTTCGAATTCAGCATCTGCTTCAACATCGTCACCGTTAAGTGTAGTAATCATTCCTTTTAGAGAAGTTCCGTCTGAATATTTCCATTCGGCTCCTCCTTCATATATTGCTGTATTCGGACATTCTGGCTCGCAAGCCCCGCAGTTGATGCATTCGTCCGTAATCATTATTGCCATGGCAGTTGTACTCTTTTTTTTAATTCGCTACAAATATAGGAACGTATTACAAGAACATTTGTTTAATTTTTGTGAAAAATGAGAATTTATGATGAAAATCATATATCTACCTTAATTTTGCAGCGTGGAAAAAGAGGCATTAATTGATTTGTTTGTCCAACTGGGCAAGGTTTGTTCGCAATTGGGACAAGGAAAAGATTGGGAAGATAATTCAATTGGATTAACAGCTCCAGAATATTTAAAAGTTCAAACGGTTGTCAATCGCCAAATTGTTTTAAATGGTTGGTTTACCAAAGAAAATGTACAAAAAGCACTATTGGATTGGTCTGAACTTCTAACGGAAGAAAAAATGAACGCATGGTTAAATGCGTATTCTTTTACAGAAAATCCGAAGAAAGTGGCCGTAATCATGGCAGGAAACCTTCCTTTGGTGGGATTTCATGACTTTTGTAGCATTGTTTTATCTGGAAATATTGCGGTTTGTAAATTGAGTTCTGAAGACAATACCTTGCTTCCTGCCTTATTTGAAATTATGGTGACGTGGAATCCAGAATTTGCAAAGCATTTCCAGTTATCTGTCGGGAAAATGGGGGAGGTAGACGCTATCATTGCCACGGGAAGCGATAATTCGGTTCGTCACTTTGAGCAATACTTTGGACATTTGCCGCATGTCTTTCGGAAAAATAGAACGTCTGTCGCTGTATTGGATGGAACCGAATCACCTCAAGAACTGAAAGCACTTGGTGCGGATATCTTCACCTATTTTGGATTGGGTTGCAGAAATGTATCACATCTTTTGGTTCCTGAAGGATATGATTTTAAAGATTTCTTCGAGAATATCATTTCGTACAAAGACATTATTTATCACAAGAAATACGGTAATAATTACGATTACCACAAGGCGATATTCTTGATGAATCAGCATGTGATGTTGGACAATAACTTCGTTCTTTTGAAAGAGTCTGATGATTTACACAGTCCGTTATCGATGATTTATCATCACACGTATAAAAATCAAGAGGAGATCGACGCGTATTTGAAACGGCATGAAAAGGATATTCAAGTGGTGATTGGACATAATCATTTGCCTTTTGGTGATGCACAAACTCCGGGTTGGACTGATTATGCGGATAATTTTGATACGATGGCTTGGTTAGAAAAATTGTAAATTTAAATTTCACGATTCTTTGATTATTTGTTAATCTTGCGATTCCTTTTGTTGCTTGGAGTGGGTGTACTTTTGCCGAAAAAACGATGGACATTTTTATACTCACTTTTGGAGCTTTGTTCTCCATTATTAATCCTTTCGGTACGGTGCCAGTTTTTGTGGGACTTACACAAGAGCTTTCTCAAAAGGAAAAATCTTCCATTTCTCTTTGGACTTCATTCAATGTAATGTTAATCTTATTTATTTCTTTTTTCGCAGGAAAGTACATTTTAACTTTTTTTGGAATTTCACT
>CBFIBY010000194.1:0-4123 GCA_965660955.1 Crocinitomicaceae bacterium | reverse complement strand
AGGAATTCCTCTACCTGCTGGAGCAAACGTTGTACTGACGATGCATTATCCAGATGGTTCGTATGGACAATATGATAGTACCCGCGTTATTTTCCATTTTTATCCGCCCGGTGAAACAGGAATTAGGCAAGTATATGCTGCACCCCTGCTTTCCAATTGGTTCTTTGCTCTACCTCCAAATCAAGTGACGGAAGTAACGGCGACTTATCCGAATACGGGTACAATCAATGTAGAAGCTTCGGTTTTGAGTGTTTTCCCACATATGCATTTGGTTGGACAAAGCATCAAAGCTTGGGGTCTTGATCCGTCAAATGATACCATTCCACTAATTGATATACCACATTGGGATTTCCATTGGCAAGACTTTTACTTCTTCAAACACGCACAGCATTTTGAGATTGGGTCAAAAATGGAAGCATCAGGAATGTATGATAATACCACAGCAAATGATCACAACCCCAATAATCCTCCACAATGGGTTTGGCCAGGAGAAAATACCGCTGATGAAATGTTTTTGGTGTATTTCCATTTTATGGCGTACCAACCTGGTGATGAATTTTATGATATAGAAGAACTAATGGCTCTTGGATTGGAAGATTTACCAAAAGATGAATCAGGTCTAAACGTCTACCCAAATCCTTCTTCCGGTGACTTCAATTTGGAACTTAAAGATCATGCGAACGCGGAAGATTTCAATATCCGAATTTACGATACGCAAGGAAAATTAATCCGTGAGTGGAAAGAAATTCCAAATGCCAATGAATGGTCATGGGATGGAACGCAAACCGATGGGTCTAAATGTAGAAAAGGAGTTTACATGCTCTCTGCGAACATTGATGGTCAATTTTACTCTACGCGTTTAATCAGATTCTAAGGGCGGGAAGATAATTTTCGAAGCACCAATTGAACCTCATTATCCGTTTGGTTTGAGACGTAGAAATAGCCATCTTCTAGCCAAATTTGTCTCGCAATCTCAGCTTTTAGAGTTTTAGCGATTGAGCGCTGACTTTGGTTCAATTCTTTCGCCGAATAAGGAACGGAAAAATCATTTTCGGCATACTTCATAAATTTCCGGGTGAGATCATTTCCCACATTGAATGAACTGGAGTAGGCTTCAAAACTTGACCATTCTTTTCTTTTATTCTGCACAAAGTCGAAGGCAAATCCGCGAATTGCACCCGAAAACCTCAATCGATTATAGTACGCCGTAAAGCCTGTTGTATCCAAAGGGATGAAAACATCTGGCATGATTCCACCTCCTCCATAAACTGTTCTTCCCTTGCGCGTTTTAAACTTAAGTGAATCTACAAACAAAGAGCTGTCTGGTGCGAACAATTCTCCGCTATCAAAACGATCGTTTGCATCTGCATAATAATCCTCCATACTTCCGTTGTATTCTTTTTGAATACATCTTCCAGAAGGGGTGTAATATCTTGCAACCGTTATGCGAATGTTACTTCCATCACGAAGTGGATAATCTCCTAGTACCAAACCTTTTCCGAAACTTCTTCTTCCATAAATAGTGGCTCTATCATTATCCTGCAATGCGCCTGTGAGAATCTCACTTGCTGAAGCTGTATTTTGATTGATCAGTACAGCCGTCTCAACGCGCTCCAAAATTCCGCCAGAAGTTGATCGGTACTTTTCGTCGCGGGTATTTGTTCCTCTAGTTTCAACGATAAGCATTCCTTTGGGTAAAAATTCATCTGCAATTTCAATACAAGCCGACATCACGCCTCCACCATTGTCACGCAAGTCAAGAATCAATTTTGACATGCCTTGTTGCAATAGTTTCAATGCTGCATTTCTAAACTCTTTCGCTGTTTGAACTGAAAACTGTTCGATGCGAATGAAACCCACACTTTCATTTAGCATTATCGCACTAGATACCGAATAGATTGGAATGTCTCCTCGTTCTACGCTCACCGTTTTCGTTTGTTGGTCTCGTTTAATTTTAACTTTTACTTTCGTTCCTGCTTCACCTTTTAAATATTCTTGTACTTTTTCGTTGGTGATTTTCGCACTTGCTGTGCTTTTATCATCTACCGCAATAATCCGATCCCCCGCCAACAAACCGGCTCGTTCAGAAGGTGAACCTTTAATTACATTAGTGATACATATGGTGTCACGAAGAATATTGAAACGAACTCCAACTCCACCAAATCGTCCTTGAATCCCTTCTTGCGCCAATTTCATGTCACGCGCTGGAATGTAATTGCTATGTGGGTCCAATTTGTGCAACATGTCTGATATAGTCGACTCAAATAAACGTTCTCCGTTAACCGTGTCAACATAACGTTTATCCAAAACCTCTAGAATATCTTGGATTTTTTGGTATTTCTCTCCTTTTTTCTCGGCCGCTGTTCCATCCGTGTGCGGAACTAAAAAATAACCTAAGCCTAAGCCAATTGCCATTGCTACGGCAAGTCCTATTGGAATTAAATAATAATTTTTAGGATTACTCTCCATGTATTGCTAAATCAATTTGTTCAATTTCAATTTTAGATTCTTTCAAAAAGTCTATTCCCGAACAGTCTTTGTATCCTCGAGAAAAAACGACTCTTTTGATGCCGGCTTGCAGTATTAGCTTGCTGCAATCCTTACAAGGTGATAAAGTTAAGTATAAGGTTGCGCCTTTGCAATTGTTCGTAGATTTTGCCACTTTCAATATTGCATTTGCCTCAGCATGAAGCACATACCAAAGTGTCTCGCCATTTCCATCTTCACAACAATTGTCGAAACCAGCCGGTGTTCCGTTGTATCCATCAGAAATAATCATTTGGTCCTTCACGATTATGGCCCCAACTTTTTTTCGCGAACAATGCGACAAATTCGCCCACTGTTCAGCCATTTGCAGATAGGCAATATCGTATCGTTTTTGTTTGGCTTCTTTCATCGCTAGACAAAAATAAGACGTTTTTTGGGGTGAGCGGTTTTTCTCCACTTTTTTACTCTGGATTTCACAGAAATTCACACAATTTCATAGACGATGAGAACACTTTCACTCCTTTTACTAATTTTACCGCAGTGGATTGGATAGCCTTATTGGATGGAGTTGGAATTTTTGTATTTGCCTTGAGTGGTGTCCTTACCGCAATTGACAAAAAATTCGATGTTGTTGGGTCTGCTATAATTGGATTTGCAACAGCGCTTGGTGGTGGAACAGTGCGGGATGTCATGATAGGTGAGACTCCTGTTGGATGGATGAAAAACGAAAGTTATTTATTAATTGTTTTTGGTGCTATTATTTGTGCCTATCTCTTCAAAAATCAGATCATGCAATTGCGTAAAAGCATGTTTGTTTTTGATACGATTGGAATTGGTTTGTTTACCATTTTGGGCTTACAAAAAACCTTAGATGTGGGATTGGCCACACCAATTGCCGTCATGATGGGAATTGTTTCGGCGGTTTTCGGCGGAATTGTTCGCGATGTACTTTGTAATGAAGTTCCACTGATTTTCAGAAGAGAAATATATGCTACCGCATGTTTGGCTGGCGGATTGGTCTTTATTGGATTAATCAAATTAGATATGCCATTGGAGTGGAACATGACTATTTCCATGTTGATTGTTTTCCTCATTCGTTATTTTTCCGTTAAACGCAAGTGGTCCTTGAATTTTAATTCAATTGAAGAATGAAAAAGCTATAGCAATCCTGTTGGGTGTTTATTCGGCTTATTAAGTTATTTATGGTTTTCATTCGTCATATTTTCGTTTTTCAGCGTGGGTTCATTTTATGGGGTGAACTTATATCCAACGCTCCGAATGGAATGAAAATATTGTGGGTGTTTCGGATCTTTCTCAAACAACTTTCGAAAAGCGAGAATGTAGTTGTCGATGGTTCGGCTCGTCGGAAAGTTCTCCGTTCCCCAGAGTCTGTCCAAAATTTCATCTCTCGAAACAACCAAACCACTCTTTTCTTCAAAAAGTTGAATCAATTCTACTTCTCGTTTACTTAATTGTTTTATTATTTTTTCTCCAGTTTTCACTTCGAAGGTCTCGATATCAACTGTGAAATTTCCAATTTTTATAGTCGTTTCAGGTTTTTCGTTTTTTTCCGGCAACAGGTTGTTTACTCGCAATAAAAGTTCCTCTAAATCAAACGGTTTTGGCAAATAATCGT
>CBFIBY010000193.1:0-4148 GCA_965660955.1 Crocinitomicaceae bacterium | reverse complement strand
TCGTGAAGGAAGTAAAGGTGGAACAGATATTTGGTTTACTGAATATGATCCACGAAAAAAAGATTTCAAAAAACCGCGAAATGCCGGTTCGAGAATCAATACTGTCGGAAACGAAATGACGCCTTACTATGACATGCAAGCCAAAACGATGTATTATGCAACGGACGGCTGGCCAACAATTGGTGGTTTAGACATCTATTCTAGTGTAGGAGAAACAAGTAAATGGGAACCCACGGTTTGGGGAGGAAAAGGCCTAAATTCCTCCGCAGATGATTTGGATTTCGCTTTAAAACCTTCTAATCGAGGGGGCTTTTTTGTCAGCAATCGACAAGGAGGGGAATCGCTCTACCACTCCACGTGTTGTGATGATATCTACGAATTTGAATACAGCGAATTTATTGAAATAACACTTGATTTGTGTGTTTACGGTCCCAATAAAGAACTACTGAACGGCGATGCAACTGTAAACGTTTTTATTGCTGATTCTTCCGGAAGGTTGATGGTTACTACAAAAACGTTGTCAGAAATCTGCACCAATTTTCCATTACGTCCAGGTAAAAAATATGAATTTGAAGTGAAAAAAGACGGGTATTTCCCGGGTTCAGGCTCTGTGAGCACCGAAGGAATCATTCGTTCGACAAAATTAAAAGAAGAAGTAATTCTTGAAAAAATGCCAGCGGAACCTATCATTATTGGAAATATTCGGTACGATTTTGATAGTCCAAATCTAACACAGTCCTCAAAGAATATTCTAGATACGACATTGTTACCCTTGTTTCAAAAATACCCGAACGTCAAAATCGAAATACGAGCACATACCGATAGCAAAGGTACCGATGCCTACAATATGAAACTTTCTCAGCGACGAGCAGAAAGCGTTGTTCGTTATTTGAAATCTAAGGGAATTCCTGAATCTCAATTGCTTGCCAGCGGATATGGTGAGTCACTTCCACTTGTCCCGAACACGACTCCGGATGGAAAAGATGATCCAAAAGGTCGTGAAAAGAATCGACGAACGGAATTTAAAATTCTTGGTGAAATCGAACAAGAAATTATCAACATCGATGACGAAGAGGAGGACGAATAAAATTATTTCAGCCTCAATTTCTTCTCCAGTTCATCTTCTCGATTATTTTTGTGCTAAATTACTTGAGTATGGAGTGTATTAGCGTGTTTGACATGTTGAAAATAGGTGTTGGACCTTCAAGTTCTCACACCCTTGGACCTTGGCGTGCAGCTGGACGTTTTCTAGATAAGATGGCCTTGTCGCAAGATATTTCAAAACTTTCGAAGCTAAAAATAGACCTGTACGGTTCACTTTCTTTGACAGGAATTGGTCATGCTACGGACATAGCTGTTGTAATGGGTCTGTGCGGAAACGATCCGACCACCTATCCGGTCGAAAACATCCAAGGCGATATTGACTCCATTAAACTAATGAAAAAACTTCCCATTAGTGGCTTACAACACATTGACTTCGATTGGGATTCAGACATTACATTTCACAAAAAATTCCTGCCGTTTCATCCAAATGGAATGACAATCACTGCTTGGATCGAAGAGAAAAAAGTGAAAGAAACGTACTACTCCATTGGAGGTGGATTTGTCGTACAAGAAGACCGAAAAAGAGCGAAGAAAAAACAAGACATTTTCCAAACTTTCCCTTTCCCAATTCAAAAAGGAGAAGAATTGCTGGCTTTATGTAATGCCTCTAACAAAAAGATTCATGAAATCGTTTGGGACAATGAATTATCCATCCGAAGTGAACATGAAATCAACAAAGGTTTAAAAGGGATCTGGAATGTTATGTTGGACTCAATGTACACGGGTTGCCATACGGACGGAGTTTTACCGGGCGGATTAAACGTTAACCGACGGGCTTTTGATATGCACGAAAAGCTAATTGGCGATAGGACGTACAAAAGTCAGGAAGAATGGATTACCAGCATTCGAAATACGACTGTTGCTTTTCGTGAAATTCTGAAATGGGTTTCTTGTTATGCTTTGGCTGTAAATGAGGTGAACGCTTCGCTCGGTAGAATCGTTACCGCTCCCACGAACGGAAGTGCTGGGGTGATACCCTCTGTTTTAATGTATTATTTAACCATCGAAAACCACAACGCTGATTTTGAGCACATAAAAGAGTTTTTATTGGTAGCGAGTGAAATTGGTAGTCTTTTTAAGAAAGGTGCAACCATATCCGCTGCTATGGGTGGGTGTCAAGCAGAAATTGGCGTAAGCTCAGCAATGGCGGCAGGAGGATTATGTTCTTTGCTTGGCGGTTCGCCCGAGGAGATTCTTATGGCCGCGGAAATTGCCATGGAACATCACCTCGGTTTGACTTGTGATCCTATTGGAGGATTGGTTCAAATTCCGTGTATAGAGCGAAACGCAATGGGTGCGATTAAAGCGATTAATGCCGCTGAGTTGGCTTTAGACGGTGATCCGAGAGAAGCTAAGGTTACATTAGATAAAGTGATACAAACGATGTGGGAAACCGCTCAAGATATGAGTTCGCGGTACAAAGAAACTTCAGAAGGTGGATTGGCAGTGAATATTGCCATGTCAGATTGTTAAAAAAGAGGGTGCCATATAAACTATTATCTTGAACAAATGAATGATACCCTCTTCTCTTTATCTAACTTTTCAATAGCACTTTTTTAGTAGTTTGAGTTTTATTTTCTTCTCAGAAAATTGGATATATCCTTTATCTAAACCTGCAATGATGAGCTCAGCCACATTTTTCACATTGCATTTACTGGAGATGTTATTGTGATGTGATTCTATCGTATTTACACGCACAAATAACTCTCCGGCTATCTCTTTCGTCGTTTTTCCCTTAGAAAGGGGGAATTTCTAATTCACGCTCTGTTATCACATTTTTCTTCGTCAAAGTGGATTGTCGTATTAAAACGTGTATTCATCCGGGACATATCTTTTCCCTATAACAATCGCATCTGCAGCTTTAAGCAATTCATCCGATGAACCCCGTTTGGAAAAATATCCTATTACACCGTTATCCAATAAATTGGTAATCAAAGTGGGACTTGCTAAAGAAGTACATGCAATAATTTTAACGTATCGTTTGTCCAAAATTTGAGTAAATAAGTCCAAGCCAATCGTATCATCGGCTACAACATCAACAATCAATAACTCGACGTTTTAGATTTCATCCAATTTCTACTTGAAATCCATCACTTTCGTTGAGGACATTTTCACTACTTAACCCTTGTCGCTCTTCCATTTTTCAATGAAACCAAAAAGAATTCTTTACCAAATCTGATTTACGCATGGCAGCGCTTTTAAGTATGAACTTAGGCTCCAAAGAAATTGCCAACACTCTAAATATTTCATCCGATGGTGTAAAAAAATCCCGTTACCGACTCAGAAAAAAACTCCAGCTTCATTCAGATGAAAACTTGAGAAACTTTTTAGCAAGTTTCTAAACATTTTTTTGCCTCGTTTAAATACAATATCTTTGTTTTAAGCGTTCTCCAAACAAAAATCGAGAACGACCGACACACAAATGAAGATTGCTCAAAAGTTCATTTATCGCGCTGTTCAAAGTCTAACCTTGCTCCTCTTCATTTCGTTTCCATGCTATTTCTTTAGTCAAGACCTTGTGCTAAACGAAGTAATGATGAAAAATGAAAATTTCCAACTAACTGATGGAGATTTTAACGATTGGATAGAAGTATATAATCCTTCCTCCTCGCCCATTCAACTCAGCAATTATTTTCTCTCCGATAGAAGTAACAATCCTCAGAAATGGAACTTTCCGGATACAGTTCTCGCACCGCAGCAGTTTTTCATCCTATTGGCCTCAAACTTGGACACCATTACGTCGAATTTCGTTCACACCAATTTTACGCTCTCATCAAATGATGAAACGGTTTATTTGTCAGACCTGACCAACACAATTGATTCGCTGGCACCTCAACAAACGCCTACAAATTTTTCGTACGGAAGAATAATGGATGGTCATCCAGAAAAGGGTTTGCTTATGCTCCCTTCATTCGGTGTTTCTAACAATGCAAATAATGCCATCACAAGTTCTGAAAACACTTTAACGTACAGCCAATCCTTCAATTTATACTTAAACGAGTACAAAGGTGATTCCATTTTTTACACCACCAACGGCTCTGATC
>CBFIBY010000192.1:0-4257 GCA_965660955.1 Crocinitomicaceae bacterium | reverse complement strand
AAGTATTGGCGTTCAATGTACCACCACTCCCTTCAACTAATTTGTCGTATTCTCCTCTTTCAATATTCGCAGATCCTTCAAAAAGTAAATGTTCGAAGAAATGTGCAAATCCCGTTCGACCCACTTTTTCGTTTTTTGATCCAACATGGTAGAGAATGGATACGGCCACAATTGGTGTTGATTTTTCTTCATGCAGAATGACATGTAAACCGTTGGGTAAATCATATTCCACAAATTTAACTTCTTGCTGAGCAAATGCCTGAGCTGAAAAGAACAGCAGCACACTCAGATAAATGAATTGTTTCATAGTTTGCTTGTTTCAATAATAAGTCGACAAAATAAGGAAGAAAAATCATTTTATTTTCAGAAAATCTTAAACCTTGTCATTTATTAACATTGCTGAATAGAACAATATGCACCGAAATGAACGTTAACTATTTTGGAACAATAATTGTATTTTAGCCCGTATGAAAATTCTTGTACTTCTTGTCGCTTTAATTTCCTTTCAAGCGAGCGCTCAAAAAATGATTCCATTTATTGATTTCAATCAGTTTTTTAGAACGTTCGAAAACGGCGCTTTTCGTCAAATTGAATTTCAACGAATTGAAGATTTCAAGGCTGGTGATGAAGTAGTTGCCTATTACGATAACCGAGGGAATTTGCGTATCTACGATGGTGTTAAACCAGTTGATGTCGCAAATATCAATGCAGACTATGCGGTATCTGATCATCTGGTTACTTGGAGAATAGGTGAAGTTTTTAATTTATGGGATAATGGGAAAATGCGAACCTTGACCTATAGAAGTGGCAATTATGAAACGAAAGACAGTATTGTTGTTTTTCAGGATGTTCGATACAACACGATTAATGCATATTACAACGATGAAGTTATTCAGGTAACCCAAATGTCAGGAGATTTGAGTTGGCCGACAAGTATAGGAGAAAATGTATTTGCTTATCGAGACAATGGAGATTTTTATCGCATTTTTTGGAACGGAGAGATTTACGACATAGATGTGTGGGTAGGAAATATTGATTTTTCTGCAGGAACGGATATAGTTTCGTTCAACGACCCAACTATGCGAACTTTCGCTGTTTTTGATAAAGGTGAGTTAATTGACGTTGAACAGCAATTCGTGTTAAGTCATAAAGCAGGGAGGGGATTCGTCGTTTATGAAGATGTCAATGGAAATTTAATCAAGTTTCAAGACGGAAAAAAGACAACTTTATCAAATTTCGGTGCGAGCTTTTGGGAAGTGAAAGATGACATAGTAATTTGGTACGAAAACAACTTTTTATTCAGTCAAGTGGGAGATGTTAAAGTGCAAGTTTGCAATTTTAAACCCACGGATTACAAAATTAAAAATGACGTATTATCGTATAGAAACATAATGGGAGGTGTTGATGCAGTTATCGACGGAAAAGTTGTTAACTTGACAAATCAGCAAGATGCCTCATATGAAATCTATGGCAGTTCCGTGTTAGTTGGATTGTTCAATAGCACGTTCAAAGTATATTGGCAAGGTCGCGAGTATAATCCTTAATAAGTTTTCCGTTTTCCGCTTTCTTCTGATTGATTTTGACTGTATATTTGCACCTCGCAAAATATTGAATTCAGGAAAAATTATTAGACTATGAACAATTGGTTCACCGTAAAGGTAAAATATACAAAACAGCTTGAAAATGGCAGTTTTAAAAGAGTAACAGAGCCATACTTGCTTGCTGCAATGACGTTTACTGATGCTGAGGCGCGTATCTACGAAGAATTAGGTGCAATTATCCGAGGAGAGTTCAATGTTGTTGGAATCACACGAACAGAAATTCACGATATATTTTTCTACGAAGACGCAGACGTTTGGTACAAAATCAAATTGTCATATGAGTCCATGGATGCAGACACGGAAAAAGCAAAGAAAGTATCTCAGAACTTTTTAGTAACGGCTCACTCCGTAAAAGAAGCATATGAGCGTATCAAAGAAAGTCTGGCAACACTGATGGTTGACTTTGAAATCCCTATGATTTCTGTAAGTCCGATTGTTGAAGTCTTTCCTTATAAGGAGCAATTGGATAAAGAATTAAGCCGAACTCCAATTGAAGATGCACAAACAGAAGAAGAGCCAGAGCCAAAAGGTAAAGTGTTTTCAGCACCAGGATCAGATGTTGACGAAGAGGAAGTAGAAGAAGAAAACGAAATTGTTGACGAAAGCGAAGACGAAAACTAAAAAGATGAAAGATTTCTTTCAATCCTTAAAAGACGATCATAGTGAATTTGATCAAGGTAAACTTGAAGAACATTTTGGTTCAGACCCTTGGGAGTTATTCAACCTTTGGTACAAAGAGGCTTTTGATTCCGAAAAAGAACCCAATGCAATGTCTCTTTCTACAGTTGATGCTTCTGGACAACCGACTAGTCGAATTTTGTATTTGAAGGAGTGTGTTGATGGAAGTTTTGTTTTTTACACCAATTATTCAAGTGATAAAGGGACAGACATTGCCGACAATAACAAGGTAAGTATTTTGTTTTTTTGGCCAAACAGTCAACGCCAGTTGAGAATTGAAGGAACAGCATTTAAAATTGACGGACCGACTTGCGATACCTATTTTGCATCGCGACCGAGAGGCAGTCAACTTGGCGCTTGGGCATCTGACCAAAGTTCAAAATTAATTTCAAGAGATGAACTAGAGAAGAGAATCGAAAAATTAGATAAAAAATATCCTAATAATGTTCCGCGTCCATCGGATTGGGGTGGATATTCAGTGGTGCCGAATAAAATTGAATTCTGGCAGGGAAGACCATCTAGATTACACGATCGTATCGTATTTGAAAAACAAGGTAACGATTGGTCCATCTATCGACTTAATCCATAAAGATGGAAGAGTGGTTACCACAGATTTTTACTTTAGACAATGGCCTTAGATTGGTCTATCTCCACAGTAATTCTGTCGTTTCTCACCTAGGTGTTAATGTTCTGGCCGGTTCTCGATTTGAAGAAGAAAACGAAGAAGGCTTAGCTCATTTTTTGGAACATTGTATTTTCAAAGGAACCCACAAACGAAAAACATTTCATGTTCTTTCTCGATTAGATTCCGTTGGAGGTGAATTGAACGCTTTTACCTCCAAGGAAGAAATGGTTGTTTATGCATCCTTTTTGAATAACTATTTGGAACGTGCAACAGAATTGTTGGCAGATATTACATTAAATGCAAATTTTCCGGAGAAAGAAATTGAGCGAGAAAAAGAAATCGTTCTTGATGAAATCAATTCATATTTAGATAGTCCAGCAGACAAAATATTCGATGATTTTGAGGCTAATCTGTTTGGAAAACATCCCTTAGGAACAAATATTTTAGGAACAAAAGAATCAGTTTCTGGATTCACGAAGAAAGATTTAGAGAAATACCTGGAAAAACATTTCCACGCTGAAAACATGGTTATTTCTTTTGTTGGAAGGGAGACACCAGATCGATTTGTAAAATTGATATCCAAATATTTCGGCAGTTGTCCTCATAAGGAAAAAAATACTTCGCTAAATTCATTTGAAACAAGCAACCTTTTCAATCATAGGTTGCCAGAGGCGAATTACCAAGTGCATACCATCGTTGGCGGATATGCACCGGGTTATCTTCATGAAGACCGCAAAGGGATGGTTTTATTGACGAACATTCTTGGCGGACCAGCATTAAATTCACGTTTAAATTTATCCATTCGCGAAAAGTATGGGTATTCGTACAATATAGAAGCTTCTTATACGCCATATTCTGAAGTTGGATTTTGGAATGTGTATTTCGGAACAGACACAAAATATCTTGAAAAGACAAGAAAAGTACTTTTTAAAGAAATTGCTTTGTTGCGCAATAAAGAACTTGGTGATCAGCAACTAAGAATGGCAAAAGAACAATTTAAAGGTCATTTGGCATTGTCTATGGAAAGCAATTCTGGTTTGATGTTGAATCTCGGAAAAAGCGTTTTATTGTTCAATAAAGTGGATTCTGTTAAAGAAATGAATCGGAGCATAGAACAATTATCTGCACAAGATATACAACGCGTCGCGAACCACTATCTATCTGAAAAACAGCTTTCTGAATTGATATTTGAAATTGCATAATTATATGCAATGAATAATTAAAATTCATTGTTTAATAAAAAAAAAGGACAACCGTCCAAAAAAAATCTCGTCAAATGATTAATTAAACCGACGTCCCCCCTGAACCATTTTTTTTGACGTTCTAACTAATACAAAACACTAAATTCTTTAA
>CBFIBY010000191.1:0-4259 GCA_965660955.1 Crocinitomicaceae bacterium | reverse complement strand
GGAGTCGAAGTCTGTGATTAGTAAATCAGAACTTCGTATTTACCATCTTCACGAACATATCCACGATACATTCCTGGTGAATTAAAGGGTAAAGAAATGTTTCCTTGTGCGTCAACGGCAATTAATCCACCTTCGCCGCCAAAATTGACCAGTTTTTCATTCACGACTTTTTTAGTCGCCTCCTCTAGCGAAAGTCCTTGGTATTCCATTAAACAAGATACATCATAAGCCACTACAGATCTTAGAAAATATTCGCCATGACCCGTGCAGGAAACCGCGCAAGTTGCATTGTTGGCGTATGTTCCCGAACCAATAACAGGAGTGTCACCGACCCGCCCAAACTGTTTGTTGGTCATACCGCCTGTAGAAGTAGCTGCAGCCACATTTCCTTCCGAATCGTAAGCAACAGCTCCGACTGTTCCTATAGGTTTTTTCGTCGATGAACCATGGTCTAGAGCCACTTCGCTCGTACCGACTAGTTCTTGCCATTGGTCGTAGCGCCGTTGCGTGAAAAAGTATTCGTTTGATTCTTGTTGAATACCAATTTGCTTCGCGAAATCCAGGGCGCCTTGTCCAGCAAGCATGACGTGACTTGTGCGTTCACTCACTTTTCGTGCGAGGGCAATTGGGTTGGCGATATTCTTCACGCCAGCGACAGCACCTGCTGTTAAATCTTTTCCCCACATGATGCTCGCATCGAGTTCAAATTCACCGTCAGAACAAAATACTGCGCCTCTTCCTGCATTGAAGAGCGGACAATTTTCCAAACTCATTACGGCTAATTCTACGGCATCGTAGGCTGTTTTCCCTATGGAAAGTGCTTTATGACCTGCTTCAAGTGCGTCGTGAAGACCTTTTTTGTATGCAGCTTCCTTTTCGGGTGTCATTTGGGTTTTGTCAATTGTACCTGCGCCACCGTGAATGGCAATTCCGAATTTGTTTTGCATGGTCGTATTTGATGTTTAGAAAGGTGTAAAGTTAAATAAATTGATAAGTAATTTTGATCTGATTCTAAAAGTGAAGAACAGCCTCCCCTTTTCACTTATAGATTGATTTTGAAAAATTTAGTTTATACAGAGCTCACAACTCAAATCACTTTTGAAATGATGGAAGACAAGTTGGTTATGATCATTTGGGACAATGCTTCGTTTATGTTTACGACAGAGGAACACAGTAGCAACTACAAGGAAGAATTCTACCCTGTGAATGCGGAGATTGTGAATGAATACGATATTGAATATAGGGGTAGTAGGTTATATAGCGAAGTCAATTAGGTGAGATTAATATGATTTTGTAAATTTAAACATGGACAAATCGGATATCGAAAAAAGGGGGGAGAAGGTTGTTTATGGACTTGAGCAGTTTCAAAAAATTGCGTTAGGATTTCTTCCAGGAGGACATGTTATTGACGGGTTCTTGAACTATCGCAGTGGTTTAAAGCAACGACGTATTTTGAATTTTACGGATAGTTTAAAGGTGGTATTTGAAAAAGAACTAGGAAAGAGTCTGGACAATTACGATTTTGAGACTGAAGATTTTGTTGATTTAATTGATTCAATATTTAGAAAAGTACAATCTATAAAATTCGAATCTAAGTTAAAAGGATTTCAAGCTATTTTGTTAAACCATGTTAGAGCAAAATCAGAGTTGTCATTGGTATTTGTTGAACTGATAACTCAGTTACAAGAAATTGAGATAGAAATTTTCAATGATTTTATTGTTGAGGAGGGTAGACGACGAAAAAAAATTCTAGAAGTTAATGAGCTTATTAAACTAATTGACCCCAAAACCAAAGTTTTATCAGAATTAGAAGGTAGGTCTTTTGACGATCGGAGCATTGATTTGTCAAAAAAAATAGAGGAGGCTCGCCTTCAAGAAGAAAAGGCGCTTGAACGTGTTTCTGAGGTTATTCGAGAATATGATGCTTACCTTGAATCAATAAATGGAGACAAATACGAAATATCAAATGGAGAATATGACTTCTACATAAATGATTTAATGGCAAAGGGTTTATTGCAACGAGAGGTAATTAAACTATATAACTTGAGTATTGGAAATAAAGAGACTTTCTTGACCTTAACCGAATTCGGAAAACTATTTAAAAACGCGATTGTTGTTTAGTTTTTTTTAACGAGTTAATCAAGGGTTCAACATTTATGGCGTGCCCGAATTTGTCCCATATTCTGTCCTAACTTAACTTTTGAAATCTCCACAAAACACCCAATCCCAAAAACAACAGAACCTTTGCGACTACTGATGAAGGTTTCATAGTGACACTGGCTGGAGCATGAATGTTATTCTTGCTTGTTGAGTAATGGAAATATTAAAGTATTTCGTTATTTCCAGCGTTTTGGTCGTTTTAGAACATAATTAGATTTAGTTTGAATTTCATCGGATAACACGGCCTTATTAAACCTATCATAATGTCTTTCCAACTTAATATATAAATTGGCCATGTTGGCTAAGTCATTCGACCACCTTTTAGGTGGAAAAAATATCCATATTTTATGGTTTGGATTGATTTCGTTAATTGTTTCAATAGGAGGTACAAGATCACTATCTGCAGATACAACAACAGTAATGTCACACTTTTCAGATATCATGTCAGCCAACATTTGAGTGGCAATTCTTACATCGGTTTCTTTTTCCTCGTATTGAATTATTGCGTCTTTACAATTTCTACAAATCAGTTTTTTTTGAAGAAATTTACCAAGATGTAATTGAAACTTTGAGTTCAATTTGTTAGCGCTAAAAAACAAATCTTGTCTGTCGGCTTTATCAGTTCTCTTTTGAACAGCTGAAAAATACTTAACCGCAACAAGTTCTTGATGCGGTTTTAAAAAAGACTCAAAGAACTTTACAGTGTCTAGCCAATAAAATTTTCGCCAGTTTTTGGCTTTTAAACCAAAATAGAAGTTGAATCCGTCTATATAAAATATCACCTTTTGTTTGGGTGTGGGCATAAGTAGTAAAAATTAAAAAGCCCTCTGCAATTGAGGGCTTAGGCCTATGACTATCTCATCATAGGGGGGTTATAATATTAACGCAAATATAGTGTAAATTATTGCATTTAGTTTAGAATGAATCTAAATAAAGGCTAATTTTTTCAACTTTTGATTGATAATAACCAATAAAATTGCTGTAGACTTTCATTGATTCCAATTTATCATTTCTTTTCTTTTGAAGGGAAAATGTATCCACATTAAGGTAAGTGCTTTTATCAGATTCACCCCGGCAGGATTACTTCGTGAACCTTTGTTCTCCGAATTCCGAGAAATAAGCTTGCGATTTGCAATCGCTGCGGTTTTTTCATTCCTATCCTTCATTCGAATGAATTCGATTCAGTCTTGAAACGAAAAAAGCCTACATCACAGATGTAAGCTTTTTCTCTTAGTGACCCCGGCAGGATTACCTCCTTCGTCGGTGCTTTAGTTGTTTTGAAAAAACAACTTCAGGTCAAACAGGTTTGAATGCCGTGAAGCAAAAAAAGCCCAACATTTCTGTTGAGCTTTTTGTGACCCCGGCAGGAGGAGCTCGCTTTTCCTTAACGCTCCGAATTCCGAAAGCAAAGTTCAATTTGCGAATCGCAAATTACTTTTTGGTTTTTAGAATCAAACTTTAAGCAAGCTTAGTTCTCTTCTAAAAACCAAAAAGTCCCAACGTAAACGTTGAGACTTTCACTTTCTTAGTGACCCCGGCAGGATTCAAACCTGCAACCCTCAGAGCCGAAATCTGATGCGCTATTCAGTTGCGCCACGGAGCCAAAAATGACTTCATATTTTAACTGCGAAGCCAGAATTGTGAGACAAAAGTAAGTATTTGAAGCAAATCAGCGGTCAATCCCCAAACTTTTTCGACCTTTATCTACAGAATAAAAATAAATTGCCCGAATTGGCGTTATTTTCGCACAATCTAACGAGTAAATGCGCATCATCAAAACAAATACCAAATTGAATATTCTTACTAAAATTGGCTTTCTCGGAGCTTTGCTGATTTCTAGTTTTACCATGGGTCAATCGACGATGGGCGGTTGGACTTTACATGTGCCTTCCCGACAAGCGTCAGATGTTGTTGTGGATGGAGATATGGTGTATGCCTCTTTTGATAATGGTCTATTGAGCTATGACAAAGTGGCCAAAGAGAAATCACTCATGACGTCTACGAACAGTCTGTCGGACGTGAGCGTAACGACTTTAGGGTACGAACCGGCGTCCAAAACGGTTATAGTTGGCTACAACAATGGGAATATTGATTTATTG
>CBFIBY010000190.1:0-4278 GCA_965660955.1 Crocinitomicaceae bacterium | reverse complement strand
TCCAGGAAGAAGGACTTCTATCGTATGTCGAAGCATCGAAGTTTCAACTTTCTCGCCGTTGGCTAAATTATTCCCATATCCTTTACTGGAAATAATTATCCCTTCCATGATGTCTTCACGAAAATTCGCTAAAAAAACAGTGTAGATTTTCTCTTTCTTATCGGTTTCCTCTTGGATAACGGCTACAGCTACATTCTCTACTTTCGGTCCTTGTAATTCTTCGCGCATGGCATAAATTTGGTGCAAAAATAAACACTAAAGCAACATTAATCAAATTCTAAAAATCGAACTGCTTTTTCCAGTACTTCTGGAGTGCGCAATATGCGATAATGGCCTGTTTCCGTTACTTCTTCAAGCGAAGCCTGATTCCATCTGTCGACTACAGCGCGTGATTCCTTAATATTGAGAACACGATCATTGGTGTCATGCAAAACTAAAGCCTCCTTCACTTCTACCTTCTGGACAAATTCGTCGACATTCAATTTGTCCAATTCGAGATCAAATTTCTTTTCCAATCGGGTGATAAGTTGTTGTTTCACTTTTTCGTGAATTCCCACAAATTCTGCAACCTCATCAATCCGATCCAGGAAACGATTAGGCGTTGTAAAAAGCACATACTTGTCAATTTTCAAGGCTGGATTTTGAGACAACGAGTAGGTCGTTGCTACTCCTCCAAAACTATGCGAAACTAATTTTTCAACTTGAAATTTCTCAATTAAAACGCCCACTAAATCGGCAAATTCAAACAAACTTGTTCCTTTGTGTCCTTTGCTGCTGTTACCATGCATTGGGCCGTCGAATGCAATGACGGTTACGTTTCTCTGCAAAAATTTGTCTATTAAATCGGCAAAATTACCTGCTTGACCTTCCCATCCGTGGATAAGAAAAACTTTTTCAGGTCCGGCTTTCCACTCATACAATTGAATATCAAAACTGCGAAAATTAAAAATCGACTTTTCCGCCTTGTCCAATATCTCAGCTTCGTGTGGTCGTAATTTAAAAACTTGCGGTTGTGTCAACTTACGAAAGGCGTATTTCACAAATACACCGGGTATGATGCTAGAAACCTTATTTATAATTTTTTTCTTCAATACCTTTCTTATTCGTCCGCCTTCTCTTCATCTGGAACGTACGTTTTCTCAGAATACTCTGTCATGCGATAGATTTCCTTGAGTTCAGCCTCTGTTAAATCCCTGTATTCTCCGACAGGCATGTCCAAATGAATATTCATAATTCGAATACGTTGCAAAGTCAAAACTTCGTAGCCCAATGCTTCACACATTCGTCTAATCTGGCGATTGAGACCTTGGGTCAAAATTATTTTGAATTCAAATCGACCAATTTGCTCAACTTTACATGGACGCGTAATCGTATCTAAAATCTCTACACCAGCTCTCATATCTTCGAGAAATCCCTTGGTAATTGGATAATTTACACTCACCAAATATTCCTTTTCGTGATGATTTCTTGCTCGGAGAATTTTATTTACGATATCACCATCACTTGTCAAGAAAATCAATCCTTCGCTGGGTTTATCCAATCGACCTATCGGAAATATTCGGCGCGGATAATTGATGAAATCAATGATATTGTCTTTTTCAACACGTGTATCTGTGGTGCAGACTATCCCAATCGGTTTGTTGAAAGCAATATAAACATGTCCTTCTTCTGTTTTGGAAACCACTTCGCCATCCACAGCAACGACATCACCTTCTGTAATTTTAGTTCCCATTTCTGGAACCTTTCCGTTTATCGTAACACGACCTTCGTCAATGAGTTTATCAGCACCTCGACGCGAACAATAGCCGATTTCACTCAGGTACTTATTGATTCGTGTTTGTTTTTTTTCTTCCATTGTTCGGTAATCATTGCAAAGATAATGAAAGCAAATTCGTTCGGAAAGTTCTTCATTCCAAAATATAAGCGAGAATTGTCTTAATCTCTTGGGGGCGTGTTAAGGTCATCATGTGCGAGCCCGTTTCGACAACAAAATCAGCTTTCACATTTCTAAATGGTAAAGTGTGGTCTTTTTTGCCATGAATATGAACGATTTTATCCGAAAATTTTTGTCTTTCCCATTCGACAATCATGGCCACCGTTCGTTTCATGTACTTTGGATTTTTCGATCGCAACATACTTTTGAAAATTTCTTTTTCCGTGTTTCTATCTGGTTCGACAATTGGCTGCATGATTCTCGCACCTGTTTTCAATCCTCGACCTCTAAACAATTTATATATGGGTACTTTCTTCATAAAACCATACCGATTGGGCAATTCTTGTTTTGATTTTGCACTGGAAATGATGATTGTTTTTTCTGGCGAGAGAATTTCAGTTAATTCAACAGACAACATTCCACCAAGGCTTGTCCCGAGAAAAAAATAAGGAACAGTCGTATCAATTTGAGGCACTAATTTTAGCGCAAAACTTTGCATGGTTTCTCCTTTCTCCGGGATTGGATAAACAATGTGTCGAACATCAAAATTATCTTCAAGATCTAGTTTGGAAAATAAACGTTCATCACTTCCTTGTCCTGGAAAAACATAAATCACCTTTATATACTGCGCAATTGAAGGTAGCGAAAACGCCATTAACAGAAAGAAAAGAATGAATTTCATTTTCAGGTGAATTTATCTAACTAACATACGGATTTTTATTGGAATTATTTTTCGTGTAAACGAAGAATAGAGGAAGAATTCCACGTCCACCAGCAAGCTCTTTGTCGACATGATTTTAATGCGCCATTCGCCCATGTATTGCATGTGTGAAACATTGAATAAACTCCTTTCGATTCATAAAAGGCGTCCGTATCACCATAAACGGCATCTGTTTCAATGTGTTTGTGAATCCCATTTGCCCCTTTAACGATGCTATTTTCAATGTATTTAACGAGCAATTTGTATTGTATTCGACTAATGTGAATAGATTTAGCAATCTCGCTTTCCTGCATTTCTTCATATAACGTTGCATGCACAGCTGCTTCGCTCAACCCAAAGGCGGCGCGGAAAGCAGTTCCGAAAGTTAGATCACCCCAAGTTGGTGTTTCCAGATAGAATCCTTTGTCGCCCCAACCCACAGCTACCCAATTAAAATCTTTATCCCTTTGCTTACCTTTTGTCAAACGACTAGGGAAAGTTTTTTGCCAATTTTTTATCCCCGATTTATACGGCATCACAACATCTGTATGCACACCATTGGACAACACGAATATTTCGACGCTTTGGTCTTTCACTTTTTCTTTCGCCGTCGTGATGCGCGATAGCACAAATCCAACCGAAAGATATAGAATGATAAACAAAACAAAAAAGAGGACTCCTCGAATAGTAATTCGAAAAATCCGCTTAGCCAATTTCTTTAATTTATTTCTATCCAAAATCAATTCTTAGGCACCAAATTGGCTCAAGTGGTGATCCAAATGTTTGTAAAATGAATTGTTCCATTCTTGAACAGACAAAACACCAAACGAATTCGATTCTTTTCCTTCGAATCCTTTTTCACCAATTTCCATTGTTTTGTTGATGTAATTCACCAAACGCTCTTTCTCAGTTTCAAAAACACGCTTATCCGAAATAATAAACTCTGGCGCTGTTCGACTATTTTTCTTGTAGGGTTTTTCATTCACAACTATGGGTTTTACAAACCAATTGAGCATCATTTTCTTTAACCCTTTCGCCTTGGGATGTTTGTCTTCATAGGCCATTTCATACGTCACATTGCAATGCGCCAACATTTGTGCAACATCCATTTTCCCCCACACGGGTTGAGTTTCATTCGACAACTTGTCAATCCGATTCAACACCTCTTTTACATCTTCCGGTTTAAATACACTTTTCATTTTCTATAAATATTTGTGCCAATTTACGGCTTTCTCATGAAAGAATATGTCAGGGGTTAAGTATGAAATTGCCGTTAAAAAAGGTTAAGCCCAGATTACATGAAAAAGTATCGCTTATTTTCGTTAAAAAAGTACGCTTGGGAAAAATCCGTATCAACTTTGTATCCTTGCTTGTAGGGACGGCATTATTTGCCCTTCTTGTCATTCAAGCCGTTCAGGTTGGACAACTTTACGATCGGAAAAATTTTCAATTTAAGCGCAAGTTGAACACCTCCCTGGAAAACATTGCATTGCAACACGAAAAGTCGGAAGACATTCAACGCTACATGCAAATCGTCAACAAAGATTTTAGTGGACAATACCGAGATATTCTAAAAGAAGAATTTCAAAATTTATTGAGTCTTCAAGAATCAATCTCAATTAAAGACACGTCCATTTTGGAGGCG
>CBFIBY010000189.1:0-4343 GCA_965660955.1 Crocinitomicaceae bacterium | reverse complement strand
CCATCACATTTTCTTCAATCCAACTCGCTTACGAGCCACGTCAATTTCTATCACCTTCACTTCAACATGTTGATGCAATGCAACGATGGTCGAAGGGTCGTCCACATAATGATCGGCTAATTGAGATTTGTGAATGAGTCCGTTTTCTTTTATTCCAATATTTACGAAAGCCCCGAAAGCCGTAACGTTGGTTACAATTCCGGGTAAAAGCATTCCTTCCACCAAATCTTCAATTTTAGAAATTCGATTGTCGAAAGTCAACACCTTGGCCTGTTTTCTAGGAATTCCGCTACGATATCATCGAAAGTAAATCCGTCAATATCAGGGAATTCTTCTTTTTTTAAACTCTTAAGAATTTCAACATTTCCGATTAATTCAGGAACCGACAACTTTACCTTTTTCGCAATTTTCTCGACTGATTTGTACGATTCTGGATGCACGGAACTGTTGTCCAAAGGTTGTTTGCCTTCTCTGACTCGCAGGAATCCTGCTGCTTGTTCATATGCTTTGTCACCCATTCTTGGAACGTCTTTGAGTTTCTTTCTTGAAGTAAACGGTCCATTTTCGGAACGGAATTTAATCACATTTTCAGCCAAAGCGGGACCTAATCCTGAAACATAGGCCAATAAATAAGGTGAAGCTGTATTGACATCGACACCAACTGAATTCACGCAAGAAACAACAATATCATCCAAGGCCGATTTCAATAAAGTTTGATTCACTTCATGCTGATAAGAACCTACTCCAAGCGATTTTGGATCAATTTTCACCAACTCAGCCAAAGGATCCATCAATCTACGACCAATGGAAACCGCACCTCGAACAGTTACATCGTATTCAGGAAATTCTTTCCGAGCAATAGAACTTGCCGAATAAATCGAAGCGCCATCCTCGCGAACAACGAAAACATCCAAATCTCTATCGAATCGGATGCGTTTAATTAAGTTCTCTGTTTCTCTTCCCGCTGTTCCATCTCCAATGGCAATGGCTTCAATTTTATACGCTTGCACCAATTGGGCAATCTTACTTGAAGCGGGTCCCGATTCTTTTTGAGGAGGATGTGGGTAAATCGTCGTATTCGTCAACAATTTTCCATTCTCATCAATGCAAACCACTTTGCAACCCGTTCGAAACCCTGGGTCAATGGCCAAAATTCTTTTCGAACCCAAAGGCGGCGCCAAGAGTAATTGCCGCAAATTTTTCGTAAATATTTTAAGGGCTTCCTTGTCCGCTTTTTCTTTTGCTTCGTTCAAGACTTCATTCTCAATCGATGCGTGCAACATCCTTTTATACGCTTCTTTACACGCCATCGCCACCTGTTCGGAACATTCATCTTGACCTTTCACAAAAAAACGTTCAATTGTATGAAGGACATCCTCGGTTGAAAGGGCGATTTTCATTTTCAAAACACCTTCTTTGTGCGCTCGCGAAATGGCCAAAAAGCGATGCGAAGCACATCTGTAAAGCGGCTCAGAAAAATCGAAATAGTCTTTATAGGTTTGTGCTTCTTCCTCTTTCCCTTTGACCAATTTGCTTTGCAATTGCCCTTTTCGACGAAAAAATTCTCTTAATCGATCGCGCAAACTTGCATTTTCATTTATCCATTCTGCAATGATATCTCTAGCACCTGCCAACGCCATTTCTTCGTCAACAATTTCGCCCCTTACGAATCGTTCCGCCATTTGATACGGGTCACCTCCTCTTTGTGACATGACCATTTTCGCCAGAGGCTCCAATCCATGCTTTTTGGCTTTGTCTCCTTTGGTTTGCCTTTTTTGCTTGTAGGGCAAATACAAATCTTCCAGTTTCTGCGGATCAAAACAAGTCTCGATACTTTGTTTCAATCGTTCGTCCAACTGACCTTGTTCTTCAATCGCTGATAGTATCGTTTTTTGTCGCGCTAGTAGATCATCATATTGTTTTGCCAAATCACGAATAGCTCCAATTTCAACCTCATCCAAACCGCTTGTCATTTCCTTTCGATAGCGAGCGATAAAAGGAACGGTGGCCTTTTCACTCAGCAATTTAAGCGTGTTTGTAATCGAATTTTCTTTAAGGGAAAGTTGATTTTTAATGTATTCGAGTTGGGTCATTCTAGCAATAAAATTTAAGGAATCAAATGTAATAAATTTGAAGCTTCGCATTGGTTAATTGGGGATTGCTTTTGCTTCGCTCAGCAATATTCGAAGTCCTTCGGACATTAGGCCCATTTGGGTGTTGGGTTTAGTTTATTTCAAAAGAATTAAATCCAACATCCAACAGTCCCGAACCTTTTCGGGACGATCCAACAGCGAAGCGATCCAAAGTCCAAAGGATGATCCAAAAGGGAAACGACCCAAAAACTTGGTAAAGTTTTTGCTTGTAACGATTTCTAAAATCAAACGTTTATACAGATATGATGCGAAAGATTCCTATTTTCTTGATTTCAGTATTTTTCTTGACGAGTTTTTCTTGGATACAAAACTTTGTACAAGAAGGAACGGCATCGTATTATCACAATAAATTTCATGGCCGGAAAACCTATTCTGGTGAAGTGTACGATAAGAATAAGATGACCGCCGCACATGCAAAACTGCCCATGGGGACTTATTTAGAAGTGCGAAATTTAAAAAATGATTCGATAGTTGTGGTAAAGGTCAATGATCGACTGCCTACTAAATCAAGAATTATTGACTTATCAAGAGCCGCTGCGGAACAATTGAACTTCATTCGAGATGGATTGGTAAAAGTTAGAATCGAAGAAATTGATGAGTAACTAAATTCAACTTCGCTTCAAGAAATTCACGCTGATTAAACCTATTTCCCTGTACGTTGTTACCTTTGTTTGCAATACGTGAAAATGCAAATAGTTGACCAACAAACGCTTCAAGATTTAGAGTTCCATGTTCTTTGTGAATGGTTGGAAGCGTATGCCGTTGGCCCAACTGCCCAAAAGCAATTGAAAGAGCTAAGTCCTTTAACATCAGAGGATGAAATTATAAAAGCGCTCAACAGAGTTCATGAATACCAGGCTATTCGCGTTCAAGGAGAAACATTTCCTGCTTTGGATTTTGAAGAATTGTCGGTAGAATTGAAATTGTTGCCGATTAAAAACTCCGTTTTACCGCAAGAGGGTTTTGTCCGCATTTCACAAGCTTCCTATCTAACCAATCGTTTGATTCATTTTTTTGACAAACGAGAAAAGGAATTTCCGGAACTTTCAAATCTCTTGTATTCTGTCTTTCATACCGATGAAATCATTCAAGCCATCGACAAGGTGTTTGATCGAAAAGGTGAAATCAAAGATGAAGCTTCGACTAATTTAAGTCAAATTCGAGGTTATTTGAAATCGTTGAAAACGAAAATCAACCGAAACTTCGACAAGGAAATTCGGAAGTTGTCAAAAACGAACGTCTTAGGAGATACAAGGGAAGCATTCCTCAATGACAGACGTGTCTTAACCATCGTTTCGACCCACAAAAGGAAAATCGATGGAAACGTTGTTGGTTCGAGTAAAACGGGTTCGTTGACGTTCATGGAACCGCAAGTCAACGTAGAACTGAATCGTGAGTATGACATTCAACTCGACGAAGAACGAAAAGAGATACTGATCATTCTAAAAGCTTTGACCAAACAAATGGCGGAGCATACGGAGTTGATTCAAGCCTATCAGGAATTGCTTACCAAACTCGATTTCATCAACGCTAAAATGAGATTGGCGATGGATTTGGATTGTCACTTGCCAAAAATCAACTCGGAATCTGAAATGGAATTAATTGAAGCGTATCACCCGATATTGCGAAAGAATAATCAGTTACTCGGAAAACCGACACTTCCGCAAGCCCTGAAAATGGATAAATTCAGTCGGATGTTGGTCATTTCAGGACCAAATGCAGGCGGAAAAAGTATCACCTTAAAAACGGTTGGTTTGCTGCAGATTATGTTGCAATCTGGATTGTTAGTTCCGCTAAATCCGAACAGTAAGATGTTCTTTTTCAAAAGTATTTTAACGGATATCGGAGATAATCAATCGATTGAAAATGAATTGAGTACTTATTCGTATCGATTGAAACGGATGAATCACTTTTTGAATGTCACGAACAAACGAACACTCCTTCTACTCGATGAATTTGGAACAGGTTCCGATCCTGATTTGGGAGGCGCCTTAGCGGAAGTTTTCTTCGAAGAGTTGTACAATAAAAAAGCCTTTGGTGTAATCACAACGCATTACGCCAACATCAAACTGAAAGCCGATCAGTTGCGCAATGCTGTAAATGGTTGTATGTTATTCGACACAGAAACCTTGGCGCCTTTGTACAAGTTTTCAATGGGTCAACCCGGATCGAGTTTTACTTTTGAAGTAG
>CBFIBY010000188.1:0-4387 GCA_965660955.1 Crocinitomicaceae bacterium | reverse complement strand
TGCTAAACAAAAAGGCAATCGCAAGGAGAACTAACATACCTAAAAGGCCGCGAATCAGCCCCATAGTAGTGATACCTTCGCTTGGTTTTAACTGTTCTTTTGCAACTATAGGTGGCGCAACTTTAGCCTTCTTGGAGTAAGAGAAATTTCCCAATTTTCCAGAAAGTGAAAGGGAAGAATCTGTCAAATTTGAAACAGAAAAGCGAGATGTTTTTCCTCCTTCTTCGGAGAATAAAAATAGATTTGAATCTTGAAAAAGATAATCACCCGAGATTGTAGTACTATCCTCGAAAATTCGAAGGTCAAATTGCCCTTTTTTTAATTCGATAAAATCTCCTTCGGTTTTTTTTGATTTCCATTTCCCTTGAATATCTTGTCCAAATGAAGAAAACGAAATGACAAGAAGAATTAAAAAGGAAAGTAATCGTTTGGACATATTCAGTTTTTTCAAGTTGAAGATAAAATTAAGATTCTTTTCCAGAACTCTGAATGACCAAAAAAAATAATAGTTTTCGGGTTAGGATGTCCGTTTGTTAATTTCGTCACGAATTTTCGAAGCCAATTCGTAATCTTCATTTGCAATGGCATCTTGAAGGTCAGTCTCTAATTCTTCAACTGTCTTTTTTTCTACACTTTCTTCAACTTCGGCACCATCCTCGAAATCAAGTAAGTCCACTGGATCATCCCCTGTTTCATTTTCATCCAATAATATTCCGGCACTAGAAATGATGTTTTCGAAGGTAAAGATAGGACAGTTAAAACGAACACCGATAGCAACAGCATCTGAAGTACGGGCGTCAATTTCCGTTGAAAATCCATCTTTCTCACAAACAATCTTCGCATAAAATATTCCTTCTACGAGTTTGTAAATGATGATTTCCTTGATGATTATTGAAAAAGAATTTGCGAAACTTTTAAATAAATCGTGCGTCAACGGTCGGGTAGGGACCATTTTTTCCAATTCTATCGCAATGGCTTGGGCTTCAAATCCACCAATTATTATGGGTAATCTACGTTTTCCGCCAACTTCGGCTAATACGAGAGCGTATGCACCAGACTGAGTCTGACTGTACGATAAACCAACAATTTCAAGTTTTACTTTCTCCATGTTATAGCAACAGGACTTTGAATTGAGTTAAATGAATAGGGAAGCAACATGTCGCTTCCCTAATATTTTGCCTTTCAAAAGTACGATTTCTTGATGAAATATTTATTGAGCGGCTTTGAATTTTTTCATGGCTTCGTTTAAACGAGGAAGAACTTCGAATGCGTCACCCAAAATTCCGTAATCCGCAGCTTTGAAAAATGGTGCTTCTGGATCGGTGTTTATTACAACAATCACTTTCGAACCATTTACACCGGCCAAATGTTGAATAGCACCAGAAATTCCAGCAGCAATGTATAAATTTGGTCGAATGGCAAATCCGGTCTGACCAACGTGCTCGTGATGAGGTCTCCAACCGATATCGGCAACTGGACGAGAGCAAGCTGTCGCTGCCCCCAATGTTTTTGCTAAATCTTCCACCATGCCCCAGTTCTCAGGACCTTTCAATCCTCGACCTGCACTGACAACAAGTTCAGCTTCAGTCAATGGAATTTCACCTTCTGGAATTTTCGTTTCTTTTACGGTTATACCTACAGAACCTACATTGCCGTCAAAATCTTCAACAGCACAATCGGCTCCTGATTCTTCGGGTTGCAATGTGTTAGGTAAGAGTGAAATGATTTTCACATCAGAGTTCACTTTTACCGTTCCAAACGCTTTTCCGGAAAACACATTTACTTTACACGTGAAATCTCCGCTTGTTTCTGGAAGAGCAATGGCTCCAACTACCAATCCTGCTTTTAGTTTTACAGACAATCTGGGTGCCACTGATTTTGCAAGTAAATCATGAGAAAAAACAATAATTTTTGCTCCTGTCGATTCTGACGCTGTGGCAACCAATCGTGTCAATTGCTGAGGATCGTCAGCTTTTGCGTTTCGGTCTACCAATACTTTAGAAGCACCGTATTTACCCAAGCTAGCTAAATCTGCGTCTGAAGCATTTCCAGCTGTAACGACTGTAACGTCACCTAATTTCTTTCCATAAGTAACCACTTCCATGGCGCCTTTGCCAATGCCGTGATCTGAGTTTACATATACTAATATCATATCTTTTATTTTTCGCTTGCTTTCGACTCCGCTCAATCTGCTCATATCAGCAGAGGGGTGAACGCAGTCGAAGCCCGTTATATAACTTTCGCTTCGTTGTGTAATAATTCGACTAATTCATCCATATTCTCAGGATCAATCATTTTCACTGCCGACTTCGCATTTGGCGTCTCGTAAGAAACGTATGATGTAAGCGAATCAACTGCAACTGCTGGGACAACATTCAAAGGCTTTGTTCTCGCCGCCATAATTCCTCTCATATTCGGAATACGTTGCTCAGCCATACCTTTCGCACATGATGCAACGAATGGAGTGTTTGCTTCAACAACCTGAACACCTCCGGTAACTTCTCTTTCGAAAGTTGCGGTGCTACCGTTCATATCCAATTTTGTTGCTAGTGATATAAATGGAACATCCATCCCTTCGGCAATCATTCCTGCAACTTGAGATCCGTTGTAGTTGATTGTTTCTTTTCCAGTCAGAACCATATCGAAGCTATTTTCTTTCGCATAGTTTGCGATCTGCATAGCTGTGAAATAAGCATCCGTCGGCGCTGCATCTATTCGAACGGCGTCATCTGCTCCAATGGCTAAAGCTTTTCTGATAATAGCATCATCCGCTGCTTCCCCAACCGTTATAATTGTAACCGTTCCGCCACCCGCTTCTTTTAATTCTAAAGCGCGGACCAGAGCATACCATTCGTCGTATGGATTGACAATAAATTGAACGCCGTTTTCGTCAAACTGTGTGTTTCCAGCTGAAAAGGCGATTTTTGATGTGGTATCAGGTGCTTTACTGATACAAACCAATATCTTCATGTTGATTGTTTTATCGTGAAAAATTGAATTGCAAATTTAACAAACTTTGAACGATTTAGTTCTTCAATCTCAACATATTTTCGTGAAATAATATTATGCACGCCTAGCAAAGCATAAGGTGGGTTTGATATCGGTCGTTGACTATTGACTCGTTGCAAGTCATAAGTCAATAGCCAAAAGCTAAAAGCGATGTATTTTTTCACAAAAAATACATTTCCGCTTGCACCTTATACTCCTAAACTTTAAATTTGGCGCACCTTAACATAAGGATTAAAAGCAAAAACATGAAAACCTTACAATTCAGAGAAGCACTTAGAGAAGCTATGTCCGAAGAAATGCGTCGTGATGAAAACGTATTCTTAATGGGTGAAGAAGTTGCAGAATATAATGGAGCTTACAAAGTTTCTCAAGGAATGCTTGATGAATTTGGTGCAAAACGAATTATTGACACGCCTATTGCAGAATTAGGTTTTGCTGGAATTGCTGTTGGTGCCTCAATGAATGGGCTTAGACCGATTGTCGAATTCATGACATGGAACTTTGCCATTCTTGCTGCCGATCAAATCATCAATTCTGCTGCAAAAATGTTGCAGATGTCAGGTGGTCAGTATCACTGTCCGATTGTTTTCCGTGGAGGAAATGGAACAGCTGGTCAATTAGGAGCAACACACTCCCAAAGTTTCGAAGCGTTTTATGCACATGTTCCAGGATTGAAAGTTATTACTCCTTCAAATCCCTCGGACGCGAAAGGATTATTGAAAGCGGCTATTCGTGATAATGACCCAGTTGTATTCTTGGAGTCGGAAAAAATGTATGGCGATAAAGGAGAAGTTCCAGAAGGCGAGTATATCATTCCAATTGGGGTTGCCGAAGTGAAAAGAAAAGGTACTGATGTAACAATCGTTTCTTTCGGTAAGATTATAAAAGTAGCATATGAAGCTGCTCAGGCATTGGAGAAAGAAGGGGTTTCATGTGAAATAATTGATTTAAGAACCATTCGACCACTGGACTATGGAACGTTAGTAGAATCTATTAAGAAAACGAACCGGTGTGTTGTATTAGAGGAGTCATGGCCATTGGCTTCCATTTCTTCGGAGATTTCCTATCATTTGCAACGATATGCCTTCGATTATTTGGATGCTCCAGTTATGCGTGTCACTCAATCGGATACACCTTTTGCTTTTTCACCAACTTTGATTGAAGAGGCATTGCCAAATGTAGAGCGTTTGGTGAAGGCAGTAAAGAGCACTTTATACAGAGACTAGAAGTATTAATTGTTTAATAAAATAAATGCCCGATGTTTCATCGGGCATTTATTTTACATGGTCGGAGACTTTAACTCATTCATTTTATTGTATTTAGGTTGTCATAATAGGGGTGAAAGAACGGGTTTTGTTTTGACATTTTTGAAAGGATA